>CAKQHC010000024.1 GCA_934234005.1 uncultured Methanomassiliicoccales archaeon | reverse complement strand
ATCTCTTGATGTGCGTAAAGTTTACGTTTTAAAAAAGGCGTATAATTCATAGTTATGAATTCTTTTGATAGAATGCCTTCTCTTATCAAATCTTCAATATATACACTATTAGGATAATTGTGACTGATTTGAATAAACGGCCCACGCATAATAGCATCGTCATGCTCGAGTATTTCCTTGAGTTGTTCATTATATATGTCACAGTTTGTTTCAAAAGTTGATAAGATATACCTGCGAAATGTATCACATATATTTTTTGAAGCAACTAGCGGATTAAACGGCACATTCTCCCTCTGGATAATTTTATTGGCTTGAACAACCAACCTTAAACTCAATTAACTTAAACATTATAATGTTTACATCCGAAAATACTACATCTGTACGTTATATGAACGCAACCCATAATAACTGGTTAAAAGTAACGGCATCCATGAGATGCCCCAAATGCGGTCATGACAATCCCGCAGATACTCTGTTCTGCGAGGAATGCGACTGGAGACTGGATCAAAAATACACCGGAGAAAAGAAACGCAATCCCCTCATGTTTTCTCTCGTTTCTCTTATCCTCGGAATAATTGCAGTCGTATGCGGAATCAGCGTACAACCCGCCGTAGGAGTATGCGCAGGAATAATCGGAATGGTTATCAGCGGATATTCCGTCAACATTCCCAGATATATCGAATGCAACAAGAACCTGTGCATCGCTATGGCCGGAATCGGAATTGTACTGAATATCATCGGATTCCTGTTCGGTCTCGGATCGATGTGATCATATGGCAATCTACCGCGGCAGATATATTCTTCAGGGATTGAACGAAATCACCGCCGATATGGAGCACAATCTCGATATCGCGTACGAGATATGCATGTCTTACAGGGACATACCGTGCGAGATGTGCGGAAAGTGCTGTCATCAGCCCAACATCATCGTACTTCCCGAAGAAATCGAACGCGTTTCGGCTGCCGCGGGGATACCGTCCGACATATTCGAAAAAAACAATCTTTCACAAACCGAAGACGGACGCCTCCTTATCGCAAAAAAAGAAAGAGGCCCGTGCCCGTTTTTGGGAAAAGACCGCAGATGCACAATATGGAAGGACCGTCCGTCGATATGCGACGATTTCCCGTACATGGTGTCCATGTTCATGAGCCGCGTATATCTGGCGCTCACCAACCCTTCGGAAGATCCGCTCAGATTGATACAATACATGGACCGCTCGTGGCCGTGCACAAAACATATCCAAAAAACCATAAGACAAAAAGTCGAAGCCCGCAGAAAAGACGTTATTTTATAAACCGCAGGGCAAATATGACATATCCTAGTATAATAGTATGATATAATTTATATACTTTGGATAAATGAACAAATATTGTAACTATCAGTCTATCAATGTATAAATTTATACATTAATTGACGGAGGCATAATCTATGGTCAACGAAAGATACGGATTGAACAAAGAACTCGCACAAATGCTCAAAGGCGGAGTTATAATGGACGTTACGACACCCGAACAGGCAAGAATTGCCGAGGAAGCGGGAGCATGCGCCGTTATGGCCCTTGAGAGAATCCCCGCGGACATCCGTGCCGCCGGAGGAGTTTCAAGAATGTCCGATCCCAAGATGATCAAAGGCATTCAGGAAGCCGTTTCAATCCCCGTCATGGCCAAATGCCGTATCGGACATTTCGTGGAAGCCCAGATTCTCGAAGCAATCGAAATCGATTACATCGACGAGAGCGAGGTTCTGTCTCCCGCGGACGATGTTTACCACATCGATAAAACAAAATTCAAAGTGCCTTTCGTCTGCGGTGCAAGGAACCTCGGCGAAGCCCTCAGGAGAATCGGAGAGGGTGCGTCCATGATCAGGACAAAGGGAGAACCCGGTACCGGAGACGTTGTACAGGCCGTTTCCCATATGAGGGCCATGAACGCCGAAATCGCCAAACTTCAGGCCGTCAGAGACGATGAAGTCTATGAGTATGCCAAACAGCTCCAGGTCCCCCTCGATCTCGCCCGCTATGTGCACGAGAACGGAAGACTTCCCGTTGTCAACTTTGCCGCCGGAGGAGTTGCCACACCTGCCGATGCCGCACTCATGATGCAGCTCGGAGCGGACGGAGTGTTCGTCGGATCGGGTATCTTCAAGTCCGGAAACCCCGCAAAGCGTGCTGCCGCGATTGTGAAAGCAGTCACCAACTACAACGATCCCGCAATCCTTGCCGAAGTTTCTGAGAATCTCGGAGAGGCCATGGTCGGAATCAACAAAGACGAGATTGAAAAACTCGAGAACATCAAGATGGCGGAGCGCGGTCAGTGATGACCGTCGGTGTCCTTGCCGTACAGGGCGCATTCATCGAACACGAGGATATGCTCAGAGCATTGGGCACCGACTGCTTCGAGATCAGACAGCTGCGCGATCTCGAACGTCCGATGGACGGCATAATCCTCCCCGGCGGTGAGAGTACCGTCATCGGCAAACTGCTGAACGACCTCGGGATGATGGATAAACTCCGCGGGATGATTTCGGACGGTCTGCCCGTCATGGGCACATGTGCCGGAATGATACTTCTTGCGAAACATATATCCAACGATGACCGCTGTCATATCGGAACCATGCCCATTACGGTTAAACGCAACGCATACGGACGCCAGTTGGGAAGTTTCTCGTGCGTCGACGGTTTCAAGGGTATCGGAGACATTCCCATGGAATTCATCCGTGCTCCGTGCATAGAATCGTACGATGACGGTGTGGATGTGCTTGCCGTACACGACGGAAGAATCGTTGCCGCCCAATACGGAAAACAGATTGCCACGGCATTCCATCCCGAACTCACGGACGACACGCGCGTTCACGAATACTTCTTAAAACTGACCGAATCGGCGTGAAAAGAATTCTCTTACCAAATCGCCGTATGATGCCGGGCATATTCTGTGTCCGGCACCTTCCATTATTATCAGTTCGCTGTCCTTAAGACGGGCGGACAGTTCTTCCGCATGGTACAGAGGAACCATAGTGTCTTCGCTGCCGTGGATTACCATTACGGGTGCTTCGATTTTTTCAATGGCCGGATACGGATCGTAATTGTTTACCGCATCAATCTGTCTCTTCAACCCTTCTGTGTCGAAATCCATGGATTGTGACGGCATGTTACCGTTTTCTTCCATTTTACGGAACTCATCCTCGGTAAAACAGAACGAATTCATCAGTATGCAGAACCCTTCGTCGGATATTTTGCCCTGTTCCATCAAAGCGGTGAAATTCTTCAGGAAATAGTACACTCTGGACGGACGCCTCAGATAAGACGATACCAAAACGCAGCGGTTAACCGTTTCGGGATGCGACGCACAAATCTTTTCCGCGATATGCGTACCCATGGACCATCCTATGATGTTGAATCTGCGTATGCCGAGAGAACCGGCAAGGGAAATTATGTCCTCGGCTAAATCTTCGATTTTGAATTTTCCCTTGTATTCGGTATTTCCGGATCCGCGGTTGTCCACGGATATGCAACGAAAATCTTTCAGTTCTCCGACCATGTCTTTCCAGAATCTGCGGTCTGCCGCAAACCCCGGGATCATGAATACGGGATATCCCTCGCCCGTATCCGAATAGGACAGTCTGATTCCGTTGACTTCGGCGAACATAACCGACCATCATTGAATGTTATTTAGAATGTTGTGCCGAAATAATCTCATGCGTAACGTTACCCAACCTCCAGCCTAAGAACGACTTCCCCTCCGGAGGAAACTTTGCACGTACGCTCCGAATACGATGCTGCGTCTCCGGCAAGACTGCCTATGCTGTCGGATTTTCCTTTGAACTCTGCCGAAAAGAGATAATCACGGCCTGACAGAACCTCGTCCAAATACGATTTTACGAATTCCATCGGACCCTTGTCTCCGGAATAAACCGAATACGCCAACAAATCATACAGTCCGCATACGGTACCGTCGTCCGTATCAGTAACATCGCTTATGCGCAGTCTCGTATCCGTCAGAACATCCATCGCGTCCCCCGCTTCGGTACCGTGCACGTTCTCCGGGATCGCATAGAATATCAACGGAACACAAAGCAGAATTATGACGGTGAATACGGAAACGTCGAATATTGCGCTGAATCCTTTATTGTTTCTCAGCATACCGACACCCTGTATACAACCGGCACCGTTCTTCCGCAGTCGTCGTGCGCCACACCCGTACCGGAATAAATGAAACTGTATTCCGTGGCGGAACCGAACGAACAGCGATAATCCCTGTACAGCGGACACGAGACCCTTAATTCCAATCCGTCGAGGCTTTCCCTCTGAATGTACGATTCTACGTATCCTGCCGAATTCAATACGAATTCTCCATCTGATATGCCGAAATCCAACATACCGAAATCCAATTTCCCGGGATCGCTGCTGTAGTCATGGCCTGCCACGGCTGCCGCGAACGCGTTCAATATCAATACCACTGCTATGACAGATATTGCGGCCTCTCCGAAACCCATATCGCCTTTACGGTTGTTTAGCATGATTCCGTATACTTGCGCATCGGATATTTTAAAGAATCAACTGGATTCAGTCAGACACCGCGTTGATACAAACCTCTGGTGAAAGAACCTCCGCACATCTCGGTGATGCGGTCGCGCATCTTGGGAGTCGGATTTACGCACATTTCCCCTACGGCCTTGACCAAAGCCGGCGGACGTTTTCTCAAATCCAATCCTACCGACGATACCCCCGACCTTCCCAGTTCTTCCAGACTGTCTATCAGATAGAGATCGACCGAATTGAGAATGTGCGAAAATCCGCGCCTGTCCTTATACACCGGAAATACGGCTTCCGTATCGTCTTTCAGAGTGCAGTTGTCCATTGCGGGATCGCGGGTGTACATAAGCTCGGTTCTTCCGAAAGCCATGACTTCCGTACGGTGCGGATAATGCGATACCAGATCGGATACTTCGTTGCGCGAAAGTTCCACAGACAGCGTTGCCTGAAACAGATTCAGCGGAACGTATGAGTTGAAGATGTTCATGATGTTGCTCGCGTATATCCTGGGAGCACCTTTGCAGGCGCGGTATTGGCCTACGTTGTTGACCATTACCGGTCTGTCGTTAAACGTAACGGAATCCGATGAATCAAATCTCGGAAGAAGCGCAACACATTCGATGTTGTTCTGCTTACAGATTTCCTCGGCCTCGTCGAGTTTGTCCATGTTGCTGAAATAAATACGGTTCGCATAAGGCAAAGCGGCTTCCAGATTCTTCACGGCGGATACATAAAACGAAAGTTCCGGAATGCCTTTGTCTATCGGCTGCCTGTCCAGTTTTAAACGGACCTGTCTGCGTTCCGTTTCTCCGGTGAATCTCGGTGTCTCTCCCAAAAGATTCTTCACGGTGTCTATGCGGGGATCGTACGTGCGGTAAATCTGATATCTGCCGTCGGCTATTTTGAACGGAACATGAACGGGGTCGAGATCCGTAATCTTAAATCCTCCGACCTTCGTATCGCCGTCAAAGATGGATATTCCGTCCCTCAGACCGAGTTTTTCATCGAACGAAGCGTTGTCGATGGTCTTGTTCTTTATCACGGTATCCGCAATGAAGAATCCTCTGTTATCCGGATATACGGACTGTACGGGAGATTTCACGCCGTCCAGATATCCCGGGCATACGCCGCGGTTGAACACGGTGCGCAGAAGTTCTTTGTTCTCTTCGAACTCCTTTCCGAAATCGCCTTTCTCCGCCAGGGAATATACTTTGGTGGCAAGATACGTGTATGCGGGAGATCTCATACGGCCTTCTATTTTGAGCGAAGTTACGCCCATGTCGCGCAGTGCGGGCATGGCATCCGCTCCGTATATGTCCGCACAGCTCATATGGTATCCGACCGTACCGTCGCGGTCGTATCTCTTGCGGCACGGCTGTGCGCACGATCCGCGGTTTCCGCTGCGCCCTCCCAGGAACGCCGACATCAGACATCCTCCGGACATACAATAGCACAGCGCTCCCTGAATGAATACCTCGGTTTCTATCGGGGAATCTTTCACAATCGGTTCCAATTCTTCCAGAGTGAGCTCTCTGGCAAGCACGACACGGGAAAGACCGTTCTCGGCACACCATTTCACTCCTTCCGAAGAGTGAACCTGCATCTGCGTGGAAGCGTGCTTGGCGATATCGATGTTGCGCAGCTGCTTCAGCAGTCCGAGATCCTGAACGATGATTGCGTCTGCGTCTATATCAGCGAGGAAGCGTACAAAAGATACTGCCTCTTCCATCTCCTTGTTCTTGACCAGAGTATTTACGGTAACGTGCACCTTTTTGCCGTTGTCGTGCGCATATCCGACGGCGCCTTCGAGTTCGCGGTCGCTGAAATTTCCGGCGAAAGCCCTGGCTCCGAACTGTTTTCCCGCAAGGTATACTGCATCGCATCCGCCCTTTACGGCGGCTATCAAAGAATCGGGTGAGCCTGCCGGCGATAATATTTCCACGGATACGGTGTAATACAAGGGCTTTAAATATGTTGTCGGTAAAAACTGCATCCAGTAGATTTATTGAAATAACCGCCCGAACCAATCTGCCGCATGAACGAAAAAACGGATTCCGCCGAAAAGGGAATTCTGCTTGTAAACTGCGGCGGATGCGAACACCGTTTCGGCGATACGGGATGTTTCGCGTGCATAGTCGGGGCATACATGAACGGTTCCTGCCCGTCCAGGATAATCCTCAGAAACGGATACGATACGGAACTCCCCTACACCGCCGTTTCCATGGTACGTTCCGCCGCAGACGGAATGGATTGGATTAACGGAACGGAACGCCGGCGTATCAGATGCATGAACTGCACGCTGTCCCCGAAATCGGTACGCGACATGATATGGTCCGGGTTCCCCGAGGCGGGAATCAGAGAAGTCAGAAGATGCATAAACGGTTCTCTGAACAGGGATCCAGTATGCATGAAATGCGCGAAGGATCTGTCCAGAGCATTGGAACACGCCGAATCGGCCTTGGAGAAGGCAGGTGAATGAGATGATATTTCGTTCGGGACACATCGTTTCCAACACGACGGAGCGGCAGTCTCCTCTGGCCGAACTGTTCTTCAAACGTTCCTCTGTTCCGGAACGTATCAAACCGTCCTACGTTTCGTGTTGGATGATGCCTTGTGACAGCAAATTCTCCCCTGTTGCGGGATACGAACTGAAAAACTGCGGCGTAAGAATAGGTACTCTGCCCTCCGGTGAAACCGAATACCGTCTCGAACCCGACGAATATTCGTATCCGGAAGAATTAAATTCAATCGTATGCGAAGCCGTGCATGCGGTTACCGATGCCATATCATCGGGATCTGCGAGAAGGGCATATTCGCTTTCCAGGGAATTTCTACTCGGAAAATACGACGATATCGTGAAATGCGCCGATACGGACGATATGGATTCGCTTTTGGATGCGATATCGGATACGGTCGAACGCAACACCGTCGGACCCGGCGTATTCGCTTTGTTGCTGTCCGATCCCCATATCGAAGACATATACGTCGATGCTCCGTGTTCGAAGAACAGAATACACATCACGATCAACGGAGTACAGGGCATCAACAGCCATATCAGATGCCGTACCAACCTTATGATCGAAGACACGGAACTTAACGCGCTGATAAACATTCTGAAAAGGGAAAGCGGTCTGCGTTTCTGCCACTCTTCGCCCGTGTTGGAGACGGATATGCCCGGATTCGGCGCAAGAGTCACAGTCATGGGTTATCCGATGAGTCCCAACGGCAATGCCATGGCCGTAAGAAAACATTCTTCCGTCCCATGGACGCTTCCCCGTCTTATTGCGAACGGGACGATTACCGCGGAAACCGCGGGACTTCTGTCGTTTCTGGTAAATTCGCGCACGTCTATCCTGATTGCGGGCGCGAGAGGCGCAGGCAAAAGCTCTCTCCTGTCGGCACTGATGATGGAATTTCCGCTGGACCAGAGAATCCTGACGATATCCGATACTCTGGAGCTGTGCGACGAAGAAATGCGTTCGGTCGGATACAAAGTACAAACCATACTCGTGGACGAACATATGCAGGGAGATCAGTTCTCCCGTTCCAAAGAAGCTTTGCGCGTATCGCTGAGAATGGGAGAATCCGCCATAATAATCGGAGAAGTCCGCGGAGACGAGGCCAAAATTCTGTACAGCAGCATGAGTACCGGAAAATCCGGAAGCTCTATCATGGGTACTATACACGGCGACAGTGCGGAAAGCGTATACAACAGGGTAGTCAACGATATGGGGGTGGCTCCCGAAGCGTTCAATGCTACCGATGCCGTAATCGTTCTCAAAACCGTACGCAACAAAGAAAACGGCCATTACGAAAGAAAACTGTGGGAAATGAAAGGTACCGCCGATACCCCGGGATCGTTTGTTGATCTTCTGAATCCAGATTTCATGTGGGATTCGCGCGTCATCAGGCGTACGTCGGATTTCCTCAGATACGGAAAAGACGACCTCGTGAAGGAACTGCACATACGCACCGAACTTCACAGAGCTCTGTCGGAAGCTGGGATGAGAAATCCGAAATTCTTCTCTCCGGAATGGATAATCAAAGCAAACGAACTCGTATTCGATACGAAACGTCCCGCCGATCTGCGTATTGCACGCTTCCGTGCGGAAATAGGGTTGGGAAAACCGTGAAAGAACACACTGCGGAATACGGGAGGAAACTCACGGCGGAATGTCCCCGCGTGATAGGGTTGATGGTATCCGCACTGCAATCGGGAAATTCGATTGATAATGCGATACGTTCCGTTTCAACGGAGGGGCCGGAACTTTCGGCCGGACTGTTCTCGGAATGCGTACGGATGACAGACTGCAGAAAATATGCGTGTACGGAAGATGCATTGGAGGCCCTGATGTCAAATCTTCCGGATACCGCTTCCGGATACAGAAGGTCTGTCAGAATCGTTCTGTCCGCCGCATCGTCTTCCGACAGAACCGAAGAACGCCGTCTCATGGACGAGGCATGCGAATCTTCCCTGGAAGCCGTCAGGATTATGGGAGACAGATACTGTGCATCTCTGAACACCCCCTGTCTGACGGTATACGGAATGGGAATAATGCTTCCGATGATGCTTATGTCCATACTGCCTTTGCTGGGGATGGGAGGTTTGTTCTCGGTCGGAGGATTGGATTCCGGAGTCGTCTCTGCAATAACTCTCGTGATAATTCCCGCTGTGCTTGTGTGCATATGCATATGGATGCGTATGTCCAATCCGTTTATCGTACAGGAAAAAACCGACGTAAAACGTCTGTATCCGCTGCTGCTTTCCGTTCCGCTGTGTGCGTTCAATTACGTTTATACGGGTAACGTGACCAACACCGTGATTCTCGGCATAGCTCCGGCCATCGTCATCGCATTGATTACGGACATCAAAGGACACCGTGCCGAAATAAAACGCAGGATGTGCGAGGATGCCGTCAGAGAATGCTTCACGGATATGGGCGAGATGATGCAGGAAGGAATGAACTGTGATACCGCCGTTGACGAAGCTCTGCGCAGGAAAAGCGCATGCGACGGTTTACGTGTCAGGCTGGCAGGTTCCATGTCGGTTTCGAGAGGCGATTGGAGAAATGCCGTTAAACGGTCCGTATCGCCGGTATCTTTGGAATGTGCACAATCTGTCAGAGACGTTATGGAATGCGCCGAAAAAGATAACGACGATGCCGGCAGACTTGCCGTAATGCTCGGACGCCAGTACCGCAACAGAAAAGCTGTCACGGAAGGACTTGCGATACGCCTCAAAAGTCTTACCGATATGATGTTGGCTACCGCTTCGGTATTCGCCCCGATGGTTTTGGGCATGAGCGTGGCCATACTGGGGCCGATGTCCGAACTGACGGGATACGATGCAATGGAAAACGTCGGTACCGTGCTCGGACTGTATCTGATAGAACTTTGTGCCGTAATCTCCGTGCTGATATCGAATCTGAAAATAGACGATGTCAGAGGAAACGTCCTGTGGAGGTTCTCTGTTCTGACGCCCATGTCCCTTCTGGTGTTTACCGTGTGTTCGGCAATATCGATTTAAAAAACATGGAATATGCCCAAACATGGAAAGAAAGAACATGATCCTTGCATTCGGCGTGGCTGTTGCCGCATTCACGCTGATCGTGATTCTTTCCCCGTTCATGTACGGCTTCGGTATGGTTACCGGTCTGGACGGCATACCGGGATCGATCGACAACACATGGAATCTGACGGCGGTCCAGTATGCCCTCGGAGATATATTCTGCCACCAGGAGATGTCCAGATCGTTCGTGTTTAACGGCAATCAGATGCCGTTCTGCATCAGGGACACGGGCATATTCGCCGGCCTCGGCATCGGACTGATTGCTTCAGTACCGTACAATAAGAAAACCGGCAGGACGGCAGTTTACGCCGGATTGGTTCTGATATGCGTCACGGCAATCGAGTGGTTGGCCGAGTTGTATGTCGGAGATATGCCGGACATCAGATTCGTATCGGGAATATGTGCCGGGCTCGGTGCATCGATGCTGGTACGCAGTTACATCGACAGACTGTACTGCAAATGAAACAATGAAAAAAGGGTGAGCGGGCAGATTAAGATCTGACGCCGGCCTGTCTGAGTATTTTTTGAAGGAGCACCGTGGTCTCCGTGCGTAATAGAACAGGACTTATTGGCTACCCGACTCATACCCCCGAGGGGGCAGAGGTTTATATCGGTATCAGTCGCACTTGGTCCATCCGCAGGATTTGCAGACGTTGCAACCGCCCTGGAATTCCAGTTCAGCCCCGCATTTGGGGCAGGGGTTCTTTATTTCCCTGCTTTCGACCTCTTCTCCGTCGGGTTCGGGGATGCCTTTTATCTGGATCTGCATCTCGTTGTACATATCCATAAGCGCCCATCCGACTGCCATGGGACAGCACGAACCTTTGCTGGTATCCTTCTTGGTATGCGTACGTACGACGAACGAAGGACAGGAACCGCATGATTTGAGCTGGTCCACGATTGCATCGATGTCGCAGCCGGAACGTGCGGCAAGAGAAATCATCCTGGAAAGTCCTACCATGAAGTTGTTGCATCCTCCGGTGGATCCTTTGTTGAGATAAACTTCCACGAGTTCTCCCGTATCCGGGTGGAAGAACGCAGTACAGTGCAGGGAACCGCATCCGGTCATAAGTTTTCTCTTCTTGCCGATGACATTGTCTCCGACGGTTTCGATTACTCCCCTCTTCTCGTCGCTCTCCGCAGGCTTGGATTCTTTGGTGGAAAGAATTCCCAAACGCTTGCAGCCGTCGCGGAACACGGTAACTCCTTTGCATCCGCTCTCCCACGCAGACATGTAAATGTTGTAAACATCTTCCTGCGGGAAATCTTCGGGAAGATTGACGGTCGACGAAATCGATGCGTCGATGTGCTGCTGCCATATAGCCTGCATCTGAATCCTCTCGGAATAGTCCAGATTCTGGGCTGTGACGAATATGGGCGGAAGCATGGAATCGTCGGTTATCTCGGGGTGTACGTCGATGTACTGCTGTACGACCGGCGTGTATACTTTATAGTACTCATCGTGGTCGGACAGAGAAGTTGTTCTTCTTTCGTAGGAAATTGCAAAGATGGGTTCGATTCCTCCGGATATTCCGATCATCGTGGAAAGGGTTCCCGTCGGTGCGATGGTAAGAAGCTGAGAGTTCCTGAGTCCGTATTCGGATACCAGTTTTGTGGTTTCCTCGGAAGCGTTGGCCTTGAAGAACGGCGAATTTATGACCTGCTCGGGGACACACTTGGGGAACATACCGAGTTCCTTGGCGATCAGAGCGGACTCGTTAAGAGCGGTATCGATCATCATCTGTCCGAGTTTGTCGCAGAACGCAACCGCCTCGGGAGAGCCGTACCTGTATCCGAGATTGATCAGCATGTCGGCCAATCCCATGATTCCCAATCCGATCTGTCTCCAGTCGCGAACGGATTCTTTCTGTTCTTTGAGAGGGTGCAACGGAAGACCCTCGTCAAGTACTTCGTTGAGACCGCGGACGCATATCCTGACCGCTTCCTTGAATTCGTCGGACATGAATTTGCCGTCTTTCACAAATGCGGCAAGATTCATGCTGCCGAGAAGGCAGCTTCCTCCCGCAGGAAGAGGTTCTTCCGCACAGGGATTCGTTCCCGCGTAGGAATAGTCGGGGAACTCGCTGAGAAGGTTCCACGAAGAAATGCGGTCCCAGTAAAGGCATCCGGGTTCTCCGTAATCCCAGTTGGTGTAGCACAGTTTGTTGAAAAATTCAGCTGCATTGAGCTCTTTGGTTATAGTCTGGTTGCTCTCGGGCCTGTGGAAATGCTGCGTAAATGTCCTGCGGTCGCGTACGCATTCCATGAAGTCATCGGAAACGCGTATGGACATGTTGGCCTTTGTGACCCTTTCGAGGTCGGTCTTGACAGACATAAATTCTTCGAGATCGGGGTGGTCGCACGATATGGTGAGCATCAATGCACCGCGGCGTCCGTGTTGGCCGATCAGTCCCGTAACCATGGAAAAGAGATCGGTAAACGAAACGGCACCGGATGTTTCGGATGCGGTGTTGTTGATCTTTGCCCCGCGGGGAGCCAATTTGGAGATATCGATTCCCGCACCTCCGCCGTAACTGAACGTACGTGCGAGTTTTCCGGCACATTCGAAAATCGATTCTATGGAATCCTCGGGAGGCGTAAGGACGTAACAATTCGAATACGTCACTTTCAAACCGTTCTTGTACAGACCGCGGTTGGCAAGGATTCTTCCTCCGAAAAGGAACTTCTTCTCCACCATCATCCTGCGGATGTTCTGGTTTCCGCCGCTGATACGGTCCAGCCATTCGTCGAAGGATTCTCCGTCATGGCAGTATTTCTTGGTCCATATGTCTATTCCGAGGGTATTGTCCTCGCCCAGCCATTCCTGTATCTCCATTTTTTCTCCCCTTATTGCAACCGTGTGTCACCCGCGGTTGCGTCCGCCACCCCATAGGCTCATTGATTTAAACGTTAACCGTACGCAGGTCGAACGGCCTGCAGGATGCCGTGAATTGGAATAATACTCCAACTATTTAACGGACTTGTACTTTGGATGTTCTGCGGACAAAAAGGCTCCGTTCGAAACTCTATAATGAACAAATACATACATTGAAGAACAATAATAGACATTAAATATCACATTTGTGTACCTATGTCCGAAGGTGCATAATATGTACAACCCCACGTTGGAAGAATACAGGGAATTCGCCGGAAAAGGCTTCAAAACGGTTCCCGTATCGCGTTCCATTTTAGCCGATATCAGAACACCGATCGAGGTCCTTAACGCCCTGATGAGAGTAGACAACCATTGTTACATCCTTGAATCCGTTGAAGACAAACAGAAGTGGGGAAGATACACCTTCATCGGATTCGAACCCGTCCTGGAATTCGTATGCGACAACGGAACCGTCAGGATTACGGAGAACGGTGTTACCGAAATAATGCGTGATGCCGATCCGACCGAAAAAATACGCGAAATCCTGAAAAGGTTCGAAAGCCCCAGGTTCGACGACCAGCCTCCGTTCACCGGCGGTCTCGTCGGATACTTCTCGTATGATTACATCAAATACGCCGAACCTTCGCTCAAACTGAAGGCATACGACGACGCGGACTTCAAAGACGCGGATCTCATGCTCTTCGACAAAGTCATCGTGTTCGACAACTTCAGACAGACAATCACCGTGATTGCCCACGCCTGCTGCAAAGACGGCGACGAAGGCTACCAAAAGGCAGCGGGTCAGATAGAACGCATAATAGACATCATACGCAACGGAAAAGCGCGCGACCGCGTTCCCGCCAAACTGCTCTCGGATTTCCGCGAAACGCACAACCGCGAAAAGTTCGAAGCGATGGTCGAAAAAGCAAAAGAATACATCCGTGAAGGAGACATATTCCAGTGCGTACCGTCCAACCGTCTGGAAGCGGATTTCGAAGGTAGCCTGATGGATGTGTACAGAGTACTCAGAACCACCAACCCCTCGCCGTACATGTTCTATCTGTCAGGAAGCGACATAGAAGTTGCCGGAGCATCTCCGGAAACACTGGTAAAACTGCAGGACGGCATCCTCCACACATTCCCTCTGGCCGGAACAAGACCCAGAGGATCCACTGCGGAAGAAGACGAACGCCTCGAAAAAGAACTGCTGTCCGACGAAAAAGAACTGGCCGAACACAACATGCTGGTGGACCTCGGACGCAACGATCTGGGCAAAGTATCCAAATTCGGAACCGTTGAAGTGGAAAAATACATGGAAATCGAAAGATACTCGCATGTAATGCACATCGGATCCACCGTCCGCGGAGAAATACGCGATGACAAAGACGCGATGGACGCAATAGAAGCCGTACTCCCCGCAGGAACTCTTTCCGGAGCTCCCAAACTCAGGGCGTGCCAGATTATCGATTCCCTCGAGAACTGCAAACGCGGAATCTACGGCGGTGCGATAGGTTACATCGACCTTTCCGGAAACATGGACATGTGCATAGCAATACGCATAGCATACAGGCGCGGAAACAAAGTCTTCGTCCGTGCCGGAGCAGGCATAGTCGCGGACAGCGTACCGACGAACGAGTACTACGAAAGCGTAAACAAAGCAAAGGCAGTGGTTCTTGCCATAAGGAAAGCATCGGAGGGATTGGAATGAAAACGCTCCTGATTGACAATTACGACAGTTTCTCCTACAATCTCTTCCAGTACATGGGCGAGATGGATCCCGATGTCAAAGTCGTAAGAAACGATGCGTACACCGTCGGCGAAATCATCGAAATGAAGCCGGAACGCGTCATACTGTCGCCCGGACCCGGCAGGCCCGAAGATGCGGGAATCTGCCAGGAGTTAGTATCAGAATGCCGCGGTATGTTCCCTATTCTAGGAGTGTGTCTCGGCCACCAGGCCATCTGCCAGGCCTACGGTGCCACTGTAACCTATGCCAAGCACCTTATGCACGGCAAACAGTCGGTCGTGTCACTGGACTCTTCCTGCGAGCTTTTCGCAGGTTTGGGAGAGAACACCACGGTCGGAAGATACCATTCGCTTTCCGCCGACAGAAATACGATCCCGGAAGAACTGAAAATCGTATCCGAAGCGGACGACGGTGAAATTATGGCGGTGGAAGACAAAAAGAACAAAGTGTTCGGCCTTCAGTTCCATCCCGAATCCGTCCTCACACCGGAAGGCAAGAAAATGCTCAGAAATTTCATGGAGGTGAAAATATGACCACGGTAAAGGAAGCCGTTTCCCAGATTACGTCGGGAAAAACGCTTTCGTTCGACGAAGCGGCATCGGTAATGGATCAGATTATGAACGGAGAATCCACGCCCGTGCTGACTTCCGCCTATCTGACCGCATTGGCCGTGAGGGGCGAAACAACAGAGGAAATAGCCGGTTCCGCATTCGAAATGAGGAATCATGCAACCAAACTGCCGGGCAACCACACCGATGCTCTGGAAATCGTAGGTACCGGGGGAGACCGCTCGGGTTCGTTCAACATATCCACGACGTCCGCGTTCGTAATAGCGTCCGCGGGAGTAAAAGTGGCAAAACACGGCAACCGTGCGGCATCGTCGAAATCCGGTGCAGCCGATGTGCTGGAAGCTCTCGGAGCAAACATAGAGACAAGTCCGGAAAGAACCGCAGAAATACTCGACGAAAGCGGATTCTGCTTCATGTTCGCCCAAAAATACCACTCGTCGATGAAATACGTGGCGCCCGTGAGGAAAGAACTCGGAATAAGGACTGTATTCAACATCCTGGGACCTCTGACAAACCCCGCGTTCACCAAGAATCAGTTCTCGGGAGTTTTCTCCAAAGATATTGTCAGACCTTTTGCCGAAGCATTGGTCAAACTGGGAACGGAAAATGCCATGGTAGTCCACGGAATGGACGGACTGGACGAAATATCGGTATCGGGAGATACGTACTGCTGCGAATCCAGACACGGAACGTTCGACGAATACTCAATATCGCCTGTCGATTTCGGCATGCGGATTCACCCGCATTCTGAGATTCTCGGAGGAGATCCCGCGGTTAACGCAGCTATTACCAGATCTGTGCTGTCCGGAAAAGACAGAGGGGCAAAAAGAGATGCCGTACTGCTCAACTCCGCGGGAGGGCTGTACACCGCAGGAAAAGTAACTTCGATCGAAGACGGCATCGAACTGTCAAAACAGATGATTGATTCCGGAGCGGCGGAAAAGTGTCTGGACAGATATGTAGCATGCACGGAGGCGTCCGAATGATTGCCGAAGCTCCCGCTAAACATTACAGACACCGCACCGGTACAACGGGAACCGTTCTCGACCGCATAGTGGACGACACCAGGCTGAGAGTAAACTTCCAGAGAACGATAAGACCGTTGCCGGACATAACGGAAGCATGCAGAATATTCCCTCGCAGAGTAGGATTCCCGTTCGAAAAGGCTCTGTCCAAAAAGGAACTTTCGTTCATATGCGAAGTCAAGAAGGCGTCCCCGTCCAAAGGAATCATCGCGAAGGAATTTCCTTACGTCGATATTGCCAAGGAATACGAGCGTATCGGCGCATCCGCAATATCGGTGCTTACGGAACCGAAATACTTCAAAGGATCCGACAGGTATCTCGAAGAAATATCCGAAAACGTATCAGTACCTTTGCTGAGGAAAGACTTCATCATAGACGAATATCAAATCTATCAGGCAAAACTCCTGGGTGCGTCCGCGGTTCTGCTGATTGCTTCGGTTTTACCCGACGATTCGCTTGAAAACTACAGACGTTTAGCGGAATCGCT
>CAKQHC010000023.1 GCA_934234005.1 uncultured Methanomassiliicoccales archaeon | reverse complement strand
CCTATACGGACTCGGCAAGAATCTGATTCTGTACGGAGTCTGCTTTAACGGTAAGAGACCAAAAGTTGTGATGGAACGTACATCCGAATAATTGTCCGCATCAACCGCTGATTTCCAGCGGACAATGTTCGGCATTGAATGAGATTGTTTGATAAACAATTATTGAACAGGGTAAAGCAGATTGTCAGGAGCCGTTAACCAATTTTTCCAGTATCTCGGTGGCATACGCGATGCACTTGGGTTTGTCTTCCAGCGGGAAGAACATAACCTTTCCCTGGGTGTACAGCGTTGTCTCCATACCGTTCCATTTGAACACTGCCATCATCTCGTCCTGAGAGTCTATGGCAATACCCTCTTTTTCCAATTTGGAACACGCATCCGCAATGTCTATGCAGAGGTCGTCCGCGGAGATGGCCATAAGGGCCTTTCCTCCGCATAGACGTGCGGTGGTAAATTTCATTTCATTTCCTCCAGGACGTTATGTGCTCTGGTATGGAACGTTTCAAGATCGGAATCGTTCAGAATCATGATATCCGCAAGCGCAATCAGGTTTCCGAGCCCCCATCCCATTTCGCGTTCGTCGCGGGCATTGAATTCGTTCATGTCATGGGGGGCATCCTCGCGGGCGCGTTTCACAAGTCTGTCGTAACGGTCGGACGGAGGCGCATGCACTGCGATTATGTGCACATCGTTGCTCAGAGCACGGTATGATCTGACTTCGTCGAGGCTTCTGCATCCATCGACCAGGAATACGCTCCCCGACATGCGTTCTATGGCACGTTTTGCCCATATGTCTTTGCCGTGGATTTCGCGCTCCGCATTGGCTACCTGTCCGACGGAAAGTCCTTTTTCGGCAGCTCCCGACGAAGCGTGAAATTCCCTCACGATGTCTCCCATACGGAGGAAGGGAATGCCGAGCGAACGGGCAACGTTGAGCAGCTCTTCTTTACCCGCACCGGGCATTCCCGCAATCAGCAGAATTTTCATTTTCTCACAGCAGATTGTCGGAGACGTTGGTCAGAATCCTGTCGCAGTAGCAACACCTGAGCTGCGGGGGGTGTCTGCTTATTACAGAGAATTCGGGCGCGATGGGTTCTCCTTTGTTGGTTATGCAGTTGGGGTTGCAGCATCTCGCCAATCCTACTACATGATCATCGAGTCTGACAGGATATTTTTCCGCAACGCTGTAGTCTCTGATGATGGATATCGTCGCGTCGGGTGCAATGAGGGCAATTTTGTCGACGGTGTTTGCATCGAGTTCCCTGTCTTCAATCTTGACGATGTCTTTCCAGCCCCCGTCCTTGGTGGACGATACGCGGATTCCTATACTGATTGACGAATAGATATTGCTCTCGTTGACGCCCAGAATCTTCATGACGTTGAGTGCCTGTCCGCATGTGATGTGGTCGATTACTGTTCCGTTCCTGATCGGTGCGAGTTTGATTTCCTTAGGTACTTCCATCAGATTTCACCTCCGAGAATCGAGCAGAGCAGTGCCATCCTGACGGGTACTCCGTTGAATGCCTGCTTGAAGTAGTTGGCGTGGGGCGTGCTGTCCACTTCGGGCGCAATTTCGTTTACCCTGGGAAGGGGATGCATGACGATCATGTCTTTTTTGGCTTCGCGCAGGATTGCATTGTCTATTCTGTACATTCCAGCAACTTTGTTGTATTCTGCGGGATCGGGGAAACGTTCTCTCTGAATCCGGGTAACATACAGCACATCTGCCTGATCGATAACATCGTCCAGCGCAACGGTCTTTTTGGGATGGCAGCCCTTGGATTCCAGGCTGTCGACGATGTCCTGGGGCATCTGCAGGGACTCCGGAGCCACAAACGTGAGTTTTGCGCCGAACATCGTAAGGGCGTCGGCAAGCGAATGAACGGTTCTTCCGTATTTGAGATCCCCTACCAAAGCTATGTTGAGGCCTTCGAGCGTACCTTTGGCCTGTCTCATCGTAAATAAATCCAGAAGAGTCTGTGTCGGATGCGATCCGGCGCCGTCTCCCGCATTGATGACGGGGTTTTCGGAGAATTTGGCGGCGAGTCTGGCCGCACCCTCGTACGGATGCCTCAGAACGATGCAGTCGCAGTACGCATCAACCATCTTGATTGTGTCCGCCAGCGTTTCTCCTTTGGATATCGATGTCATGGACATCTCCGAAACGTCGATGACGTCGCATCCCAGTCTGTACGCGGCGCTTTCGAATGACAGTTTGGTACGCGTAGACGGTTCAAAGAACAGGTTTCCGAGTATCTTTCCGTCGAGGGGGCGTTTGGTTTTTTCGCCCAGTGCGTAAGGTACCATCTCTTCTGAAAGGTCCAGGATGCTCTCGATCTGCTCCTTGGAAAAATCTCTGATAGAGACAACGTCTTTGTCGTAAAGGTCCATGTTTCCCGTATACTGCATCGGAGGTATTAAGGATTGGTACCCTCCCGACGGCACCCATAATATTCCTTATATCGGGGAGACGTCTAACCCAGTGTTATGTTAGACGTCATCTCCCGTTCCCAAAGGGGAAGGGTTTGTGAATATGCGAAGGACGGTATGTCGGTTACGACCCCGTCCGTCGTAACCTCTGCGGGCCCCGCGCCCATTTGGATCGAAAGGACAGGCGTGGGCAGGACGATGCATGTCATGGATACCGTCGTGCCGTTGGAAAGCGGATTGCTTAAGACATCATCGTCCGGAAAAACTTCCGACATACGCACATACGGAACGGTAGCCGTTGTAAGACTGCCTCTGCCAGAATCGTTGGAATTCGAAGAAGACGTAGATTTCGTGGCGGTTCCCAACGCATTCGAACTCAGAAAGGATCCCCGCAGAATCGTAGACACGGTTATGCGTCTGCGCGAAGCATGCGGATTCAACCGTATATTGTGTATGTTGGGAATAGGGGAGCCCTCCACTGTCGCTCTTCTGTCGTATATGGGCGTGGATCTGTTCGACGATTCCCTGCCGAGTGCCGCGGGGAAGAAGGGAATAAGGCTGATTCCGGAAGCGGAGATTGTTACGGGACAGGACGAATCCGGCGCAAATACCGATGCGACGGTTTCCGAATGCGAGAAAGTCCGCATATTCATCGGAGCGGACCGTCTGAGGGAACTAGCCGACCAAAGAGCGCCGTCATATCCTACGAACGTGGCTCTCCTCAGGCTGTACGACGAGACGGGTTACGCCTACGCCGAAGAAACATGTTCCGTTACAGGATGCAGATTCAGCTGTAACACAACACAGGCTCTCCGCAGACCCGATCTTAAACGCTACAGAGACCGTATGAAATTATACAGGAAACCGGCGAATAAACGCGTATTGGTTCTTCTGCCCTGTTCGGCCAAGAAACCGTATCATATATCCAAGAGCCATAAGGCGTTTGCATCCGCCATCCACACGGCACAGCACGATACCTTGGTTCACGAAGTAATCGTTACGTCTCCGTTGGGTGCGGTTCCGCGTGAATTGGATGCGATGTATCCCGCCAACTCTTATGACATACCGGTAACCGGCGAATGGAAGATGGAGGAGAAGAAAATGATCCGTGAAATGATCGGAGACATCATTTCGCAGGGTTACGACAAGATTGTCTGCCATCTGGGCGACGATTACGAACTCGTAGAGGGTCTGGCCGATATGATATGCACTGTTGTGGACAATGATACCACGTCACCCGCATCTTTGTCCAATTTGGACAGGACTCTCAGAGAAGTTACGAAAGGAATGGAGCCCGCAGGATATCTGGAAGACCGCAACAACCAGTTGAGAAATATTCTGGAATATCAGTTCGGAAAGGATGCCGCAGACGTACTCATGGATGCCAACACATATGCAATAGGAAAGTTCCCCTATTGGAAGCTCATACGCGAAAATCCGGACAACCGTTCAGATAAGGTTCAGTTGGGAATGACGACGCCCGAAAGAGGAGGTATGCTGTCCCTGACATTGGACGGTGCGCAGGTCATGGCAGACCACGGTTTCTGTATCGTGGACGTACAGCCGTTCGAACTGAAAGGAAATCTGTTTGCAGTCGGTGTGAACCGTGCCGATCCCGGAATAAGGATAGGCGACGAAGCGGTCATAGTCTGCGACGGAAAGGTAAAAGGTGTCGGTGTAGCTTTGATGTGCGGACGTGAGATGACCGACCTCAAACGCGGCATTGCAGTCAAAGTCAGGCACAAATCCAAATGAGGTTTTCGGACCCATTTTCGGATTTTTCGTTGAATACCCAGTATTTCAACGGTGCAAAACCACTTTCGATTATCTCCCCCGCTTCGGGTTAAATACGGAGCGGGGAATCATGATATTGAAGACAAGTGCATCCCAAAAGCATTGAGTGTCTCCGACAACGGGCGGATCTTTTCCATCCATCCACCATTTCCATCCGGTCCGTCCGTTGCCGATTTTAATCAATTTGAAGGAGTTTCGGATATTGTCTCGTCTGCATATGCTGCGGCAATCTTGCTGAGTGCGTAACCTATGGCGAGTCCTGCCGCTATTGCAATTACGATTCCGACAATGTCGCCGGATGTCGCACCAAGAATTCCCTCCAGGCATACGGTGACGACGGAACCGAAAGTCAGGCCCAATATGGCGGAATATGTGGATTTTCTGCAGTCTCTCATACAACGGTCTACAATCTTCGCAAATCCGAATATACCTATGATAAGTCCGAGACCTATCGGGATAAGATATGTCATATCAAGATTCTTGACTGCTTTCATAAACGGGTTGAACAATCCCAACGCCAGCAATACGGTTGAACCGCTGATCCCGGGAGCAAGTTTCGAAATTGCCAGGATAAGTCCGGCGCAAAACATCAGTATTGCGGAATTGTTGTCTTCGGAAACATCGGATCCGTTCATCTGTCCGATGAAGAAGAATACAAACATTACGATGAATCCGATGACGAATGCAACAGCGTTGTTGCGTGTGGGCTGCCGGCCGTCGCTGCCCAGTTTCACGATGTCCGGAATCTGGATAAAAATCAATGCCGCGAAGAAGAACAGCATAGGGATTTCCCAATTTGTGACAAGCCAATCCAGACCGACGGCACATGCGAACATACCGAATACGATTCCGATGCCCAGAGGGATTATGAATTTCAGGTCTTTCAGAAGCTTTTTCCTTACTTCAGCCAAATCCGCAATCAGCCTCTCGTAAATTCCGAATATGACAGCGACGGTTGCACCGCTGGCTCCGGGAAGCATAGACACAATTCCCACAAGAGCTCCGACGATGAGGTCCTTTACCGATTTCAATGTCATTGTCATGTTTGATTTTGTCCGTATATATTCAGATATCGATGCGAATTATAAGAAATCCGAATCGTTGACAGATAATATCGGCATCATCCGATTTATGCAGACTTCTGTTCGATAGCAATACTGATATTCGGGAGCGCATTACGATTTTTTATGGCAGACATCATGATTCGTAAAAGGAAGAGAATGAGATCCAAGGAAATCAAAGCCTTGGCAACTCAGTTGGAAGAGACATTGGGCGTACCCGTGTTCAGCGAGAACGATGCTGTCGATATGGCGGAGAGTTCGGATTTCAATCTGATATTCGTCGGTAATGATATTCTCGGAATATCCAAGGACGGTGTGCCTTTTTTGACGGTACGCGGAATTCTGGAATACGCTCCGTCCAAAAAATATGTGACTGTGGATATGGGAGCGGTTCCGTACGTTGTCAACGGTGCGGATGTAATGGGCCCCGGCATAACGGATGCGGATCCGGAGATTGCCGAAGGGGACATGGTATGGATACGCGACGCCAAGAATCTCAGACCTTTGGCTATAGGGATATCGTTGCGTTCCGGATCCGATTTGGCATCCAAACAGCCCGGTAAGGCAATAAAGTCTCTTCATTACGTCGGAGACAAGCTCTGGAAAACCGGAGAATGATTTCGGTTTGCGGGAACTGTCCGTCGTTACCCGGGCGGACAGGTTCCGGCAACCTTTTTTTAAGATATAATTTAGGTTTCGGCGATTCGGGAGTTTTTCAATCAGCCTTTAATAACTCCTATGGGAGTAAGTTTGGCAACCTTTGCGGTAAGTCCAGCATCGCATACGACTTTTATGACTTCGTCAACATCCTTGTATGCTTCGGGAGCTTCTTCCAATATGCCTTCGGCGGAGCCGTTTCTGAGATAGATGTTTCTGTCGGTCATCTCCTTCTTTACTCCTTCCTCGGTCAGGCTGTCGATTGCCGCTTTTCTCGAAAGTTTTCTTCCGGCTCCGTGGCACGACGATCCGAATGTCTGTTCCATCGAACCTTTGCGTCCGGCGAGGACATATGTTCCCACGCTCATGTCTCCCGGTATGATTACGGGTTGGCCCGCGTCTCTGTAACGCATGGTAATTTCGGAACGGCCGGGGGCGAATGCACGCGTTGCCCCTTTCCTGTGGACAAGAACGTCTTCGTGATGGCGGTCGATGTCGTGGCGTTCTTTTTTGGCTATATTGTGCGCAACATCGTATACGACTTTCATGCCCATGCTCTCTGCGGAGTCTCCGAGTATCTTTTCGAACGATTCGCGGACCCAATGGGTTATCATCTGTCTGTTGGCCCAGGCATAGTTGGCGCCGCAGCACATCGCTTTGTAGTAATCGTCTCCGAGTTTGGAATTCAGCGGTGCGCAGGCCAGTTGTCTGTCCGGAAGATTCACCGAATTTTGTTTGATGTAACGTTCCATTTCCTGCAGGTAATCGGTAGCAATCTGATGTCCGCATCCGCGTGATCCGCAGTGTACGGTGGCGGTTATGGTTCCTTCTTTCAGACCGTAGACTTTTGCCGTTCTCTCGTCGAACACGTTCTCTACAAGATCGAGTTCCAGGAAATGGTTTCCCGATCCCAGGGAGCCCAATTGGGGCAGTCCTCTTTTGCGGGCTTTGTCGCTGACTGCGGTGATGTCCGCATCAAGCATGTGTCCGCCTTCTTCGGTAACGGCGAGATCGTCTTCCCACCCGTATCCGTTTTCGACGGCCCATTCCGAACCGTACGTCAGAATATCGTCAAGTTCTTTGTATCCTACCCTGGTCAAACCTTTGGAACCGAGGCCCGACGGGACGTTTTTGTACAGTTCGTCTACTAGTGCGTTCTTTCTGTCGCCCAGATCATCCAGGGTAAGGTCGGTTTTAATCAGACGCACTCCGCAGTTTATATCGAATCCGATTCCTCCCGGAGATATCGATCCGTCGTTGCTGTCTACGGCTGCGACCCCTCCGATGGGAAATCCGTAACCCCAGTGTATGTCGGGCATTGCCATAGAACTGCCTACGATCCCGGGAAGACAGGCTACGTTGGCTGCCTGCTGCGGTGCATTGTCGGAACATACCTGGCGTATCATGGATTCGTTGGCATAGATTACCGCGTTGGTACGCATGCCTGCTTTTTCATCCATGGGTATCTCCCATCTGTTATCATCGATTCTTTTCAGATTTCCTTCCCACGGCATCGTAATTCCTTCAATGCTCCGATGCAACCATGGGTATTAACGGTTATCAGGGAAATTTCACATTTGAGTACGGCTGCCGGAAATATGTTTGTATTTTCCGAGATACGTTCATGTTGCCTGCGTACATCAATACAACAAATAGAAATTCGACAGTCCGGGGAAAAATCGAAAACGGTTTTGCCATCGGACGGCAACGATGCGGAAGAAGTCGACGATACTGTACCGCAGGCGGCAAAATCCTCATCCTACGGAGTAAACTGTCCAAGAAGCAGATTGATGTTTACGGGTATTGGATAATGCAGCGGATAATTTGGGCAGAGTTGCCGAACCGATAGCATCAGAGGATTCCGCCGGCGACGTAATATTCGACGGAAAGAACATCGCGGAAGATTATGGGGAAGTACTCAGAACGGCAACAGTCAATGATAACGTATAATTGAGAAGTAGGGGCCGGGACCGAGATTTGAACCCGAGTCAAGGGATCCACAGTCCCCTAGGATAACCAAGCTACCCTATCCCGGCCATGATGTAAGTCGGACTATTAAACGCCCTTAGATAAATCTTTGGGTTGATTTCCGATTATTTGACTCAGTCACAATCGTCATTCGTTTGAATAATATCAGACATCAATACCATAAAACGACATATGGGCGGATTATTGTCTATTAATTCGCAATAGTGTTATAATATATTCAACCGATGCCCCTTTATGGCAAAGAGAGACCTGATCTCAGTTATCGACATGCAGGACAAATGGGCTGACATGGTCGATCTCGCTATCAAACTGAAAGCAGAGCGCGGTCACCACAACGATCCTCTCAAAGGAAAAACGCTGGCGATGATTTTCGAGAAACCCAGCACCAGAACGAGAATTTCGTTCGATGTGGCTATCACGGAACTCGGCGGACACGCACTCTACATCGACGAATCCAAGATGCAGATGGGAGTTCACAGCGAGACCGTGGAAGATACCGCACGCGTAATGAGCCGTTTTGTTCACGGAATCATGTACAGAGCATACGATTACAAGATGATGGATAAATTCGGAGAATATGCCACATGCCCCGTAATCAGCGGTTTGGACAATCTCGAACACCCTTGTCAGGCATTGGCAGACATGGTAACCATCAAAGAAAAACTCGGTGGATTCCGCGGAAAGAAACTCGTGTATCTCGGAGACGGAAACAACGTCTGCAATTCTCTTCTCTATGCCTGTGCCATCATGGGAATAGACATGGTTGCATGCTGTCCCGCCGTCAGGATGCCGAATGCCGAAATAATGTGGAAAGCTTCCAAAATTGCGGAAGAGAACGGATCCAAGATTATAGCGTCGCACGAACCCGATAAGGCATGCGTCGATGCAGATGTTCTCTATACGGACACATGGATTTCCATGGGCGATACAACTTCCGAAGAGGATGCGATAAAGCTGTTCCAGGCATACCAGATAAACAACGATCTTCTTAAGATTGCCAAGCCTACCTGCATTGTGATGCACTGCCTGCCGGCCCACAAGGGACAGGAAATCACGACAGAGGTTATGGAAGGCCCCCAGAGTGTTGTTTTCGATCAGGCCGAAAACAGACTCCATGCCCAAAAAGCGGTTCTTTACACATTAATGAAGGACTGAATTTTACAAACGGTCCCTTCGGGGACCTTCATTCTATCTGTGCCGAAACCAAATCTTCCACTATGTCTAGAAAACGTTCTTTCTGATCTGCAGGTATCGTGGCTCCGGCCGCAACAGAGTGCCCGCCGCCGAATCCGCCTACTATTTCCGATGCGGTTCTCATTACGGACGACAGATCCAATCCTCTGTCTACAAGGTCGCGGTTGGCTCTTGCAGATACTTTCACCCCGTCGTCGCTGTCAACGAATGCGACCATGGGCAGATTTCTGGAAGAACCTTCGGGAGAGTTCATTATCATGCCCGCAACGATGCCCACTACGGTTTCCCGTATTTCGGATCCCGCATCAAAATATTGTATGAAGCGTCTTTCGCGCAACAGATGGTTTTCTTTTATGTAGTTCAATGCCACGGAAATATATTTTCTATGGTCCGAACGGTTTTTTTCGGCATCTTTTAACGCATCCGGGTCGCCGTGGCAGATTCTTAAGCCGGTTTCCGCATCATCGTAGCGTCCGCACGAGTTTAGGACTGTAGCAAATTCCTTGGCGTCTCCGAGGCCTGAGGATCTGTCCATTTTCGGGAAGCGGTACATTTCGCCGTATACTTTCGGTATGTCCTGCTGTTTTACTCTTTGCAGTATGCCGTCCGTCGCGCGTTTCTTTTCGTTGCCGTCAAGATCGTTCCATACTCTCCATCTGTTGCCGTCTTTAAGCGGTATTTTGCACCTGTCAAGGAATTCCATGCATCCGCGCGGGGAATCGGACAGTCCGTCGATATGAGGTTCGTTGCAGTATTGGAGAAATTGGACAAGCGGTCTGGTATCGCTGCCGAACAGGCGGAGATCGGTTTCGACCTTCATGTCTCCGCGGTCGATGGCATCCTGCATTATGATGCGGTTCATGCTGACCAATTTGGATTCGTTGGAATCCTGAAAATCGCCTATGGCTCCTACCACGGCCAAATATGCCAAATCAGTATTATCGCGGTTTATTGTCTTGGAAAGAAGATAGGTCATTCCGGCACCGCACGTTTCGTAAGATCCGTCCATCCCGTATTCATGCGGGTTTATGTGGTGTATGTCGGAGGTTCCAAACAAATCCAGCGTGGTTTGTTTTCTGCATGTTTTTCTGCGTTTGTTCGGATCTTTGGCATGATGATCCGTTATTACGATCCCGGGCCTGTCGAACTGAGACAGATATCCGCTTCCCAAATCGCATATCCAGACAACGTCTTCTTTGGATTCGTTTACCGCTTTTATTACGTCTTCGGTTATCTTTTTTTCAAAACGTACCGTATGCGGTATACCGAGTCTTTCTACAGTCATGTCTGCTATGGATCCCGCGGTTATGCCGTCGGCGTCGATGTGCGATATTATGAGGATGTCTTTGGCGGATTTTACGGTATCTGCCGCCGATTCCAAATCTTTGTGCATTCTGACAAGGTCACCATCTGAAACAGGCATGTTCTTTCAC
The DNA here is from genome assembly GCA_934234005.1 of uncultured Methanomassiliicoccales archaeon. GTDB lineage: Archaea > Thermoplasmatota > Thermoplasmata > Methanomassiliicoccales > Methanomethylophilaceae > Methanoprimaticola. The sequence goes on along the minus strand of CAKQHC010000023.1, from coordinate 6,304 downwards.
CAGTTTGTCGTATATTACGCCGGCGATGTATTCCAGATTGACTGTATCGGCACGGTTGTATTCCGTCAGTATGTCGAGAGAATCGCGGTCTTTGTGGCGTTCCCAATTCTTCCACAGTTTTACGGCCATGGCGCCGTCCACTTCTATAATGTCATCCGACCTGTGGATGCCAAGTTCGATTTCCAAAGGTTTCAGACCTCCTCTGTACCCTACTTTGCGGGAGGCGAAACGCAAATCGAATTGAGGCATATCCAAATCAACTCCCGGAAAACTGTTTTTGAGAACAGGTACGTCGAAACAGCTGCCGTTAAACGTCACGAGGATTTTGGTACCTTCCAACGCGTCTGCAAGATTCGCGGCATCAAGATCGAAGCCTTCGGTGAGTGTTGTGGTTTTGTTTTTTCTGTGAACCGTAACAACCGTTACCATAGCGTCTCTGCTGAGTCCGTCGGTTTCTATATCCAGATATGCGGCATCATTGCGGAAATTGCCGAACATTCTCCAGTGTTCGGACTTGGGCGTCATGTCGGCGAGAGAGTATGAATCGCCGGCATCCAACAACTCTTCTGCCTGCATGAGCAGAATATCTCCTTTTTCTTTGAGTTCACTTTTTACATGAGGGACCGTTTCGGATGAGATAAATTCATCCCAGGAACGTATGCCGTCTTCCCAGATTGCTTTTTCTTTCTTGGCTCCGACCGACGGCAGAATTTGGAATGTATGTTCAATCATACCTAACGTCGGGTGTATGCAAAGACCTTCGGATAATATCTTGCATCAGTGTTTTGTTAGCAATGTATTGTCTTTATCAGGCAGATACAAAATTTCCTGCCTGAGGTATCAATAATTTGATTTACCGGCTTCGTGCGTGAAGCAACGGTTATCATTATTCTCTGTCTATAAAGATTCAGCGGATTCGGCCGACAACCAAAATAATTATCGATTCCGCCGCGATTTTATGCCGTATCGGCTTCAATACGGTTGTTTGGGTCAGAGAGACACCGATGCCAAGATTCAAGTTGTGTTTTTCATTGGGGATTTTGATGAGAACCAAGGAGATTTTGCCGGGAGTAAAGATAACCAGCGACAGGTGTCTTGTTCTGGATGAAGGTCCGACAGTGGTTCTCGGAGATTTGCATCTTGGATACGAGAGGGCTTTGGAGCAGGAAGGAATGTACATTCCCCGCATAAATTCCGATTCGATATGCGATGCTCTGAACGACATACTGTGCCGTTACGAACCTGAGAGAGTTGTTCTTCTCGGTGATATAAAGCATGATTTCAGACATGCAGGCTTTGAGGAGAAAAAAGAAGTTCTACGGATAATGAAGTTGCTTTCCGAAGAAGCCGATGTAATTCCCATCCGCGGTAATCATGACAATTATTTACAAAATATAATAAACGATATGGGGTTGTTGGCGGTCGACTACGTAGATATTATGGGATACAGGCTTGAACACGGACATGTCGATTCCGGCGTGAGGCCTGTGATAATAGGGCACGAGCATCCTTCCGTGAGAATTCCCGGATCCGTCGGAGGAGGATTGAAACTGCAGTGTTTCGTTCATGCACGCAAAGAAGGAGTAATCGTTCTTCCGCCGTTCAGTCCTTTTTCGTCGGGTAACGATTTGGTGGTCGACGAGAATTGTGTTATGGCCCCCGCTTTGAAAGCATCCGATTTTGCGAATGCGGATATGTACGGCGTGACTGACATGGGCCTGATGTATTTGGGGACTTTGAAACAGGTTTCCGATTTAACAATATGATTGTGAAATGCTCTTTGGTCGGTTTTTCCATTCGTCTTGTATAATATATCTATATAGAAAAGCAGTCCGTTTGTGGGAGCATACATCCGATTGATGATGGATGTCAATGCGGTTGTAAAATACATGGAATATGTCATAACCGCCAATACCTTTAATAGGGATACTGTCTTTTTGAGGCTCAAGGAGATATTCATTATGACTATGACTCCCAGAGAAAGAGTACTTGCAGCAATGAAGAGCGAATCCCTCGACAGGCCCCCGGCAGCAATTTTCACCCAGTCCGCAACAGTCGGACAGATGGACAAAGTCGGCGCAGCATGGCCCGAGGCACACAAAAATGCAGAACTTATGGCAAAACTCGGATGCGCACAGGCAGACGTCTTCGGATTCGAGTGTTGCAGGGCCCCCTTCTGTCTCACCGCAGAGACTGAGGCTCTGGGCGCAAAAGTCCAGGTCGACAAGAAAGACGCTTCCCCTATGATCAAGGAGCACCCCTTCAAATTCGACCCCATGACCGGCGAATACGATGACCCCTCCGTCCTCCCCGCACCCGAAGACTTCATCAAAATGGGAAGGCCCGCAGAGGCAATCAAAGCCATGGCAATCATGAAGAAGACCCACGGCGAGAACTACGCAATCGTCGCAGGAAACACCGGACCTTTCACCCTTACCGGTAACCTCATCAACACCGAGAACATGGTTTTCGGAATGATGATGGACCCCGATGCGGTCGAGAAATGGGTCGAAGCAGTCAACCCCCTCGTTACTGCATACACCAACGCACTCCTCGATGCAGGAGCAGACGTCGTTCAGTGTTCCGAGCCTTCCGGATCCACCGATATGCTCTCCCCCGACATGTTCTACGATGCCGCCGGAAAACACTGTAAGATTTCCCTTGCACCCAGGCCCGCAGAGGAGAAATACACTGTCCTGCACATCTGCGGTGACACCCTCCCCATCATCCCCTTCATGGCAGACACCGGAGTTACCGGTCTGTCCGTCGAAGAGAAAGTCGACTCCTACAAGGCAGTCGAGGCAGCAGCCGGCCGTGTCGTAATGGTCGGAAACGTCGGATCTGTCAGGCCCCTGTTCATGGGAACCCCTGCCGAGGTCGTCGATGCAGTCAACTACTCCATCGATGCCGGATTCGGTGTTATCTCCTCCGGATGCGGAATTGCAGTTTCCACTCCCGACGAGAACATGCAGACCTTCGTTGACACTGTCAAGAAGAGAGGCAACTAAGCATTTCACTGAAACCTTTTACCTCCTCCACGGAGGGGGATTTCCTACTTATCCGCTTTTAAATTCTGTTATATCTGTGAATAGCAATTCACCGAATATGTCCGGAAAACTTGCCGAAAACGCAGAGTATGCAAAGGTAATCAAAGATGTCCTCAGACTCAGGGGAGAACCAGTTGCCGTCAAACTCATCAGAGAGGGGGAACAGGTTCCGGGAGGTTACGAGGAACCGGTCAATCAGATGAGTCATTGCCAGGCAGTGTTTCGTGCCAGAGAGGGAGAGTCATTTTACATGCCTCTTTCTTCGCAGGGCTGTCTTGTCGGTACGTCCGTATTGGGAATGAATCCGACAAACGAGAAAGTAGCTTCCGGAGAGTTCCATGCGGGAATCGGTATGCACGATTCCAAAGAAGCCGCTTCCAAGATGATTTCCGAACGTATGGAAGTACCGTTCAAAACCGTTGGAGAAATAGTATGTCCTCTTAAGGATGCGGATTTTGAACCCGATGTCGTAACGATTGAAGACATTCCCGAGAGAATATATTGGATTGTGCCGTTGGCCACTGCCGGGGAAGGCGGACGCGTTCAATTTTCCACCGCTCCGTTTCAGTGCGCATGCGAAGACATAACGGCTGTTCCGATCTGCACCGGAAAACCCAACATCTCTTTGGGATGTTTCGGATGCAGGAAAAAGACGCAGATGGCTGCGGACGAGTTGGCCCTCGGAATACCTTATTCCATGATTCCTTCGGTCGTTTCGCATCTCAACAGATATGCGGAAACAGTTATGCTCAAAGCCAAACGCGATTAATTCTGTTTCGCTCCGTTTCGTATAACGCGGGACGGAGCATATATCCCGGATATTGCTTACCATAATACCAATGATTTAATAGGTGAATCCCGAAAAAGTTTCGGTCAGCCTTATTTTTTCCATTTCTTTTATATTTCATTAGCGAGATGCACCCAATGCAAGGGGAATCGCGATTTCGAAAGGAATTGCGAGAGATTATTGAACAAGGAGGTATGAAATGCCAAAATACGAGGACGTAATCGATCTGTATGACGACTACGGAAAACGCATCGCCAAAGATGTTCCGCTTGAAGCCATCAGCCCGTTACGCAACAACGCGATCAAGAAGATCGTCTCTCTGACCAAGAGGACCTGCGCAGTCAGCCTTGCCGGAATTGAGAAAGCTCTCAAAACCGGATCCATGACCGGTGGAGGAGTCATCATCAAAGGAAAAGAGCTCGATCTCCCTCTCGTCGAGAACGCAGACAAGATCGCTGCTGCAATCAAAGAGTCAGTCCAGGTATACGAGGGCGATGGAACCTCCGTCGAAGTTAAATCCGGCGGAAAGAACATCGTCGTTATTGTGCCTGAGGAAAGAATGACCGCTGGAGTCGAGTACACCACCGGATTCACAACCACCGCAGCCGCTACCACTGAGGCCATCATCGACAACTTCGACGTCCCCATGTACAAGGCTAACATGGTTAAAGCCGCCGTTTGGGGAAGATACCCCCAGACCATCACCTTCCAGGGCGCCAACGTCAAGTCCATCCTTGAAGTTCCTCAGAACAACGAGGGTGCCGGATTCGCACTCAGGAACATCATGGCAAACCACGTCGTTGCACTTGTCAACAGGAACGCCATGCAGGGAACCGCTCTCTCTGCTATCTACGAGCAGTGCGGATCCTACGAAATGGGAGACATGATCGGTAACTTCGAGAGAGGAGGACTTCTCGCTCTCGCATACCAGGGACTTAACGCCAACAACATGCTCTACTCCCTCGTAAAGAAGAACGGAAAGACCGGAACCGTCGGAGACGTCGTTGCCTCCGTTATGGAGAGGGCAATCGATGACAAAGTCATCCGCGTAAAAGAGACCCTCCCCAGCGGATACAAGGTCTACACCACTGACGATCTCCCCCTGTGGAACGCATACGCAGCCACCGGAATGGTCGCCGCCGTCATGGTCAACGTCGGAGCCGCCAGGGCCGCCCAGGGTGTCCCCGGAACCGTACTGTACTACAACGATCTGCTCGAGCACGAGTCCGGTCTCCCCGGTGTCGATTACGGTAGAGCCGAAGGAGTCGGAGTCGGTATGTCCTTCTTCTCCCACTCCATCTACGGTGGAGGAGGACCCGGTCTGTTCCACGGAAACCACGTCGTTACCAGGCACGCAAAAGGTGTCCTGATCCCCGCCGTCACTGCAGGAAACTGTCTGGACGGAGGAACACAGACCTTCTCCGCAGAGGCTACATCCGGTCTCTTCAAAGAAGTCTTCGGAGACATGGAAGAGTTCAAACACCCCATGCAGTGTGTTGCTGCTGAGGCCAAGAAGGTGAAGAAGAAACTGTGAGGTTTTGTAATGTCGCAACCAGCCCAGCCACCAGCAGATTACGCAGGAGTACCGCTCCCCGAAGTTCAGATTATAACCAACCGTCTCCTCAGCGCAGATACGACTGAAGCGGTTCTCAATGCACTCGATGTTATTCCTAACATCAGGCAGATCAACATGACGGGAGAGAGCCTTCCCAAGACCATCAACAGCGGTCCTGGAAAAGGACTTCAGAACAACCACACTGAGCGTAAAATCATTCATGTGGGAGGACACGAAGTCGAACTCCGTTACCTCGTAGGTGCGTTCTACATCGAACTCGATGTGGAGACCGAAGAGGAGCTGGACGACCGTATCGAGCTCATCAAAGCTGCGTGCAATGCACACATCGAGCACGGATACACACTCCAGGTTGGCAGGTATACGAAATACAAATCCACACTTCATGATTACAGGAGTGCATAAAATGGCATACAAGAGACAGTTCTATCCTGGATCCACTATTCCTGCCCAGAACAGGCGCAAATACATGGATCCCTCCAAAAAACTGAAGAAACTCCGCGACGTCGCCATGGATGATGTCGTGAGGCTCATGGGACACCGTGTTCCCGGAGAGGACTACAAGTCCATCCACCCCCCGATCGAGGAGGGCAAAGAACCCGAATGCCCCATCAGGAAACTGGTCGTCCCCATCGAGGGAGCCAAACACGGAGACCGTGTAAGGTACATCCAGTTCACCGATTCCGTCTACTTCGCACCCATCTCCCCCTACCAGAGGGCATGGATGTACCTCTCCAGGTACAGGGGAGTCGACACCGGAACCCTTTCCGGAAGGCAGATTATCGAGGTCCGTGAGCGTGACCTTGAGAAAATGGCAAAAGAGTTCATCGACAACGAGACCTTCGACCCCGCCCTCACCGGTATCAGGGGAGCAACCGTTCACGGACACGCCTGCCG
>CAKQHC010000022.1 GCA_934234005.1 uncultured Methanomassiliicoccales archaeon | reverse complement strand
GCCGTTGAAATAGAAGGATTCTCCAAAACAGTATCTGCAGGAGGCCCTCTTCTCATGGACCTCCTGAAAATACGTAACCGCAGAACGCATGATTTTAAATCGTTTCTGAGACGTTTCATGACCGTAACATCCGTTGTGAAAGAAAATCCGGACGAATTTGATTACATATACTATTCATACGGTCTGAGAACGTACGGAAACGTCCCTTTGCTTGATTCGACGGAATACAGCGAATCCCCGCATGTCCGTGTATTCGCCGTTGCCATAGATACTTCCGGGTCCACTATGAGGGGTCCCGTAAAAAGATTCGTAGAAGAAGCATTCTCTGCACTCAGACAGACATCCCCGGGATCGGATTGCGAACTGCATATTATACAGTGCGACGATTCCGTCCGTTCCGATATTTCTGTAACATGCGAAGCGGATCTTAACAAAATGTTGGAATCGTTTAAACTGGAAGGCGGCGGCAAAACAGATTTCCGTCCTGTTTTCGATTACATATCGAGAGAACAGGAAAATGGAAACTATAAAGGATTGAAGGGACTTCTGTACTTCACGGACGGCAGAGGTACATATCCTGTTGTCAGACCGCCGTACGAAACGGCATTCGTGCTTGACGATCCGTCTTTTGACGGGTCCGTAATACCTTCATGGGCGATGAGAATCGTCTTGGATCCCGAACTAATGTAACGAGGAAACAAAATGAATATCCAGGAAGCAAAAGATTCCATCAAAGATGCGATAGCAACATATCTGAACAGAGATATTGCGGGGATGTTCCGCATACAGCGTTCCAGACAGCGTCCCCTGATGCTTTTGGGACCTCCGGGTCTGGGAAAAACTGCAATTGTATCACAGATTGCGGCTGAAATGAACATCGGGTTTGTATCGTATACTATAACCCATCATACCAGACAGTCTGCGATAGGACTTCCCATGATTTCGACCAGATCATTCAACGGAGCCGAATATTCTGTCACGGAATACACCATGAGCGAGATAGTGGCATCGGTTTACGATGCCATGGAAAAACAGGGTTGTACCGAAGGGATACTGTTTATCGACGAAATCAACTGCGTCTCGGAAACACTGACTCCCGCAATGCTTGACCTTCTTCAAAACAAAAGATTCGGACCTCATATCATTCCCGACGGCTGGATTCTTGTCGCTGCAGGCAATCCTCCCGAATTCAACTCATCCGCCAGAACATTCGATATAGCCACCATGGACAGAATACGCGTAATCGATGTGGAACCTGATACGGATATCTGGCTGAAATATGCCGTCAACAACGGAATACACGATGCCGTATCATATTACCTGAAAATAAAACCGCAGAACCTTCTGCATATAGAAAGAACCGTCGGAGGACATTTCTTCGTAACGCCCCGCGCATGGGAAGATCTGTCGGTTATCCTTAACGAATATGACCGTGCTGGAATAGACGTGGATGCTACACTGATCTCCCAATACATACGCGATCCGGACATATCGTCCGAATTTGCCAGATATCTGGATTTTCACAAAAAATACAACAAAGACCGTGATATTTCCAAGATATTGGAGACGGGAGAACAACCCGGTCTGAGGGATTCCGATCCAGAAGAGAAAATGGCGACGATATCGGTCATTGTCGGTCGTATAAACTCCGCTGCATCGGAATGCAACGACTTGGCAAAACTGAAGGAAATCTTATCCGAAAATACAAATTCGGACATGATTGTCAACGGTATGAAAAAGAAACTGTCCGGCAACATAACCGTATCGGAAAGACGCAGTACGGTTTTTGCCATCGACTGGATGGAGAAACATCGCGGAAAAGATCTGCTCCAAGAAGCGTGTTCGGAACTGGATCGCTCTGTTTCCGGATTCGACAGATACATTACAAACTGTATGGAATGTTTCATAACGGAATTTGGAAACGGACAGGAACCCGTTTCATTGCTTGTCGGGCTGATCGGATGCAGAGACGTGGTCATGGCTTCGGAACCGGACGGCCCTCTGTACAGATATAACGATGCGCTTCTTAATCGGAGAAAAACCAGCAACAGCCCAAAATTGCCGGGGATGTGATACAATGGGTATAATAACCGAAAAATTCGAAAACGGACTGCGTGTTGTTTCTCTGTCTACCCTTGATACAGATATAAAAATACCGCATGAAATCGACGGAAAAGAAGTACTTTCTCTGGGAGACAGATTTTTACTCAACGCCCGCGGAACGGGAGCCCGTACGCTTACCGTCCCGTCAACCGTCATAGATGTATCATCCGATGCATTTGCCGGATCGTCCGGAATTGCGGAAATCGATTTCGGCGGAGAATTGAAAGCGTTCTGTAAATTCGGCATAATTTTGGAGAATGAATGCACGCTCAGATGTACGTATGAAGGAAGAAAATTCGAATTTACATTTCCCCGTAAATGCATAATGTCATTCCCCGAATTTGACAACATGATTCTTTCGTCGAACATAGGTCTCGGAGAAGATCTCGTAATGGCAAGACTGTCGAATCCGGCAATGCTCACGGACGAGAACAGAAAACAGTATACATCGTATATGCGCGAACATATAATGCCCAGGGCCGAACGTGCCGCTGCAACAGGCAACGTATCGGATCTTGTCCGCATATATTCCACAGGCATATTGGGTACATACAATCTCAAAATTTTGTTGGAAAAATCGATAGAATCCGGAAAAACGGCCGCCACATCGGCAATAATGTCTATGATACGCGAATCCTATCTGAATGAAAAAACCCTCCGATCGGGCGGAGGGAAATGAATTTACTGGGAAGGCTCCCATTTGCATCTTACGGGAGAAACGATTGCTCCCTCGGCTTTGAGTTCCTTGAAAGCTTTGTCGATTTCTTTCCTGTCGATTCCGGTGGCCTTCTCGACTTCTCCTGCCGACATGGGTTTTCCGGCTTCTTTCATAGCCTTGATAACTTCGTCTTTTACCGCCATGGAATTCATCTCCTTTTCTTGGCAACGGGTTTATAGGATTTCAGATACTTCAACACTTCCTGGTCCGACTCCGAATCGGTCCATTCCGGCGTATAACCGCCCATGATGTACTCCTTATACCATGCCTCGCACTTGTCCATCGGCTCCTTCATATCCATTTTATCCACAACAATCACGTATGTGTTGTCCTGGTTGGGCGTCCAAAATCTGGGACGGTCGTAATCCGATTCTTCCAGGAAACCGACCGCAAACACAATTTTATTCAGATTGGACAACTCGGCATACAATGATGCCTGTAGCATATACGACATTGGAATCTTGGTAACGTTGCCTTCTTCGTCCAACCATTTCGAACGTTCGCTGGATGTCTTAATCTCCAAAACGGCAGTTCTTTTTCCGTCGAGATTTACATATCCGTCGACCAATCCTCCGAATACTTTGTTGTTATGAAAATGATCGTAACCGCACTTTTCCCTCTCGACGGGTTCTTCGATAACGGGCTTTTTTCCTTCTTCCAAATTCAATTTGGATGCGACTTCATTCATTAGATTCGATCCGACATACTTTCTGATAATCGGCTCGCATATATTTCCGGCATCAAGGTATTTGTTGTCCTTGTCACCGGGATACAATCCGGCCATTTCACAGGCTACTTTGAAAGGCGATGTGAACTCGTTGAGGCCCAATATCGATCCGACTCTTGTTCCCGTGATTTTCTTCGACTTGTACAAATCAAAAACAACGGTTCTCTCTTCTTCGTCGATATCTACTATGTTTATCCTTCCGTCGAACGCCATAATACCCCTTTGTGATGCCTCGTATTTAATCTGATGCAGACGTTATATCCTTTCAATACAATAGTTGAGCAACTGTATACTGTAATCAGACGGAAACTATTGCATTCACCCATTCGGCATTTCCGTCGGGTTGTTTCGACTCCCACGATTCCAAAACATTCATTCCGCACCCGTCGACAAATTCGGTCAGCGATTTACAGGTCATATCCGTATAATATCTGCCTTCGCGGATTCCTTCGAACGTTCCCTTCTTAAACGTCATGTACAACACGCCTTCGGGAACCAGAGCACGGGAAATTTTGTTAAGTATATCCGGAAGCTCCTCCGAAGGCACATGGAGAAGAGACGAACAGGCCCATACTCCTTCGAAACATCTCTCGTAATCCAAATCCCCGAACAGGAGTCTGCGCACCTTAAGGCCCGTGTTCTTCTCGGCAACGCGGCACATACCCTCCGAACCGTCTACAGGAGTTACCAAGAATCCAATTGACGCGAATGCTTTGGAATCTCTCCCCGATCCGCATCCCAAATCAAGAATCCTGCTTCCGCGGGAAAGATATCTGATAAAACGGTTACGGGAATCGGACATATCCGCACCGAACGTCTTATCGGAATATCCTTCGGGATCGGTATTGTAGAAATCTATCGTATCCATGAACCTGCAATCGAATGTGGTATTTTACACCGTAATGCCGTATTGGTATCTTCAGTCACGGAACCGTTACTTTCTTTCGTTGTAAACGGCTTTCACGGCACCGCCTATCCAATCCTCTTCCGAAAGGGCATGCTGATGCATATACGACCCTATGCAATTCCCTTTAACCAATCCGTCGCGTTTATCGGCAATTCCCATACCGCGTTTCACATCAAAACCGAATATACAATCTGAATTCTCTGCGAAAACATCGGAATAGTGATATTCGTGGCCTCTGACGTTGCCTTTGAATACAGGATTACAAGAATTGGCCGTGGCCATGACATATGTCGGCCCATGTCTTTTGCCTGTCATCTCGGCCCTTGCATCGAATATGCCGGCCATTTTATGAATGCGTCCGGATTTATCCGAGATAGTTTTACACATGGTCATTAGGCCTCCGCATTCTCCTATCACCGGTTTTCCGTCGTCGGCAGCCGCCTTAATCCCTTCAAGGTAATCGGAATTGGACGACAGCTCGGATGCATACAACTCGGGATATCCCCCTCCCAGATAGTACATATCTGCGTCAGGGAGCATATCGCCCTCGGTGGGCGCAAAACACTTCACCTTCATACCGGAAGCTTCCATACATTCTATGTTCTCGCGGTAATAGAAACAATACGAATCATCCATGGGCACACCTACTGTAATACCCGAATCACGGACGGTATACGGGGTTTCGTCCGGAAGTTCGGAAGTACAGTCTTCCGCTATGCCGATAAGACGGTCTAAATCTATGCTTTCTGTCAGTTCCTGCAACGGAACTATGTCTTTGGATGCATAAGAGCGCAGTGTTTTGAGACCTAAATATCTCTGTTCCAAAGTCTTTTCGGGACTCTTGCGTATCATTCCCAAAAGTTCGGTGTCGGGACAGTAACGTTCCATCGCAACACGGAGTTTTTCGGTATGCTGCGGACCGGAGACATTATTCAGTATCACGCCGGCGATGTTGACATCGGGATCGAATGCCTTAAATCCGTTGACAATCGCCGCGACAGAACGTGTCAGCGAACGGGCATCGACAACGAGAACTACGGGAAATCCGAGTAATTTTGCTATATGCGCAGTAGATCCGGTATCGTCATCGCCTCTGAATCCTTCAAAAAGTCCTCTGACGCCTTCGATGACGCATATATCCGCGTCTTTAGCGGAATATCCGACCAAATTACAGATTGTGTCATCGTCCATAAGAAACGAATCAAGATTCCTGCCCGGGCGTCCTGTGGCTGCCCCGTGATACATCGGATCTATGAAATCCGGCCCCGCCTTGAACGCCTGAACAGACATATTTTTGGACAGTCTGGACATCAAACCCGTCGTAACGGATGTTTTTCCGACTCCGCTACCGGTACCGGATATCACTATGCCTTTCATTGAATCAACTCTCTGAGCGTATCGCCGGTCTCCAAATGGACAATTTCGTGCGCACCCATAACCATCCCGTGCGATGCTATCTCTCCGACGGCCCACGAATATCCGAGAGTGAGATAATTGGCCAACTGCCTGGGTTGATCCGTAATAAGAATGTCGTCGCGGCCCATTTCGGGATATGAATGACATATTCCCAAATTTATTATCAAATCGGGTTTGAACGCATCCACTTCCTCTTTCATTTTGGGACCGATAATTGAATATTCGTCCAAACCTCCGACTATTTTGTCCAAACGGACATCCTTTGATTCGAGGTCGCGAAGTATGTCGTCGCAATATCCGCGTATTCTCGGAAGCCCCAGATTCCTGTCCAAATTGGCAACAAACAGCGTTTCACCGCCAAGTTTCTTTCTGGCTTTATCGACTGCGTCGAACATATCGGCAAAACGGTATGCCAGTTCCTTTTTGGCAATCATAACAACCGCAACCCTGCCTCCCGAAGAGAGCACTTCGCATATCCTCTTGCAGACATGCAGTTTTGTAGGACTGACCGCGGGTTGGAGATAATCCTTGGATGCCATTCCGTTAACCTTCTCAAGACGGGTGGCAGCCTTCATTAACGATATCTGTCTGGCGCATTCGTCGTCAGGAATTATGCCTGTATTACGGCCGGCTTCCAAAGCTTTGATTGCACCTCTGGTGTTGTCTCCCATACATCCGTGGCAGTCGACGGCAAACACGTTCGCGTCTATTCCCGCCTTGCGTATGGCCTTGGGCATATCTTCCCCGATAATCATGCTCGCGCATGTCCCGATAACCGCAACCGTACGGGGATGGAACTTCTCCTGTACCTGATGCAGAGTGTCGATTAACGGTTTCTCGGCACCGAATACGAGATCGTTGTCTCTTATACCCGATGTAACCACGCGTACGCCGGCACTTTCCATCGGACGCGATGCCATAAAACAGCATCCCGACGGGCCGTGTATGACCACAACGTCCACATCCATGTCACGCAATGTATACATAGCCGCAACAATCGGATTGGGACGCGGATGGATAATCGTTCGGGAGGACGTCACTGATAGCCCTCCTTGACGAGTTCTATCAGAATCTTTACATTTTCCGGAATATCCGGGCGGTTTCCGTCGCCATCCATTATCACCATCGGTATACCGAATGAGTCTACGACTTTTTCTATTTCCGCACGGTCCAGTTTATCACAGACTTTCCTGCTCACGGGATCCAAAAGCACCATTGCATTATCCAACGCATCCATCTCGTGCAGACACTGCAGTGTCCTCGCTATAGAGATATGGGAAATTCCCGGATTTCTTTCACGTACGACGATACGGTTGCCTTCGTCGATTATTTCGCCTCTTCCTGGAACGCCTCTGAACCTTCTCAGAGTACCCAGTACGGAATCGCGTCCGATTCCCATCCTGTGGCAGATTTCCAAAGCCAAATCCATCGCTCCGATATACTCTGTGGAAATATACGAACCGTCAAGTTCTATCTCGGATACCCCGTCGTAATCGACTGACACGCACAGGCCTTTTCCCAGTCCGGGCTTGGAGACGACGTTGACTCTTTTCCCGTAAACGGAAAGATTACTGCAGTATGCGGACCAGAACTCTTTCTCCCGGGAAGATACGATGTTGATTCCCCTGTCGGTGAAAATGTCTTTCTTCGCATCCGATGCCTTCAAAGTATTCTTTGCTATACCGTAATCCTCGACAAGATTGGTGATACAGGCTATATCTGCCTTACCCGATCCGCCCAGAGACACTTCGCATATAACCGCGTCGTAATCGCCCTTCTGAAGCGTCAGAATGTACGGAGGGGCAATGGATACTTTCGCATCTATCATGTGGCCTTCCGAGGTCACCGGACCTTCGCCGCGTGATGTGTGGAGCAAAACTTTTCTGCCGGCATCGGCAAGCATCATAGCCGTAAGATAACATGCGGATGTCTTTCCCTTTACTCCCGTTATCTCTATTCTGAACCTGCCGTCGTTGATATAATTCCCGACATCGCGGCTGAACGACACAATCTCTCCGGGATCGGCCCCTTCCAAAAAAGCTCTGGTGCAATGGGTCGGCATAACGGTCCTGTCGAAAGTTTCCGGCGGAACGGAATCCAAAACTCTGATTCCTGCTTTTGAAAGCGATTCCTTCATTTCCGGAGAAGCTACGTGGTATACATCAACGCAGGTAACATCGTCGTTATCCGCAAGATGTTTTCTTGCGAGAATATCCCCTCCGTGGACGAGATCTACTATCAGGACCTTCACGCTGTCACCATCCGGCCTTCCTGATTTTTTCAACCAAAACATCCGAAAGACGCGGATCGGAACCTACGGGATATGCATACTTCACCGTAGCCGTGTGTCCGTCAACCGTAACATCCGCACAATCGCTGTATGTCTCCATTCCCAGTTTCATGGGTACGTCCATAGTGAGATGTTTTCCCAATGATATAAAGAGGGGAAGCGCGATGATTTCGTCCAATCCGTCACGAATCATTTCTTTAATGGAATCTTCTATCTTGGGTTCGTTGAATTCGTTGTATCCTACGCGTACGTCCGTGTATCCGCGGTCACGGATACGCTGTGCGTTAAGAGAAACCACATCGGAATTGAAATCAAGTCTGGAACCGTGTCCCATAACCAATATGCCCAGTTTCCTGCCGGGTGTCTTAAGTTCCTCTATTCTCTCCAGAAGAATATCAGTCAGATTGGGATCGTCGCCGAATGCGGATTCTATCTTGACACTGACCTTCTTTCCGGAAATCTCTACATCGCCCCCGGTAGAATTTCTTGGAAGTCCGAAATGCTTCATCGGAATATCGCGCGTCACGTGCAGTCCGGATGCAACGAAAAACGGTACCACCAAAATCTCGTCGATTCCGTCTGCGACCATGTCTTCCGCCGCATCGCGTATCGTAGGAAAAGAGAATTCATTGAATCCGACGTATACATTCTCCAATCCTTTGTCCCTCAGGAGCTGTGCCTGCATATCCATTACGCCTTTGTTGAAAGCCTGCGTAGAGCCGTGACCGGCCAACATAATACCTTTTGTCATTATTCTCACTCACCTAAACGCATACCGCCGGAAACATCCTCGGCGGACAAAACAATCTTTGATGCCAAATCTCTGTATGAAGTTGCCATGTCGGATTCCGGCGCTCCGGATACTACGGTGGTTCCTTTCGATTCGCATCTCTGGACCGCCGGATCTCTGGGAATCCTATACAATACCGTTGTACCCATTTCGTCGGCTGCCTTGGAAACAAGGGCATCTTCGCCCTCCACTCCGCGGGAGTTCTGTATGATGCCGCCGAGACGGGCATATCCGTCATGCGTGAAGTCGTTCACCGCATATGCGATATTGCTTGCGGCATACAGAGCCATCATCTCCCCCGAGGTCACTATAAAGACGTCTCTGGCATATCCGTTACGGATTGGCATGGCAAATCCTCCGCATACGACATCGCCCAACACATCGTAGATTATCACATCGGGCTTGTACGTACCGACGGCATCCAGCTCTTCCAGTTTCTCAAACGCAGCTATTATCCCGCGTCCCGCACATCCCACTCCGGGCCTGGGTCCGCCGCATTCCACGCACAGAACTCCTCCTTCCCCGATATGAATCATGTCATCGAGTTCGGGATCAGGATTATCGCGCATAATCTCCAACACGGTGGGAATCCTTCCTCCCGCAAGTAACTTGGTAGAATCGGCCTTGGGATCGCAGCCAATCTGCATAACCTTATAACCGGAAGCCGCCAAAGCCGCGGATATATTGCTTGATGTTGTGGATTTTCCGATTCCGCCTTTGCCGTAAATCGCGATTCTCCTCATGTTTCGTGCATCGAAAGAACTGTATTAATACTTTAAGTGCAAAAAGTAACACCAAACAAATACAGTGTGTTGTCGGCTGAATCCAATAAGTTGCTTTATTTACCGAACAAACACCTATATGTCCTGATGCATGAAAACAACGGAAGATATACATTTCAGGCTCTGAAAGAAAGAGGATCTTTCATGGACAAATCTCTCTTTATAAAAGACGCCCTGTCATACACCGGCAAACCCATCGTAATGTACTGTGTACCGCACGGATTCGGAAAAACAGTAAACCTGTCGATGCTGGATTGCTTCCTGAATGTGGAATATCAGGGGACCGGCCTGTTTGAAGATCTTGAAATATCTAAAAACAAGAATCTGTATGAAATGCGCAATGCGTTTCCGGTCGTATATCTTGATTTGCAAAGGTTGTACGGAAAGAATGTGGATGAGCTAAAAACAAATCTGGCAAAAACAATAGAAGTTGCGGCATCGGAATTTCCGTTCGGACTACAACGCAAACCGAATGATACAGACGGCACTGCCCTGCTGGTACGGCTTATATCATCCCTGAGCGCGGATTTCGGCAAGGGAACGGTAGTAATTGTAGATGGCTGGGATGCGGCATTTCGCAATCGTACCAGAAGATATCATGGAAAAATGGAAATCATGCACAGATTCATGGACTCGGTTGCAACCGCTCCGGGATTATACAAAGCCGTTTTTACATCCGTTATAATACCGGAATCCGATGTGAATTCAAAGAACGTCGATATTGTATACGGCCTCTTTCGCCCCAATCCGATGTTCGGATTTTCGGACATCGATGTACGCAAACTGATAATCTCCGACTGTGTATTCGATTATGTTGTCAAATGGTACGGCGGATACGGTTACGGCAACTATCCCATTCTCAGTCCGTTGTGTATAACGTCTTTCTGCATAAGCGGTTACAAACCCGGAATATACCGCGACATCTCCGCAGACCAACCGTTCCTTGAAAAAATGGCCCGTGACTTATATACGCTCAATCCTATGCGCTATTTACGCCTGTTATCCGACGGAAAATCCGAATATGAATTCCGCTGGCAGAAACTCGATGTAACCTGCTGCGATAACACTCTGAACCTTCTGATCCAAACCGGCATTCTCTCATATGACGGAAAATATGTTTTGATACCGAACATACAATCGAAAATGGCAATATGCAATTTTCTGAGCAAAAGAAATCCGATCGATCATGAATCCATGACAGAATTGATACGTAATCTCAAACATCCGTCCGATAAAACAGCAGAATGTCTGAAAAATATACTGTCGACCGTAAAAAGTACCGCCTGCCTCAATCTGTTCCTGATTGATTTGGTTGCGAACAACCAATGCTCGGTATCCGTACGCAATATACGCTGCACATATGCCTACACGGTGACGGTTAACAAATGTATAGACCTGATAATAATCGATGCCACCGGAATCATGTTTGACGAGAATGCTTTATCAAACGTCATATCCGACATAACGGATGAACTGCCGGGTGAAAAGAAAGTCCTGATAGGCGCGGTCTTCGACACCGGCATCGGTTGCATAATGCATGGGCCCTAAGGCCCTTAAACTGTTTCAGTCCCTCCTTGCGAAAAATACAGCAACAGCCGATACAATCAAAATAACCGCTGCCGCAGCTGCATATTTCGCAGGGAAACCCGATTCGGAATCGGACTTGCCGTCAAACACCAATTCTATGCCTTCGGACACAGCATTGTTCTGAATGACAAAGCCCTCGGGCGCAACTATGTGTATATTTCCGCCGGTATCCGAACATATGGATTGTTCTTTGAATTCAACGTCCGCGCCTTCCATGATTACAATCTTGTTTAAAGAACTACAGTTATAGAAAGAATGCCTGCGGACATCAACATCATCGTATGCAAAAGTCACCGTCCTCAGATTATCTCCGGAGAATGCATATTCGTCTATGTACAATACTCCGCGAGGCACGGTATATTCCTCGATTCCGGCAGGGCATACAACCAAAATATTGTCATGAGCCGATATCAGTCCTCCTCCTTCGGATCTGTATTCCTTGTTGCCTTCACCTACCGAAATTGCCTTCAATGCAACGGCTCCAACAAATGCCTTGCCTACGGAATCTACGGTATCCGGAATAGTGTATTCGGAATCAGTTTTTCCCGAAGGATACTGAATAAGTTCTGTCATGTCGGCATCAAACAATACTCCGTCTTCGGAACGGTACATTTTATTGGATTCTTCCACAGATATGGATTTGAGCGATTTACATCCGAAAAACACATCGCCCCCTATATCTTTGACACTGCCGGGAACAGTTATCGAAACAAGATCTGTACATCCCATAAAAGCACCGTCATGAATTTTCAACACACCTTCCCGAATGGCATAAGATGCATCTGTCTTTCCGATCGGATATTGTATCAGTTCTGTTCCGTCATTGGTGAACAGAACACCGTTGTCGGAGCGGTATTTCACGTTCGATCCGTCGACTGATATGGACTCGAGGGATGTGCAGTTGTTAAACGCATACGGTTTTATGGATGTTACACTGCCGGGGATCGTTATCGAGACAATAGACGTACATCCGTTAAATGCGTGCGTCCCGACAGTATTCACACCGTCGGGAATAATAACCGATGCCAAATATACGGACTTGTAAAACGCATACCTTTCTATGGATTTTACACAATCCGGAACAACATATGATTTGTTTGTGTTTCCAATCGGATACTGTATTAATTTTGTCTTATCGTATGTGAACAATACTCCGTTATCGGAACGGTATTCCCCGTTGGATTCGTCAACATATATTGATTCGAGAGATGTACATTCACAAAACGCATATGACCCGATGAAATTTACATTACCCGGAATTACTATGGATTTTAGTGATGTACATCTTTCGAATGCGTAATTTTCAATGGATGTAACGCTGCTGCCTATCGTAACGGATGAAAGCGACGAACATCCGCCGAAAGCATTTTTTCCGATCTTTGTCACAGTGTTCGGAATTACGATGGATGCGATTGACGAACAATCTTTGAAAACGTACCTGCCGACCGATGAAAGACTGTTTGAAAGCATAACGGATGAAATCGACGAACATCCCTCGAAGGCCCCGTCTCCGATTTTGGTTACACTGTCCGGAATCACGATACGATCAAGCGAATTACAATAATTAAATGCGGATTCGTCGATAACAATAACACCTTCCGGGATAATGTACTCCGCATCCGCCTTTCCGATTGGATACTGCATAAATTCGGTCATATCCTTGCTGAACAGGACACCGTTATCCGAAGAATAATTTTTATTGGAGTCCGAAACCGATATGGAAGTCAATGACATGCATGTAGAAAACTGCTTTTCTTTCAATGACGTTACTCCGCTTCCGATATACACCGACGTCAATGATTTGCATCCCGTGAAAACATAATCTTCGATTTTCTCCACACTGTCGGGAATAGATATGGATTTCAGCGATTTGCAGTCTCTGAATGTAGCTGATTCGATAACGGTTATGTTGGGAATGTTTATCGACACCAAAGAACTGCATCCGTGAAACGACGCCGATCCGATTTTGGTTACGCTGTCCGGAATTGACAGCGAAATCAATGACCGACATCCGCTGAACGCATCGTGTTCTATAGTTGTCACTCCGCTTCCGATATGGACGGCAGTCAACGACGGACATCCGGCAAACGCACTGTATCTGATTAGCGTCACGCTGTCCGGAATACTTACCGAAACTAAATTATCGCAATCGCTGAACGCATATGCCCCCACAAACTCTATTCCTTCTTCGATTGTCAGACTGCGAACATCCAATCCTGTCCAGGGGGCATCATAGGCATAATCCGTCATCTTCCCGGTGCCGGAAACTACAAGTTCTCCTGTATCGGTATTAAAATTCCAATAGACATTATCTCCGCACTTACCGCTGGTCTCTTCCGCGGCATCCGCGGAACCTGAACCGCAGGATATAAACAGACACACAACAGCAAACACCGATATTATTACGGCTGTCGCAGCTGTTCTTTTTAAGGAAGTATTCTTCCCCGGCTTCCGTCTATGCCAGCAAAACATAAATTTAGATAGTCTACAAATTATATAGTTATAATTGCTGGCTACATATGTTATGCCGATACGATGCGGCTTCCAACCGGCTCGAAACCAATCCTGGCTGATCGGGATAATTCCAATCAAATAATCTTTTTTCTCCAAAATACGCCGTAACATTTGCACGGTGCACCGCATTCCGGACAATGATGTCCTTCCGGAGAAGAAACCATACGGTTCCAATACCCCTGTATGGCCAAACCTTCGCTCAAACCCAACTTGTTGAGGATTCCCGCAATATTGGTACGGCCCGTGTAACTCTTCCATGCCATCGCACAGACAAGCCCGCATCCGTCTCCGACCAGATCGTCATAACACCTCTGGCACAGAATCGTACCAAGGCCTTTGCCCTTCATGGAATCGTCCATAGATACCGAATCAAGAATACCCGATTTTGCACAACACAATACCTCGTCCCTGAACGGCCCGTCCGGAAGTCCCAAAACCTCCGGCTCCTCCTCCGGGGTAAATTCTCTGCATATGGCAAAACCCGCAACTCTGCCGTCGTACAATACCACATTGCAAAACTGCCCGTTTTCGGATGCATGAATAAAATCATCTTCGGAAAGATAGTCTTCGCCCAGTTCCTTCAGGGATATGCGCAAAGCATCCGGAATATCATCCTGCCTCAGACGACGGACCTCTATCACGGTTTCATCCCCAGTTGATTGAAGAGTTCCGTACGTTCGCGTTTTGTGATATCTCTGTAACGTCCCTCTTTGAGATCCCCGAGTTCTATGTTCATCACTCTGACACGTACCAAACGTTTGACATCGTATCCGCAGAACTCGCACATCCTGCGAATCTGCCTGTTGAGTCCCTGTTTAAGAATTATTCTGAACGTCACATCGGTTATTTTTTCGACTTTGCATTTCTTGGTCACGCGGCCGTCCAAAATCGGTACTCCTCCGGACATCTTCTTTACAAATTCCTGATTAATCGGTTTATTGACCGTGACAATGTATTCTTTCTCGTGTTCGCCGCGCGAACGCATTATCTCGTTGGCCAATTCTCCGTTGTTGGTAAGAAGAAGCAACCCCTCCGAATCCTTGTCCAGTCTGCCTATGGAGTATATTCTCTTCGGATATCCGATATAATCGATTACATTGTTTTTATCATCCGGACTTGACGTACATGTAATGCCTCTCGGCTTATGAAATACCAAAATAATGTCGTCATCCACTTTGGATATGAGCTTTCCGTCTACGCATACTTTGTCCGAATCGGATACTTTGTCTCCCAAAACGGCAATCTTCCCGTTTATTGTTACACGTCCCTCCTCTACCATACGATCTGCCGCGCGACGGGAGGCCACTCCCGCTTCACTGATGAATTTGTTAAGACGAACCGGTTCCGACATAACTGTTTGGTAACAGGATATAATATAAGAGAATGTCCACCGACACCCCTGTGCCGAACATAAACCCATTTCTAACGAAACGCTGTTCTGGATATTGCAGATTGTGTTTGCAATCATTTCAAACTTCTGATTATACGAACAACAGTCTGTTACGGCGATGCAGAACAGCCCGGGGCTTCCGGACATCGCAGTCGGGTTCAAAAATAACCCGGAGTACCATACAATCCGGTAAAGATTGCATTGTATACGAAGTCTGTTCAAACTGTATAAAGCGGGACGCGTCTTGAAATGAAAATAATTACTTGCGTTTTACAAAACGCAATCTTACCGGTTGGATACAACCGTATGCGTATGTGCGTAAAACGGTAAACCAACGTCAAAATCCGTTGTACTCGGCAATGTTCCGCAGGAATCCGCATGCGCGTAAAATATTATAAGAGGAAAGCATAGTCCGAACCCATGCAGACCTACATCATCGAGAAAACAGACAATTCAGTCACCGTCGGATTCAAAAATGCCAATGTGACTCTCATCACGCCTCTCATGAAGGCATTGTATGATGATGAAAACGTCTCTCTCGTAAGGTACATCGACAAACATCCGGAACTCGTTGACAGGGCTCTTTACGTTGAAGTCAAATCCGGAAACGCCATCGATGCCATCAAGAAAGCTTCGGATGCTGTTGCAGACTACTACTCTGCCGTCAAAGAGTGAAACCGTTGTATAGAAAATGCAACACCGCGGAAACCACCATCGGTATGCACAATTATTTATGCGATACCGACGGAACAGGCGGACATCTGAAAACACTTCCGGAAGATTTCATCGTTAGAGAAATTTCCGATCCGCCGCGTGCCAAAGAAAACGGTGATTACACAGTAGCCACCGTCACAGCACGCAATTGGGAAACAAACAGACTTGTACGCCTTATGTCACGCAGTTTGGGAGTGTCCCGCGACAGAATAGGTTTTGCCGGAACAAAAGACAAGCGTGCCGTTACCACACAACTCATGTCCTTCTACGGACAGCACGATTTGAGCAAAATAAATCTTAAGGATGTTCAGATTGAAAATCCGTACAGAGCTGCACGTGGCGTCCAGATAGGTGACTTAATTGGAAATTCATTTGAAATTACAGTCAAAAACCTTGCAGTATCCATGGATGACGTTTCCGGAATTTTAAAAGAAAACCACTCCATAATCAAAAAAACCGGCGGATTCCCCAACTATTTCGGAGTTCAGCGTTTCGGAGTTATAAGGCCCGTAACACACCTCGTCGGAGAAAAACTGATTCGCGGCGACATAGAAGGTGCGGTTCGCACATACATTTCTTACAGAACGGACCTTGAAGATCCTGAAATCCAATCCAAAAGAAAAGAATTGGAATCGTGCTCCGGAAACGATTGGAAGGAAATACTGAATACCATCCCCGAAAATATGTCCTTCGAAAAGACCATGGTCGGCGTACTTGCTTCGGATCCCGATGACTGGGTTGGTGCGGTTTCAATACTTCCGACGAACCTTCAGATGATGTTCGTACATGCATACCAATCGAAGATTTTCAACGAAATGCTCAGCAGAAGAATGGATGCGGGTCTTCCGCTTAATATGCCTGTGGAAGGAGACATCGTAATTCCGATAGATTCCAACGGAATACCCAATCACGAAGAACCAATCATGACTACTTCAAAAAACATAGATTTGGTTGTCAGACAGGTTCGTGCCAAAAGAGCATTCGTCACTATCACGCTATTCGGTTCGGACAGTTCTTTAGCCGAAGGAGAAATGGGAAAAATCGAAAAACAGGTCATCGCCGAAGAAGACATTAAAAACGAAGATTTTGTTATTCCGGAACTTCCCAGATGCAGTTCCAAAGGCAATAGGAGAGAAATTCTCTGTCCTCTCAGTGATCTTAAATATACTGTGGGGGAAGACAGTTACACGCTTTCGTTCGATCTCCCCAAAGGCAACTATGCTACTTGCCTCCTCAGAGAATTCATGAAATCCGAAATGCGCGATTATTAAAGAGAGGGGTATCCCCCTCACATGTTTCTTGCCATCAACTGTATTGCTCTGGCACCATAAATTCCCGTACTGAACTGTCTTACAATATCGAACAGCTTGGCATCATGGGGAACCTGCATAGCAATTTCGACCAATTTATCGTTGTCCGTTTCGGCATCGCAAAGTGCTGCGGTACGGATATACGAACACATCTTCTTCGCGTCATCGACGTCACTGCATCCGCCCTTGGAGAACACAGCTTCTATCGGAACCTTTCCAGAATCTAATTCTGTTAAATTGCATTTCAGAATTATATCCATAGAACGCATCTCCATCATCTCAAAATCATGGGACATTTCGTCTATTCTGCCATAATTCGGAACATCTCCCAGATATGCGATGATTTTTTCGGCATCCGATTCCGAAATATTACAATTCTCATACACATCAGGATCCATAGGGTCCATAAGATTGGAATATGCATAACGCAAAACAGATGCGACTCTTTTCTTCAAAGAGGCGTCAATAACAACAGGCTTATGCTCCGAATCCTCTGATTTTTCCTTAGGATTGCTTTGGTCCAGGATTATGGGCTCCTCTTCTACCGGAATTTCTTCGACATCGGGTTTTTCCTTAGGATTGCTTTGGTCCAGGATTATGGGCTCCTCTTCTACCGGAATTTCTTCGACATCGGGTTTTTCCT
>CAKQHC010000021.1 GCA_934234005.1 uncultured Methanomassiliicoccales archaeon | reverse complement strand
ACCGGGTGCATCCCCGAATATGCGTACCGATGCTTCCTCGCGTGCGGCGTCTTCTGGAATGCCTGCAGCAATGGATTCGACAACATCTTTGCGGAGATTTGCCAAAATGTAATTGTCCTCTTCGGATTCGTCCAACGACATTACAGCCTTTACGGCATCGTCTATATAATTGGCCAGATTGGGAAATGTATCTCTGAACAGTCCACTTATTCTCACGGCAACGTCTATTCTCGGCCTTCCCAATTCTTCCAAAGGTATTATTTCAAAACCGATTACTCTGTCGGAATTGGCCCAAACCGGTCTGACTCCCAACAGCCAAAGGATATAGGCCACATCGTCTCCGCCTGTTTTCATCGTATCGGTGGCCCACAAAACGATGCCTATTTCATGCGGATATGTGCCGTAATCCCCGATATAACGCTCCAGCATCTGATCTGCCAGAGACACTCCGATATTCCAGCTGGAATGCCACGGTATGGAATCCGGATCCAAAGAGTAAAAATTGCGTCCGGTAGGCAGCAGCTGTGCCCTTCCGCGCGTAGGACACCCGGACGGGCCCGGTTCCACAAACCGTCCGGAAAGAGCCTCCGATACGGAATCCAATTCGCGCCCCATGCTGCGTATAGCCGGTATCAGGGTTTCGCAGATGAAACAAATGACTTTTTCCAAATCTGCATTACCGTCGGAATATTCCCTGCAGAGACTGCAGTTAAAATCACATTCGGACATGCTGTGAATCAAAGATTCGGTACGGACTTCTATATCTTCGGATAATGTTCCGTTAAGCGTTCCTCCGGTGTATCCGCACGGATCCGAAAGCAGAGCGTGTGCATCGTATCCCAATGTTGATGCAACGGAATCGCGAAGCGACGGTATCTCTCCGTTCGGCACCCTGGTAAGAGAATACACCATCTCTTCCAAACGTTTGCCGCACGGAACCTCGCCCAATGTGTGCAATCCGTCTTTGATGAGATTGTGCTTCAGATCAACCGTGTAGTCGTACAGTCCATCGACAGCATTCTCCAATTCCGAGTCGGAACAATCCTTTGACAGACCGATATCGCCGTATATCTCCATTCTGTCCGCATATCCGCGTATTTCAGAAACAATAGCCGGCAGTTTGCCGGTCTGACCCTGTGCGGATGCATTCATATATGTCTGCAAAACAGACTCCAAACCTTCCAAATCGTCATATCCTCCTGAACGGACCATAGCAGGAATCATATGATCGACGATTACCGCGGATGCCCTCCGTTTGGCCTGTATGCCCTCTCCCGGATTTCCGATTATATACGGATAAATATCCGGAACAGAGTCCATAACGAAATCCGGACAGCAATCGGATGACAAAGCTACGGATTTGCCGGGAAGCCATTCCAAAGTGCCGTGGGTTCCCACATGAATCAATGCATCTGCGCCGAAAACATATCTTAACCACCTGTAAAACGCAAGATATTGGTGGGGCATCACGATATTTGGATTGTGATAATCGCGCTGACTGTCTCTTCCCCTGTCCGGTTGGAATCCTACGAACACGTTTCCGAACAATATTCCCGGAATCGCTGCCTTTCCGTCAACGACCGCCACGTCGCCCATGGGTTTTCCCCATCCGTCCTCCAATGCGGAACGGGCTTTTTCGCTCAGTTCGGAGTACCATTTGTCATAAACATCTTTTCCTACCGTATCGGCGGCTCTGTTTCTTACGGATTCGTCGGACAGCATACTGAAATCATTCGTCAGATTCTCGAGAAGCCTGTCTGCCAATAATTTCGGAGAATCGGGAATGTCGGATACGGTGTAACCGATGTCCTTCAGCCTGTTCAGCAGAGATACTACACTGCGGAATGTATCCAATCCTGATGCCCCGCCGGCATTGGCATTCTTCGGAGGGTACATATACAGCAGCACGGCAACCTTCTTGTCCGCGTTGTTTTTCATACCCAAACGCGCCCACATTACGGCAGTGTCCGCAACACGTTTTGTTCTGTCCGCCAACGGCATATTGACACGTGCCCCGGAACCGTCGATTTCGGTGCTGGCACACGGTACTGAAATTATTTGTCCGTCAAACTCCGGATGAACTATGTCGTATGCAATTTCCGACGGAGACAAACCGTTTATGTCGTTCATCCAATCTGCTGCCGCAGCGTTGGTTGTCATTGCCTGAATAACGGGTACGCCGTATTCCGACAGACAGTTGCTGTCTCCCGCCTGTTCTCCGCAACCCGGTTTGGAGATCAGCGTCTGCGAAAAAGACATTGTTTCTATAATGGCCTGAAGAATCGGACCATTCCCGTCCGTAAGGTATTCTTTCAGTATCCTCTCGACTCCGATCGATCCGGAGATCTCTTCTTCGTATGTCTTCAGGAAGACCGCTACCGGCGTAGCATCATGTCTTTCAATCTCTTTTATCAGCGCATCTATGGCCTTTGTGTTGCCGGTAAGCCATTGTTTCTGATAGAAGAATACTCCGATACACGGTTTTGTACGGTCCATCGATGATATGTATTCGGTAAAATCAATCGGCTTTCCCGGATAATAAATTCCCTGTGCGGGAGGACGTACCGGTTCCGGAACCTCTGTGTCCGCACCTTCGAAGCGATTTAAAGCCCATTTGAGGAAGGATTTGTGGTTTTCCATACCTCCCAAAGTAAGAAATGTCTGCAGTTTGAAATAATCGCCGTCGTTTCCGCGGAACAGATAACGGAACGAAACCGTAACACAATCGTCCGTACAGACGAGAATTGCATCTCTGCCAGAATCGAGACATTCTTTAAGGCGCTGGAAACGCTTCAAATACGACGTATCTCCGTGGACATGGATTGTAATAAAATCAGAATCGTTAACATCGTCCAGCATTTTTGCGAAAACAACCGGATCTTCGTTGAGCTGATATGAATCGTAACATGAAATTTCTATCCCGAAACCCTCGGACACCAGACTATCTGCCGCGGAATTCAGTACGGTACCGTCCTTCGTTCCTATCGAGATATTCGTTATCTTCATGTGTTCACCTATCCGGTTGCTAATTGTATATTTTAATCGGTTTGGAAAGATGTTTTGTTAATGGTGTTTCAGAATGCTG
The DNA here is from genome assembly GCA_934234005.1 of uncultured Methanomassiliicoccales archaeon. Classification (GTDB taxonomy): domain Archaea; phylum Thermoplasmatota; class Thermoplasmata; order Methanomassiliicoccales; family Methanomethylophilaceae; genus Methanoprimaticola. Next base: position 14,842 of record CAKQHC010000021.1, on the reverse strand, counting down.
CCTGTTTTCTCTGCCTGTACAGGAAATATATGAACAGGGGGCTTCCGATTAAAGCCGTAACTACTCCTGCCGGCAATCCTCCCGGGATCATACGCACTCCGATATCGGCGCATAATACCATCAGCGCACCAATCAGAGCAGATGCAGGTATCAGACGTTTCATATTGCTTCCGACAAACAGACGGGCAATATGCGGACCGACCAATCCGACGAAACCGATTGTTCCGGTGAAACAGACTGCCACTGCTACGGCAACCGAAACCAACAGGAAACATATTATGCGGAGTTTCAGCGGATTGACTCCGAGAGCCACGGACATATTGTCTCCGGCGGAAAGTACGTTGATTCTGTTGGAAAGAATTAGCATAGCCACCAGAATCACCACGGAAGCACACAATAACGGAAGCGTGGCGGACCATCCCGCGTTTGAAAGTGTTCCTATGCTCCACTCATACACCTCTTCTAGTTTCTCGGGATCTGCATTAACCTTGAGAAACATATTGATTGACGAGAATACATACATGAGCCCTATACCAATCAGAATCATCATTGTTGGACTCATTTTTTTGAAAGACGACAGGAATATTATCGTGGCGGATGGTATTAATGCCATCACAAATGCATTGGATATTATGGAAATATCTCCGCTTCCTGGAATAATACTTATTCCGCAGATGATCGATAATGTCACTCCGAATAAAGCTGCAGATGAGATTCCTATCGTATATGGATCTGCCAAAGGATTTCTGGTCAAAGTCTGCATAACGGCACCAGATACTGCCAATATTATACCTACCAGAATCGCAACTATCGTACGAGGAAGATTGTCGTTATAAACAACCTGATCAACAAGCCACTGCCGATAACTTTCAGGCTCTATACCGACAATACGGTTATACAACGACTGATAGGCTTCCATAAATGACATGGGAAGACTGCTTTTTGATAAGGAGTATATGAACAAAATTGCAATAGCAAAAATTATTGCGACAACATAGAGATACGCACGCCTCTCTTTTGCCCTATATGTTTTTGTTTCGGGACAGACCACGGTCACCATACTCCTTTTTTCTGTCTTATAATCATTAACATGAAAATCGGGGCTCCGATGAACGATGTAACAACACCGACAGGTACGGATGCAGAAACATCAATCATACGAGAAATTATGTCGCATGCAAGCAAAAAGAACGCACCGAATGCCATTGAACCGGGGATCACAAATTTATTATCTGCTCCGACAACCATCCTGACTATGTGCGGTATTACTAATCCAACAAATCCGATTATACCTGCAAAACTTATGACAGTAGAAACCATCAATGCTATCAATACCAAACAGATTACACGATATTTTTCACTGTCCAGCCCCAATGCCTTAGCATCCTTATCAGCCAACGACATTAAGTTAAGTTTATTGGATATCGGCCATAATATTAACATACCTACAATTAAAGACAGTAAAGCTGACGGAACCGCATCCCATTTGATACCGGAAAACGAACCCACCTGCCAACTGTATATCCACGACAGATTTTCCGCACTTGTCGATACAAGCAACACAGACGTAAATGCATTAAACAGATATGACACCGCTATTCCGCCGAGAATAAGTGTGGACGGCGATTTGTTAAACATCGGTGCCATCAATACTATGGCAATTATAGGCAGAAGAGAAAAAATCACTGCATTAATGGTTATTCCGATGCCATCTATTCCGCCGGATCCTATGGAAAATCCTAATACAATAGCAATCGCAACACCGAACAATGCTCCCGACGAAACACCTGTGGTATATGCATCGGCCAACGGATTCTTCATTATACTCTGCATAACCGCTCCGGCAACCGATAAAGAAGCTCCGGCAATGATGGCAAAAATAGCACGCGGAACTCTGTAGTCCCATATAATCCTGTCATCATTCCAATCCAATGTACCAGGAATGAATGTCTCTCCGGATAAATGGGAAATAAGTAATGAATATACACGTTCAACAGACAATTCACGGGTACCGATACAAAGAGAAATCCAAAACAAACCTATTGCTAAGGATATGAAAAATATTACAAACAATACCTTCTTCACAATATCTTTGTGATAGGTGTTTTTAAAATCGTCTGTATCACAATCTGCAGTCATGTAGCGACCTTTTGATATTAAATCCGGGGATTTACCCCGGAATGTTTAATCAGCTTGTTTCTGGCTGGTGAACCAAGAAACTCATTTTACTAAGATCGAAACCATAGGATTCGAAGGAATGAGTTTCATAGTTGTATTTCTGAAGGAATGAATCCAGGAATTTCTGATGGATTTCATTAGCCCAGTCTTCGCTTATATCCTCGTTGATAATCGAAGCTGCAAGAGCTATCCTCACAGGTACCGGAACGGTTCCGCTGATGATATATTGGTGTTCGGTGTCATTCCAGAGTGCAAAGGCATCAGTATAAGATTTCCAAATCTTTGCAGCATCATAATCTGCATACGAAACTCCTGTTCTGATGTGAATTATATAATCAAAATTATATGTGTCTTTGTCGAAGATTCCTTTGTTATCAACTGCTTTGACAGAAGTCTTTTCTCCAAAATTATATCCGTCAAGACCGAAAGATGCTCCTGCAGCCTTCAATACCTGGAAATAATCGGAACTTTCAGATGAAACGTAGCCTGTCATAGACGATGCAATTGCCTTTACCGGTTTTGCAGATGCTTTTAAAGCAATTTCATCGAAAACCGTGTCATAAAGCGTGGCCAATTGTTTGGTCCTGTCAACTTTTTGGAACAGGAGACCAAGAAGCAGAATGGAATGATCGCACACCTTTTTGTCCGTGGAAGCGGCGGCGACACGAACAACATCTACGCCTGCGTCTTCGAAATCTTTGTAATTAGGAATGTATGTTTGATTCCAATCTGTGATAAGTGCAGTAACATTCTTTTCTGCAACAAGCTGTGATGCACCGGATGCACCGGCTTCGTAATCCATTTCAGTTGCACTGCTTCCAGTCAATTTGGTGACTTTGCTTATATCTAAGAAAGTATTTCCAAAAAGAGCCTTATCTGCAGAACCGTAAGATGCTCCTTTAATTTCTTCGACAATTCCGCACATCGTCATCAGAAGGAAAGAATTGGTGGAACCGGTCATGACTGCGGATTTGATGGGGAATTTGGTTTTCACAAGTTCCTCGTCCATAACACCATCCCCGTTAACATCATGATAACTTACATGCCAAATTTCGGTGGATTCTCCATCAATAATCTTCTTAACAATGTCAACGTCTTCCTGATTAATCTTACCGTCTCTGTTAGCATCAGCCAAAGGATATTCTACAGCTGATGCCTTTTCATCAATCAATCTTTCAATAATCCTCACATCATCTTGATCGATGTCTCTGTCTTCGTCGATGTTACCACTGACTTTGAGAACTGCATTAGCATATGCTTTAAGCTCGTTCTCACCTCTGTCATCGCTGTTGTTCTTAACCACTACGGCTGCGCCGGCGGCCACAACAAGGATTGCAACGACGAATACAACGTACACAGTTTTACCTAATGCCATGTATACCACGTCTGTTGGCTGGATAAACCAACCAATCTATATAAGATAAATGATGGATGATATAAACAGGTGTTAATCACACAGACATTACACAGACTGCACCTTCCGGGGCGGAAGATCTCTCCGAATCATCATGCAGAATCAGATGCGGACAGCCGGCATCGTCGACGATGGTACAATCGACTTCATACACCGTGCGGATATTTTCCACCGTCAGAACTTCCTGCGGCGTACCAACGGCAAAAATTCCTCCGTTGTGCATCATTATAATGTGGTCGGAATATTTTGCTGCAATATTGATGTCATGGCTGATCATTATAACCATGATATCCTTCTCGCGGGAAAGTTTTCTCAATAATCTGGCAATACCCAGCTGGTGTTTTATGTCCAGATTGGAAGTCGGTTCGTCCAACAAAAGAACCTCCGGTCTTTGGACCAGTCCCCTGGCCAACATAACTTTCTGGTGCTGGCCCGCGGACAGTTCGTTAAACGGACGCATTGCCAAATCCTCTATACCCAATTGATTCAGGGTTTCGAAGACTATGTCGAGATCCTCGTCGCTGGTTTTCCATCCGGCATGCGGGTGCCTTCCGAGAAGAACGGCATCCACCACGCTGAGCGGAAACGTATCCGACGACGTATACGGTACGTATCCCACGCGTTTGGCCATTTCTTTGAGGGAGTATTCGGAAACGTCCGTACCGTCCAGCATTACCGTCCCTCCGGTCGGTTGGAGAATTTTGTTTATACAATGAATCAGAGTGGATTTGCCCACGCCGTTCGGCCCCAATATCGACACAAACTGTGCCTTGTCGATGTCGAGACATACGCCGTCCAAAACAGGTACGCCCGAATAACCGAACTGCATGTCCTTAATCCTGATCTCCATTGAAAAGACTCCTGATGGATGGAATATCCAATAGAACATATATCTTTTATGCACTCCGACGCAACATTGAAAACATGCTTGCGGATGTTATGATATGATTGCAAGGAAAATCGTCATCGACAAACAGAAATGCAACGGATGCGGACTTTGCGTTAACGCGTGTCACGAAGGCGCCATTGCAATGATAGACGGAAAAGCATCGCTGGTAGACGGAAATCTTTGCGACGGAATCGGAGACTGTCTTCCGGCCTGTCCGATGGATGCCATAACATTCACCGAAGATAATACAAAACGTTCGGACGGATTGATGGCCGTACCCGAATATCAGTGGCCCATACAGACTGCGTTGGTATCGCCGATGTCGGGCAGTTTCAGGGACGCGTTGGTTGTAGCCGCAGACTGCTCCGCATTCGTGACTGATGATTTCAAAAGAAAATTCGTCAGGGGAAGAGGTTTGATTATCGGATGTCCGAAACTCGATCCCGCGGACCGCTTCGACAAAATCTTCCAGATACTCGACAGTTCGGACGTAAACGACGTGGAAATCGTCAGAATGGAAGTTCCCTGCTGCCGTCCCTTGGTATCAATGGTTCTGAAAGCAGCGGAAAGATGCAACAGGAAGATTGCCGTAAAGGAGACGATTCTGTCCCGCGACGGGAAACTTGTCCAACCGGCAACGGCCGTCAGCGGATCGCAGCCCTTACAGTCTCAGCCAATCTGTCCGCATTGAGATCCTCCAGTCTCAGATATGTTCCTTCTAATTTTTCTGCCAGACGCCGGGCATTGTCGAATCTTATGTATCCGGCGCTGGCATCGATTACTATCCAACCGAGTTGGGGTACCGAAATATCCGACGCAATCTTTTCGGCTTCCTCGTTTGCATCGGCACCCTGGCTCACCGGTACGTTCGCCCTTCCGTCGGTTATCAGGACGACATAACACATTTCGCCCTTGTGCGAACGTACATATGAGGTCATGTACTCCGAAACGGTTACCAATGCTTCCCCCAACGGCGTCTTTCCGCCTGTCGGAAGTTCCTCCAATTTGTGATAGCTGTATTCGACGGATTTGGTAGGCGGCAGAACCAATTCGGCGGAATCACGCCTGAATGCCATCATGCCTATGCGGTCCCTCTTGACGTAACTGTCTTTCAGCATAGAAAGAACCGCCCCCTTAACCGCAGACATGCGCTTCCTCACGCCCAGCGATCCGCTGGCATCCACCAAAAACAGAATCGTGCATCCGGAACGTCTCTCACGTACCTTCTGCCTTATGTCCTGTTTCTCTATGGCTATTGACATGTTGGAATGGTCGCGGATTTTCTGATAAGGTGCGGCTGCCCTCACCGTGGCATCGAATGCTATGTCCTTTACGTATCCGTCTGGAATTCTGGACCTTGCATAACGTCCGGTGGAATCCATGCTTTCGACCATGGCTCTGCGACCCATACGGCTTGCCGTTCTCCGTATTCTTTTCTTGTCTCCGTCAAGATAGTCTATGACGCGGAACTGCTCTCCGATTTCGAACATCATATCTTCCAGCATTTGGGAGAAATCCTGCAGGTTGTCTTCCGAACTGTTGTCTTCGGGATTATCACAAGAATTACCGTCGTTTCCGCGGTCGTCGGGATTGCTGCCGTTATCGTTGCGGTTACCATCGTCGGGACTGTCGTTGCGGTTGTCATCGGAACTGTTGTCGTCGGCATCGTTATCCTGCGGATTCTGATTTTCCTGCCGATTCTGATCATCCTGCGGATCCTGGGAATAATTCCTGCGGTGTGCCAAGGCAATCATCGCAGCTTCCTCGATGTCCTTACGCGTAACTTCGTCCCTGCCGTTAAGAGATGCCAAAGAATATGCGGCATTTATAAGAGCCAGATCTCCGCGCATACCGTCTGCCGACACACGCAGGGACAGTTCGGCGGCAACGGCCAGAAGTTCATCCGAAACGGATACGAACGGCATTATCTTTCTTGCCTTTTCTATGTTGGTTCTGATTGTGTTCTGCTCTTCGGCATACGATTCCGCATACTCCGACGGATTTGCATAAAACAGTTCGTTCCTGCGTAAAATCTCCATTCTGCCGTCATCAGACTGGGACACATATGCGCACAAATCAAAGCGGTCCAGAACATGAGAGCTTAAATCGGAATCCGAAGGATTCATAGTAGCCACAAGTATCGCATCCGGTCTGTATTCCGCAGATATGCCTTCTCTTTCCAGAACAACGCATCCGGACAGGATGCTGTCCAAGAGCTGTATCAGGATACGCTGATCCATCAGATTGACGTCGTCTATGTAAACTATAGATCTTCCGGAGGAATTCAAAAGGCCTTTCCTCACCATGGGATGGCCTTCGCGGATTGTTGCCTCGATGTCCATTCCGCCGAACAGTTGGTCTTCGGATACGTTTACCGGAATATTCACAACATTTCTGTCCGTCAGATCGCCTATGCTTCTGGCCAGAACGGTTTTTGCGGTTCCGGAGTCCCCTCTTATCAGCACTGTGTGTATGTGATCGTTTACCAAAGCACACAACAGAGCCCTTTTGGCATCATCCATGCCGTAAACGGCCGAAAAGGGAAATCTTATCAAATCTGCTGAAGACATCTGTCAAGCTCCGCCATATCGAACGCTTCTTCCTCGAACGGTCTTCTTCTCATACGGTGGGACAGCACCAAAGATGCCACGGCACGTATGTCGTCTTTGCTGACCGATGTCCTTCCCTCGTATGCGGCATTCGCTCTGGCAGCTTTCATCATGGTTATGTCGGCACGGTATCCGTCGATTCCGAAATTGGTTGTAACCGCAACGATTGCCTCCAGGATAGAATCGTCCGATTTTACGGACGGCAACAATTTGCGCGCGTCATCCAATCTGGCACGAACGGCATCGGAATCTTTGGAAACGGATGCATCGTACGCTTCCGGATCCGTATCGAAAGCAATCCTTCTACGGACGACTTCCATGCGCTGGGCAACGTCTTTGTCTCCTTTTACATCAACGGACAAACCGAATCTGTCCAGAAGCTGCGGCCTCAGTTCTCCTTCTTCGGGATTCATGGTTCCGACAAGAACAAATCTGGACGGATGGCTGAATGATACGCCTTCTCTTTCTACATAGTTTACTCCCATGGCTGCTGAATCGAGCATCAGATCGACAATATGATCGTCCAGAAGGTTCACTTCGTCTATATACAGCAGATTTCCGTTCGCCTGTGCGAGTATCCCGGGTTCGAATTTTTTCTCGCCGGTTTTCAGCACGTGTTCGATATCCAATGTTCCCGCTACACGGTCTTCTGTCGAACTTAACGGAAGTTCCACGACTTTGGTAGGTGCCGTAACGGGAACCAATTCTTCGCCGGACTCCAACCTGGCCAGACACTCGGGGCACAATCTGTCCTTTCTTGACGGGTCGCATCCGAACCTGCAACCAGAAACCACGGTTCTGAAGGGGAGGATACGGTTGAGAGATCTGACTGCTGTGGATTTTGCGGTTCCTTTCTCTCCTTTGATGAGTACCCCGCCAATCCCGGGATCAACAATATTCAACAACAGGGCTTTTTTCATATCTTCCTGGCCGACAATCGACACAAACGGGAACAGAATCCTTTCCATCCGGAACCACAACCTATTACAACGAAATAAACAGGGGTGTATATTAATTGGCGGTACTATCCAACTTCTCTGATATAAAAAGAACCGCCCAAAAATACTTAGAATTACACATTAAAATCTAAATCCGTCACCCAGCAGAAAATCCTCTGCCAAACGCAGTCTCTTGATGCCGTTCCGAACTTGAGGTATGCCGCACATTTCAGGCATTGACCATAGAGAATTTTCAATCTATGAGTGTTAAATAATGTCCTATAAATCTCAGAAAAAAAATTTCCATTTTTGATTTCTTTAGGCGTAGTATATAAACTAGCGTTATAAAACTTTCATAATTGAAAAGTTTTATCACGATAAACGTATGAATCCGAGAAAATAACATTACTACAAAAACTCACGGAAATTTAGAGATAACAAGTATTAACATATAGTGGGATAATTCATCCAATAGCAGTGGTCAGAATGAACATCTCTATAGACAATATAAGTTTCGGATATTCCAGTATCCCCGTCCTAAAGAATGTTACGGTGAAATTGACAAGTCCCGGATTTATCTCCATTTTAGGGCCGAACGGTGTGGGAAAATCTACGCTCATTCACTGTATGAATAAGATACTTGAACCGAATGAAGGGAAAGTATTCATCGATGAAAAGGATTTAAAAGATATTTCCGTAAAAGAATTGGCAAAAGGCATAGGATACGTACCCTATTCTGCCAATGATTCGTTTCCGCTAAGTGTTGTAGATACTGTAATGATGGGCAGACACCCGCATGCAAAATGGGGATCTCTTGACAAAGATCTCGATATCGTCTACGATACTTTAGAAATGCTCGGAATTTCGCATCTGGCCATGCGCTCGTTCAATGAATTGTCTGCCGGCCAGCATCAAAAAGTTATGTTGGCCAGAGGTCTGGCGCAGGAACCTCATATTCTCCTTCTTGACGAACCGACATCCAATCTTGACATCAGACACCAATTGGATGTTACGAAAATGCTAAAACGTCTTTCTGTGGAAAAAAACATACTGGTGATAATGATCAGCCACGATATCAACATCGCTGCCAAATTTGCGGATACAATTATTTTGATGAACGAAGGCACCATATATTCTGTGGGAACGCCGGAAGAAGTAATTACCGAATCGAATATCAAAACCGTATACGGCGTTACATCAAGAATAATCGATGATTACGGAAAACCGCATGTAATTCTGGAAGACGCGATTCCCATGAACGAATCTCTGTGATTTCACCGATTTTTAGGATGTCCTTTAAAATTATTATATAAAAACCACTATTGGATGGATAAACCAATTCATATAGTAGGTTGGTTCTTCCATCCATGATACTTTCCGGCAGTGAAAGTGTTCGATTGGTGAAAAAATGAGCAAAAGCATGACAATGGTCATAGCAGTTGTCGTTGTTGCGATTGTCGTCGGTGCAGGATGCATGGTTGTCCTCTCGAACGATGATAACGATTCCGACGGATCCGTTATTGCATCACAATTACAAATAAGAGGCAACGCTAACGATGACCATACGATTGACGCAGAAGACATGAAAATTCTTGACGACATTCTTTCCGGAAACAAAACCTTGGAAGATTATCCTCTTGCCGATGTAAACGGAGACGAAGAGATAAATTCCACGGACAAACAGCTCCTTCAGGACCTTATAGACAGAAAAGAAGGAACTACCGTATACGTCATATGCCTTGATACGGAAGGAAATACCATTTCTGTTCCCTGCGAATACCCCATAAGGAATGCGGTGACCTACGCAACCAACGTTCAGATACCTACATTATATGCCGGTGCCGGAAAATACATTGCAGGATATTTTAACTCATCATATTCTAATGCAGAAAATAGTATCAATGCAGATGCAATAAACTTCGGCGGAAGTACTAGAAAGATTACAGACGAAGAATGGAAGAAACTTACCGAATTGAGCGGAAACCTCAGTTCAAAAGGCGAAAAAATAGGTGCATTCATTGCCGACTACAGCGGTATAAGTCAGATAACTTCTCCACGTGCAGATGATCTTAAAGCAGCCGGAATACCCCTGTTGATATTCTCTTCCGCAGATTCCGTTTCCGAAATCACGGCAGTTCTTACAATCGGATTCCTTTTCGGAGAAGAAACCGAAAAAATTGGTCAGACTTATGCAGAAACAAGTTGGAAAGTTATAGAACATATCAATGAAGTTCTGAAAGATGTTGATGATTCGGAAAGAACCACCTATATTTCGTGCACTATGTACTACTACATATGCCAAAATGATTCTACATTCAACACCAGCCCTGCGGTTGCAGGAGGCATACCCTATTACAAGGTAAACAATGAATTTAAAAATACATATGCTGGAAACAGTTCTGTAAAAATGGCCAGTGTTGAAGCATTATCCAACTACTCAGACATCGGATGCATAATCAACAACCGTTCGATTGACTTTATCATGACAGCTGATGAAATCAAAGATACTGTTTTGGATACATGGGATCATTCAAACAAAGGTATACTGTCGTCCGAATTCTTCAAAGGATTCGAAAACAAACTCTGCTATGTCAATAACATCCTTCCCGGTGCCGTTAAACTGGCATACATGGCCCATGCATTATACGGCGATAAATTCTCCGATGAATGGGCAGACAGTGTTATGAAACAATTCATCGACATGGATTTGGAACCTCTGAAAGGAGTGACACTCGACAATACGATTACCCATATTGATTACAACACGTATTTGTCGTACAAAGAAAATTAATAATTCTAAGGATGGGTTAAACCCATCCGCATTTTACTGATTCCATGACAGACAATACAGAAAACCTCACAAAAGAGGAAATGAAAACTACATATTATAAACTGCAAGCCAAAAGAATACTTTTGTTCGTATTTTGTATAATCGGCATAGTACTTTTCGTAGGATTGCTTTCACTCAACAGATATGCTGAATTTGGTTTAAAAGGAACCTATGAAATCATTTGGAACCACATATGCGGCAACACATATCCCGTAAATTCATTGGAATGGTGGGCTGACAGATACATTTGGAATACCGCAATACCGCACGCAATTGTTGCGATATTGGCAGGAGCGTCTTTAGCCGTATGCGGTGTAATGATGCAGTCTATAATGTCCAATCCGTTGGCCGATCCATACAGTACAGGTATATCGTCGGGTGCATGTCTAGGTGCAGTTATTGCAATCATCGTAGGGGCATCTATGTCTGGATTGTCCAGTGAAATGGGAATTGTGACAAATGCGTTCATAGGCGCATTGGTTCCAGCTTTGATAATTATTGTCCTTTCTCAAAGAATACGTATGAGTCCTGCCACATTGATTCTGCTTGGAACTGCAATCTCGTACTTTTTTAATTCAATGATTACGTATATCATGGTAACTGCCGATGCAGATACATTAGCTAATGCGTACATTTGGCAGGTTGGCAGCCTTGACGGAATGTCCTGGGATTCGATACCTCTTATGATGGCAATTACAGTAATCGGTTCCGCAATTATAATGTTCAATGCTAAAAAATTAAACGTAATGTCTCTGGGAGATAATAGCGCAATAAGTCTGGGTATCGATATCCAAACATTCAGAACCGCATGTCTTGTATTAATGGCACTGATGACTGCGGCAATTGTTTCATTTACAGGTATCTTGGGATTCATCGGTTTGGTCGCGCCCCATTTTGTAAGATTGATTATTGGATCGGACAACAAATTTGTCATTCCGATTTCCATGGCATTCGGTGCACTGCTGTTGTTATTTGCCGACTATCTGACGTCATATCTGTCCGGAATTTCCGTAGGCGTGATTATTAGCATTATAGGAGCACCCGCATTCTTTGCATTGATTGTATGGCAGACACGTAAACCAGGGGTAATATATTGACGTCAAAGGTCGAATGTAAAAAAGAATATAGAAAAAACAATCTCAAAAAGACTGTATTTGTTATCATAGGCCTTTTATTGACAGTTGCGTTATTTTTCATAACTCTTGGTTTTGGAATATACAAAATAAGTATCGTTGATGCATTGAATGTGTTTTTTAACCATATAACCGGAAACATCACTGACGTAAACTCGGATTGGTATATCTGGGATGTACGCGCGCCCAGAGCAATAGGCGCTATAATAATAGGGGCGGGCTTATCCATTGCCGGAGTTGTTATGCAAAACAACTTCCGGAATCCTCTGGCGGAACCATATACGATGGGTATATCGTCGGGCGCGTTCTTGGGTGCCACACTGAGTATAATTCTTGGATTTTCAATAATTCCCGGGATTGATAAAAATTACGCCACCGTTATCAATTCATTTATTTTCTCTTTGATTCCGATGGCCGTAATAATTGTTATGTCGAGATTCAGAAAAATGACCGCAACGGCCATGATCCTCACAGGCATCGCAATCATGTTCCTTTTCAGTTCCGTCACACAAGTGCTGATGGTTACTGCACCAACAGAATCTTTGGCCAGTGCATATGAATGGAGGGTGGGATCGTTGAGTAGTCTGAAATGGGAAAATCTGCCCCTGATGGCCGGAGTAATGATTCCGTGCTCTGCCATTGTTTGGTTACTCTCCGATAAACTGAATATCATGTACTCCGGAGACAGATCCGCTCAAACATTAGGTGAAATTGCCAAAAGAGTAAGACTGGTCACCTTAACTATAGTATCTCTAATGACTGCGGCACTAGTTTGTTTTACAGGACCGATAGGATTTATCGGATTGGTCGGTCCGCACATAGCCAGAATTTTTGTCGGTTCGAATAATAGGTATTTGATACCTGCAGCAGCATCGTTCGGTGCCGCATTCGTATTATTTGCCGACACAATAGCTAAAATAAGCGGTCCCAATGGACTACCTGTGGGTGTAATATGTTCTATGGTGGGCGGACCTCTGTTTATCTGGATTCTCATCAAACAGAAAAAGAACGCATGGGCCTGATTTCGAAATTTAAAGGTTGATTTAATGGAAGACATAATCGTCATCAAAGATTTGGTCAAACGTTTTGGAGACAAAACGGCGGTGAACGGACTGAATCTAAATATACACAAAGGAGAACTGTTCGGATTTCTGGGACCGAACGGTGCCGGAAAAACGACCACGGTCAGATGCGTATCCACACTTACGAATTTCGATTCGGGAAGCATAACCGTGGACGGATACGATCTGAAGAAGAATCCGTTCGAAGCCAAAAGCAGAATGGGCGTTATACAACAGCAGATTTCCCTGGACAAAGAACTGACAATCCGCGAGAATATGATTTCCCATGCCATGTACCATCTGATCGGACGCAGGGAACGCGATAAAAAAATTGCGGAACTCTCCGACTATTTCGAACTCGGCGAATATCTCGACAAACCCGTCGATTCGCTGTCCGGAGGATGGAAGAAAAGAGCGGCCATCGTCTGTGCGATGCTTCACGAACCGAAGGTACTGTTCCTGGACGAACCCACATCGGGATTGGACATCAAGGCGCGCAGGTTACTTTGGGACGTTATAAAATCCCTCCACGAAAAAGGCACTACTGTAATCCTGACTACGCACTATATCGAGGAGGCCGAAATTCTCTGCAACCGCGTCGGCATCATAGACAAAGGGCAGATTATTGCATTGGACGAACCGCGTGCGTTGTGCGAAACACTCGGCAAATGGGCCGTAGAATATATGGACGGCGGAAAGACCCAGTACAGGTATTTTCACGAACGCGAAAGCGCGAAATCGTTCATGGCAGAATTGGAATCGGATGATGTTCTTCTCAGAAAAACCAATCTCGAAGACGTGTTCGTGGAAATGACTGGAAAGACGGTGGGAGCATGAATCCCGTAACCGGTTTCTTCAAGCAGGTATGGGCTGTCGCATGGGGCGATCTTGTCTACATGAAGCACAATATCGTCAACATCGTCATAATGAGCATTATGGGCCCCCTTCTGTACCTCATTGCATTCGGATACGGACTCAGATCCGGCGTAACCGATATAGGCGTACCGTACGTTGCATTCGTAATCCCGGGTATAGTTGCCCTCTCCACACTGTCGACGTCGTTCTCCGCCACTTCCACCAGGATGAACGTCCAAAGGCTGTATTACAAGAGTTTCGACGAAATGATGATGTGTCCGTTGGGACTCAACGCAATAATCTTCGGAAAATGTGTACTCGGATTCGTACGCGGACTTCTGGCCTGTTGCATAATGTTCGCATTGGGATTGTGTCTGGCACCGGAACTCAAACTCACTCCGATGTTCGTCGTGACGCTTCTGCTCGCATGCATGGTGTTCTCTCTGTTGGGTATGAGTGCCGCATTGATTGCCAAATCGCATGCCACGATGGCAACGTTCAACAGTCTCGTGATTCTTCCGATGACTTTCCTGTGCGGAACATTCTTCTCTGTATCTTCGCTCAATCCCGTATTCCAGGCAATTCTGTACTGTCTGCCTCTGACTCATTCGAGTCTGTGTCTCAGAGCAGCCGCGCTTCCCGATTATCTGGACTTCCCGTGGATGTCCCTGCTGGTTCTGTTCCTCTTCGGAGCGGCATTCTTTGCAGTCAACAGATATCTTCTGAAAACAAGAAAAGTGTAAACCCGGTACCGGGGATTTCCCCGGAACCTTCTTTACGTTCCTCTGACTCCGTGCAGAATCTCGTCCAGGATATAAAACACGCCCAGCGTACCGTAGACCGGACGCGGCATTACGTCGTCTATTCCCATGGTGGAAAACCCTATCGGCACCGAAATCCTGCAACGTTCGGAGAGGTACATCGTCGTAGCTTCT
>CAKQHC010000020.1 GCA_934234005.1 uncultured Methanomassiliicoccales archaeon | reverse complement strand
GAAGGACGAGATGGAATACATCGAGGACGACGGAGACAACGAGGACGGAGATTCCGACAACATGGATTACGACGAAGGAGGCGAGTGATAATGGCAAAGAAAGATACTTTGAAAGCACTGATGAACAGAGGCATCTCAGAGGAGACCGCCAACCTGTTGGTCGCCAGTTACCACTCCCTTTCGGGTATTGCCGAGGCCGGGGCGGAAGCCCTTGTGGCCATCGGTATTTCCGACGAGGAAGCAGCTTCCGTCATCGTGAAAATCGGTAAGAGGCCCTCATCCTCCGGAACCAAAGCCAAGAAGGCTGTGGAAGAGGTTCAGATTCCCGCCGTACCGCTGGAAGAAGTCACGGACTACTACCAGTACAACGAGACCGAACTGATGCTCAAGAGCTACATGAACGAACTTGGATTCGAGCTGCCCATGAAGATTCTCGTGGACATCTCCAAACGCATACGCGGAACCGAGATCGAGGGCGAAGAAGACACATGCAAGAAACTTCTCGTCACGGCTAACAGGATGTACACGTCACACCTGATGGATCAGAACGAATCCGCAGGAGTTATGGCCGCACACTCTCTGGGAGAACCCGGTACGCAGATGAACATGCGTACTTTCCACTACGCGGGAGTCGCGAACGTCAACGTTACCCAGGGTCTGCCCCGTCTCATCGAGATTGTCGATGCGAGGCGCATTCCGAGTACTCCTTCGATGGAGATCCCTCTCCTGGGACCCGCCGCGGAGGACGAGAACATCGCCAAACTGGTTGCATCCAACATCGAAATGACTTCTTTGATCGAGGTTGCTACCGTTTCAATCGATGTTGACAATATGAGAATTGTCATTTCGCCCAATATCCGTGCGATGGATTCCAAGCGCATTACGTCGGCAGACGTGGTCGAGAGACTCAGAAAGATCAAAGCGGTCCGCGGAATGATCGAGGAGACCGAAGAAGGAATCATAATCAATTCCGAGGAACCTTCGTTCAAGAAGCTTCAGGTCATCTACGATGCCGTTAAGAACGCCAAGATCAAGGGAATCGACGGAATCCGCAGGGCAATTCTGTCCAAGGAGAACGGATGCTACAAGATTATCACCGAGGGAAGCAACCTCAAAGAAGTCCTCAAGGAAGAGGGTGTCGATGCAGACCACGTGATGACCAACAGTATTCTGGAAGTGGCCGACGTTCTGGGAATCGAGGCAGCCAGAAACTCCATCATCCATGAGGCAAAAGGCACTCTGGGCGAAGCCGGACTTGACGTCGACATCAGACACATCATGCTTGTGGCCGACCTCATGACCAACGACGGTTATGTCAAGGCCATCGGAAGACACGGAGTATCCGGAAAGAAGTCCTCGGTTCTTGCCAGGGCATCTTTCGAGATTACAACCGCACACTTGCTCTACGCGGCAATGGTCGGTGAGACGGACCATCTTGAGGGAGTTACCGAGAATATTATCGTCGGTCAGCCCGTCACTTTGGGAACCGGAGCCGTTAACCTTGTTTACAGCCCCAAAAAGCACGAATGAGGCTGTCAAAACGATTTAAATCAAATTCCAAAATATAAGGGGAATAAAAATGAGCGATGAGAAAATCGACATAAGCAGAGCATTGAAATCCGCAATCACGACCGGAAAGGTCGAGTTCGGAGTAGAACAGACAAAGAAAGCAGTCAAGGAAGGCAAAGCACAGATGGTTGTCGTTTCCAGGAACTGCCCTGCAGAGGACCTCAGAGGAGACCTCGGAGTCAAAGTCCACGTATTCAGCGGAAACAACATGGAACTCGGAGCCATGTGCGGAAAGCCTTTCTCCGTCAGCGCCCTTGTAATCATCGACAAAGGTAGCTCCAACATCTTAACGCTGTGAGGATCATGTCTGCAGATATCGTTCTTACCGAGGACACGCTGAGGTACATCTCGCTCTTCGAGCAGATCACCAAGGCAAACGCAATCGACTGTATGGACACCGAGGACAAACTCGTCTATGTTGTCGAGAAAGGGCAGGGAAACCTCGCCGTGGGCAAGAAGGGAGAGCACGTCATCAAACTGAAAGAGATGACAGGCAAGAACATTCAGGTTGTCGAATATTCCGACGATCCCGAACAGTTTGTCAAGAATGTTTTCCACATCTACGGTCCCGAGAAGGTCGTTATCGAGCAGCGCGGAAGCATCACTCACGCCACGGTTACCGTGGACCCCAAACTCAAGGGCCGTGCAATCGGGAAAGCAGGTAAGAATCTGCGCATCGCAAGAGATATCGTGAACAGACACCACGAAATCCAAAGCCTCAGCGTAGATTGATGCTGTCGGGCCCTCAGCCCCCGTAAGGGGGCGGTCCCGATTCAAAACATCTTTGATTTTTCTTTTCAGTTCAGCGGCGTGCGTTCCACTTCGAGGCCGTCGGCCGTGGGATACTGTTCCGACAGACAGCATTTAAAACGGGTCTTCGGGGCGATTCTTTCCAGATAACGGGGTGCTACTTCGATCTTATTTTCCAGTATTTCGTACATACTGTCGGGAACTTTATGTTCTTTCAGGAATCCGACCGTTTCCGCAGGATTATCCGTGTAAAGGAACCCCCTGATCAGCGTACCGTCGTCGGTCACTTCTTGGTACGGTTTCCTTATAATCTCCGCTTTGCGTATAAGTCTGCGTCTGAGCTGTACTCCGTCCTTAAAAGGAGAGGAACAGAAATGAACATTGTAATCTTTAAAACCATCAAGTACTTTTAATGCGGTTTCACGCGATCCAAGGACTGCCGAAGAGACGTCGTCCAGCACTTCGTAATGTTTATCAGACATCATGTCCCAGTTACTTTCGGAAAACTCCAGTTCGTTCATGTTTACGAACTTCACTCCCGCATCCTTGGCGTATTGAACCATCTCAGCCAATTCATTCTCACAATCTACAAGTGCAGGGACTTCTATTCCCACATCCAGCCCGGGAATGGAAGTTATTTCGGCAAGTTTTGTCTCGTTCATGCGGGACCATAGGGATTCCGGAGGATGGAAGCGTATCTCGTCCAGACCCGCATCCGCAAGAATGCGTACTTTTTCGGGATCCATCGTGGCAGTGTAGAGATGAATGTGATGCCCGGGTCCGAAAGCGTCCTTCAACAGACGTATCATGTGAAGCGTACGGTCCATTACGCACAGCGGATCTCCGCCGGTGATGCCGGTTCCCGTGGCATCCATGGATCTGGCTTCCGCAAGGATTTCCTCATCCGTATATACGCGCGCTTCGTTGGCGTATACGACGTCATAACCTTTCTTTTCCAGCGATACGGGGCAATAGAAACAGTTCCATCCGCATTTTCCGGTTACGAACAGGACCATTTTTGCGCCTTTTATGCAATGTTTGCATCCTTCTGCCAATTCACCGTGGTGTTCCGAACCGCACATTCTCCGACGGGCCATGCCTCTGCATCGGGCGATGTTTTAATAATTGCTCGCACGTCCGTGCAAGTATGATGAAAGACAGCAGGCTGGTATTGGCCCTTGACGAGACCGACGGAACGAAAGCCCTGAAAGTTGCGGATGCAGTCGGCGATTTGGTCGATGCGATTAAAATCAACTGGCCGTTGGTTCTGTCCGAGGGGCCGCAGATGATTACGGAACTGTCCAAACGTTCCGAAGTCATATGCGATTTCAAAGTTGCGGACATTCCCAATACCGTGCGTCTTATCGTAGAAAACGCCGTATCCCGCGGAGCCTCCGCAGTCATTGTACACGCATTTACCGGAGACGATTCGCTCAGGGCAGCCGTGGAAGCCGCCGGCGATGCCGAGATATATGCCGTCACCGAGATGAGCCACCCCGGAGCCAAACTGTTTACCGCTCGGCATGCCGAGGAGATGGCCAGACTGGGTGTGGAATGCGGCGCTGCAGGCTTTATAGCACCCGCCACCCGTCCGGACAGAATACGCGCCATACGCAACGTTATAGGAGAGTCGAAGAAAATTCTGTCTCCCGGCGTGGGTGCACAGGGCGGCAAGGCATCGGATGCAATTTCGGCCGGCGCGGATTATGCCATCGTCGGACGTGCCATATACGGTTCGGAAGATCCACGCGCTTCCGCTCTGGCATTTGCGGAAGACATAAAATCAGTGCTGTAAATCGGCTGGGTACTCCAACTCTTTTCCGTCTGTTTATAAACACGTGCATTAACAATTAAATAGAGTCCCCGATTATGCTTCAACACTTAATATCGGAGATTATGCAATGCGTAAATTCGGAAAAGAGTCAGCCTCTCCCGACGAAAAGGGAGACAAGGGCCGCATCAAAAGCGGTCCGGGGTGGTTGAAAAACCACTGGTGCTTACTGTCCGTATGTGCCGTTGTCGCGGTAGCGTTCCTGCTGCGTACGGTGTTTGTATACGGACTTTCCTCCGGCGGCGGTTTCGCGCTGTCGGGAGGTTCGGGCGCCCAGAACCACCTGCATGTGGTCGAAAGCATATTAGACGGCAGTTTCGTACTCGGCAGTGATGCTGCGGTCAACTATCCCATAGGCGGACTCAACGTCGTTCCACCTCTGATGGATTTCATCGCGGCAGGCGTCGCAGGCATCCTCGGAATGTTCGGAATGAGTACAACTGAGTCGGCATCGGCCGCTCTTGCAGTTCTGCCCCCTATACTGGGAGCACTGACCTGCATACCCGTTTACGCCATCGGAAAGGAACTCTTCGGCGACAAAAGAATCGGTGTAATAGCCGCACTTATCTTCGCTTTCCTGTCCCTTCCCATTTCGTCCTCGGTGTTCTCCAACGGAACCGAGTACGCTCTTGCTGCGTTCCTCATCTCGTGCATGAGCTATTTCCTGATCAAGACGGTCAGGCTGATGGAGTCCGGTGCACCGGTCAAACAGGTGTATCTCCACTCCCTCGTTTCCGGTCTGTACCTGGGCCTTATCGCCTGGACATGGAACGGATTCGGACTCATGATTCTCGTGGTCGGAGTACCTCTGATGATTCAGATCGGTCTCGACCGCATTAACGGCAAGAATTTCATGACGACCCTCGTCGGACACTCCCTCACACTTATTCTGGGAGTCGCCGTCGCAGCCGTCTACTACATTCCTGCCGGGCTCTGGGACGCGGTTTTCTCCGGACCTCTCCTCTTAGCTGTTCTGACCGTACTGTTCGGATTCCTGTTTAAGGCACTCGAGACAAAGCCGTGGATTACTGTTATCCCTTCGTTGCTTGTGGTGCTTGCAGCCGTTCTCGTAGCGCTTTACTTTGCCGCACCCGAACTGTTCTCCGCGCTTGTAAGCGGAAACACCCCCTACACGGGAATCATGTCGGAGATGGTCACGAACCATGTCTCGATGTCCAACGTATCATCCTATTACGGATGGCTTACCATGTGGTTGCCTCTCTGTCTCGCCATATACGAGACCTATGTCTACCTGAGGAAGAACCACTCCGCATCACAGCTCTTCATGGTTACCTGGCTGTACATAATGTACTTCGCCGTATGGTCCAGTTACTCGTCCGCAGCCGTCATCGGATCCGTCTTCGCAGTCGGTTCCGCAGCTGTTATTGTCAAGATTCTTATCCGTGCCAACATACCCGAGTGGGTCAAGAGCATCAGAACCGCCGGATTCCCCAGCGGATTCAGAAAACTCATCAAACCCCTACCGTTGGCATCCGTTCTCATCACGGCTCTGCTTGTCGTCGCACCCAATTTCACATATGCAGTCGACGCAGGTATGGCAAACAACACCGATTCCGACCACTTCTTCAGCGGTAACACGCAGTTCGTCGTCAAGACCGGCGACAGTTACCCCATGGGAAATGTTTGGAGCAACTATTCCGACGAATCCAAAGACGGTGCGGCAGTTGTTTGGATCGACTACATCGCAGATGCGGTCGCACAGGGTAAGTTCGACGTCATCGCCGATACATACGGCGAAGGCAACGAAGAAACAGCATCGATGATTCTGGCAAAAGGAAGCCAGGGTATGACCGCGGCACTGATGCTCCGTTTGCTGATGGCCGACGGTATCGAGAATTACAGGGATTCTCTGGTAAGTGTGTTCGGAGAGGACGCATACAATGTTCTCAAGAGTTACATCGACGATCCGTCCGAAGCGAAGAAAGCCATCGACAGTAACCCCGGCGATTACGGATACATCAGATCCGACATCGAGGACGTCAATGCGGTGTACCTTGCATTCGTCAACTACCTCACATCCAACTTTGATGTGACTAAGATCTGCGATGCATACGACGCTGTCCGCGACGGATCCGGAAAATCCATAGACTATGTTATTCTCGACCCCAGTCTGCTGCCCATGTCCTACAACGACGGCAACAGTTTCTCGACCATGGCATACTTTGCCGGTTATTCCACCGACAATTACGGAGCTGCAACGCAATTCTTCACCTACAACACATATTACGGTTACACTACCTACAAGGATGCAATGTACGACACCTTCCTCTGGAAGGCTATGATCGGACCTTCCGCTTCCGATGCAGGTTACACCAGCTCGTACAGCTACCTCTACGCACTGTCCGCAAGCGACGGTTCCGTCAAAGCATACCCCGGATACGGACTGTCCGGATACGAAGTCGATTATTGGCAGGTTATGTACAACCCCGATAAGAGCGCAACCTCCGGAAGCGACGGATGGACATACATGCCCATTCAGGACGCTCTCGACAAGCAGGCTGCCGACGGAGGACTTATCAACTATCTGTCCTCGATCGTGGTTCTGAAATACACCGGAATAACCTCCTCCGTAGAAGAGACGGTTTCCGCCGGTGTTTCCGCAGAGGGTCTTGTCGTGGACATATACACGTACGACAGCATGCTCTCCAACTACGTTCTCGCATCCAGCACCGTTGTCGGAAGCGACAACAAATTCACCGTTCCCGCATTTGGAGCCAATGACAAGGTTGTAATCAGAAACGGATCTGTTGTTTTGGCATCCGCAATCGGAAGCATACCTTCCGATGTTCTCGGAACAGTCGAGGCAAACGGAAAGGTTGTTTACGGCGAGGATGAAAAATCCATCGAGAATTCCGGTCTTTCCCTTACGTTGGTCAACGTGACCACCAAGAAAGACGTCAAGACATTCGTGATTAAAGACGACGGAACGTTTGACATCAGCGGCGTCCTTCCCGGACAATATACCGCTGACATCAGGGACTCATCCGGAACATCCGTTTCGTCTTCGACAATCACGCTTGTTTCCGGCAGCAACGACGGACTTGTCATCAAGCCTACCACATACAACATGACCGTGACTGTCAAAGACACAATCGGCAGGTTGCTCGAAGGCTATGAGGTATATGCCGAAGAGACTGCTTCCGGAACAATATATTCTGCAACCACAGACGAGGACGGAAAAGCTGTTCTCGCAGTAATGTCGGGTACATACAAGGTCTACGCAGATTACGCAGTTGCAATACAGTCCAAGACGGTCAGTAAGTCCAGTACCAGTGTCCCTCTGGTGGTTTCGTACGGAAAACAGGCGGGTACCGATACAAAGTTCGATTACCCGATATACCTGACTGCGGGCGAGTACATGCGTGAAATCGTGTACAACTCCGATTCTGGCAAATACGAACTCAATATTCCCCTGACAGACGCTACAGACAAGTGTTTGTATACAATCTACGGAACAAACGGTTCCAAGGTTGTTCTCGGATTGTATTCCGACGAGGTTACAAGCGGATCGCATTCCGAAAACTACTATGAATACGATGCACTGAACGTTACCGGAAAAACCACCGCGAAAGCTACCGTTATATTCACAAAAACCGACGGAATAAATGCAGGCGCATTCGTTACCGCAGTAGCGGATTCCGACGGAAAGTACAGCATATACCTTCCCGCAGGTAACTACGCCGTTAATGCATACAGCGGATCCGACAAGGCATACCTGGGCAGCTGCAGTGTTTCCGAAAACAAGGAATTCAATATCGATCTTGTAGACGGAAGGACAATCAAAACAACCGTTAAGGTGCAGAGCGGAACGAGTGCAGGCTATATCAGTCAGCCCTTCGTTTACGTCAAAGCAACTACAAAATGGAATGATGTTGAGTACAGCCTTTACGGAGTTACAGGATCCGATGGAACGTGTACATTCTACGTACCCGATGACATTGCAGTTAAGGTATCCGTTGGAAACGACAGCGGTGTATTCAGCAATGATGCGTATACCGTAGGCGAATTTACCAAAGAATTCAGTGCGGCAAAGACCGGCGACAGCAAGACATTCTATGTTGAGTATCTTACAGAGGATGAAGTCAAAGATCTCAACGATCCTACTAAGTTCACAACCAAGAACTATGTCAACCCCATATCCGTGACGTTCGGTTACGATGTTGAACTTACGTCTTATAAGTACACCAGCTGGAAATCCCAGATTGCTGCCGGTGAAACCGTGAAGCTGATTCCCGGACAATACACGGCCACAATCAAGACGGACGACAAGTACTTCGACGGTACAATATACATATACTCCGACGGAGAAATCGTAGGCCTCGATATTGTGTCTGTGAAGAAGGTTGAACTCGGTTACAACGAGAGCGACATTATTACGGTATCTTCCGAGGGAGGAAAATACTGGCACGACAAAGGTACTTACTGGTTCATGGAATGGGATGATGACGGAAACCGCGTCAAATACTACATCACATCTACCAACGGATCCGGTTCGGATAAGAAAGTCAACTATGCCGTGTTCGACACAGAAAGCAGTGTTTCCGAAATTGCTGTCGCTGCCGAAAACAAGACTGTTAAGGTCACCGGAAGCGTCGGTGTCGAAGGCGACGGTACAATATATGTGTCCAAAGACGGAAAGCTGGCTACAAAGTTCAATGTCGAAGACGGCCAGTTCACCATGAACATACCTTCCGATTGGACCGAAGTAACCGTAAGAGTGAAAGTCGAGGCAACAATCGACGGGTATAATTACACATATTCCAAAGACGGTGTGACTCTTACGGGACTCTCCGACGGTGCTATCCGCAACATTGCGGTCACAGGCGGAAACAGCCCGACGCCTG
The DNA here is from genome assembly GCA_934234005.1 of uncultured Methanomassiliicoccales archaeon. Classification (GTDB taxonomy): domain Archaea; phylum Thermoplasmatota; class Thermoplasmata; order Methanomassiliicoccales; family Methanomethylophilaceae; genus Methanoprimaticola. The sequence goes on along the minus strand of CAKQHC010000020.1, from coordinate 9,223 downwards.
ATACCGATGTCGAGGACTTCGAAGTCGAAGTCGATTCCGTAAGTTATACGGACGGAAAGATTACGGCAAAAGTTACCGTCAGAAACATTGGCGACAGCAACATGACTTACGTAATCACCTCCGGAACCGCAGTCGTTCTCGAGAAACTGTACTCGGTTGACGTAAACAAGAACGGCAGCGCATCGGTCACGGTTGTAGGTTACTGCAACAAAGAGACCACAGCTCTCGGAGACACGAACCTCACACTGACCGTATCCGACATCAACGGAGCCGGAAGCATTACGGTTCGTCTCAACCCCGATGCCAGCACAGGCGGAACCGTAGAGGTCGATGATTCGTCCAACGATGCAGTTACCGCATCCCAGTACAGGTATGCCGTCACAGTCAAGAATTCCGCCAACATCGGTGCCAAGAACATTGTTCTCAACGTAACCGGTGTCGACGGATGGGATATCACATACACCGACGGAAAAGCAGTCAACACCGACGGAAAGTTCCTCGTTCCCGGATACAAGGACACTGTGCTTTACGTGTGCCTCACGTCTCTGGACGGAACCGGAACTGTCCCTGGCATCACGGTAACAATTTCGGGAGATTACACCGGATCGCTGAGCCTCGAACCCGAGAAGCTCACGCTGAATGTTGACAGTATGACCGTATCCGGCGGAGATTCGATGGACTCTCAGTCCAAGATGCCTGTCGGAGTATGGTTCATGATTGCTGTCGGTCTGATTCTGTTTGTTGCAACACTCTATCTCGGAAGCAAGAGGGGGGTATTCTCACGCAAAAACTAAACGCTGCATTAGTCGTCATGGTAATGATTGCCGCCGCATCCGTATGCGTTCTGTCCTCGGAGGCAGACGCATACGAGTCGGGCATCACCGCTGATAAGAACCTATTGAAAACAGGCGGAACCGGAACGTTTACCGCCGTGTACAACAACACAGACTACGACGATTCCGACAAGTACACAGATGTTTCACATGTCATTAAATATACAGCAAAGCTGGTCAACAGTGCCGGGGAAACCCAGACAAGCGGAGTAAGTCCCTCGTCCGGAGATGTGGGTAATAACGAGCATTTCGATCTTACCGTTACGGCCCCCTCTTCTGCCGGAAAATATAAGCTGATTGTCGATTTCGAAGACAAAGGCTCTTATAAAGAAGTCGGGTCTGAGACGACACACACTATGAATTCGAAGGGACACTATGAATATTCAATCAAGGTAGTGGAACCCGTTAAGCTTTCGGTCACAGTCGATGTTTCTTCGGACAGCAAAGTGGATCTCAACGCATACGGAGTATACTTTGAGATTGACGGAAAGAAGATGGATGACAGTTACACCACTTTCTCTTCCAATTCCGACGGAACATTCACCGCATCATACGAGTACGTTGCAGACTTGTCCGACGGAACGTATAAGTTCAGAGTCGTACCCGCAGACGGAAGCATTGTGACTATCGAAGGCCTGGATTCATACCACACCTTCTACATCGGTGACAAGAGCTACACAGCCTACATAGCAATCAGTATCGTATTCGTGATTCTCATGATTCTGGTACTGGTTTGGGTTCTCCGCAAGCCCGTAAAGAACTTCGGAAAGCCCAAGTCCAGGCGCTAAACCAATTAGAGGCCCTACGGCCTCTTTTTTTTATTAAAGCGAATCAAAAAACGATTGTCTTATATGTTCGGAAAATGCGAGTTCTTCCGATCTTTTCAGATATTCTTTTCCGCGTGCGTCTTCGAAATTCAGCCAATCATATTCGACGTCCAGGAGAGTCAGAGCATCGGGACGTCCCATACCGAATGAGATGTTTTTACCGTTCAGTGCTTCTTTCACTGATTCAACGGATGCTTTTCCCATCGATACCCAATGTATCGCGGACGAAATCCTGCGTATCATATTCCACAGGAAGAATCTGGCTTTAAACTCAAGAACCACGGTATCTCCTTTGCGGACAACATTTATTGATTCGATATTTGCAATCGTAGGCTTTCCGTCATATTTGCAGAATCTGACAAAATCATGTTCTCCCAGGAATATTTTTGCACACTCTCTTGCCAAATCAAAATTCATGTTTTTGGAGGGAAGGATATAACGGTATGTGCGGTATGAAGCATATCTGACGTTGAAATCCTCGTCTACAAAACAGAACGATCTGTAGAAGATGCCGTCCGATACGGCATTCAGAGCTCTCAGAAGAACCTGTCCGTCTTCAATCGGCGTAAAGAATGCAACCGCATTGCCAAGGGCGTTGACACCCTTGTCCGTACGGCTTGAGAATCTTACATCGGATTCTTCGCCTATGTTGCATATCTTGGAGATGTCGGATTTTACCTGCGATTCAACCGTACGCAGGCCCGGCTGTGCCTGGGAGCCGTAGAATTCGGCCCCCAGGTAAGAGATTTTTACAAGGATGCGTTTCATACGGAACGCAGCTGTTTTATGTGTTCCACTCTGCGTTGGACCAGAGCGTGGGTTCCGATGTCGTGTCTTACGAACACTGCATCGCATTTTACATGTTGAAGAGCATTTTCGCAGTTCTGTTCGGCATCTTCGAGAGTATCGGCTATGCCGATTACACCGATGGATCTGGATGTTCCGGTGACGAGTTTTCCGTCCTTCATATCGACATTCGCATAGTAAACGACGGCACCGCATTCCGCAACGGCCTCTTCATCAACTTCGATTTCGTGTCCGGATTCGGATTTTACTCCGTATCCTTTGGGGACCACATATTTGCACACGGTTGCTTTATGCGCAAATTCAACGGGAATATCCAAAGTTCCGGTGGCCATTCTCATGCAGATGTCCGTGAATCCCGTCTTCAGAATCGGAAGAACGTTCATCGCTTCGGGATCTCCGAATCTGGCGTTGATTTCGATGATGCGGGGGCCGTTTACGGTCAGCATGAACTGGCCATACATCGTACCGCGGTACGGGCAGCCTTCTTTTGCCATTGCATCCACAATGTCCTGCAGAATCGATATCGCGGATTCCCTTTCGTTTTCGGTGATGAACGGCAGAAGATGATTCGAATCGGTGTATGATCCCATTCCTCCCGTATTGGGTCCGACATCTCCTTCGTATGCTCTTTTATGATCCTGAACCAAAGGCATGGGAACAATGTGCTTTCCGTCGACGAACACCATCTGCGTGAATTCTTCTCCGACGGCTTTTTCTTCGATGATTACTCCGGCTCCGCCGATGTTTTCGTCAAAGATCTCATTGACATATTCCATTGTTTCTTCAAAGGAGTGAAGGTGTTCTCCCTGAACTTTCACTCCCTTTCCGCCGGTCAATCCTACCGGTTTTACGACAATTTCGTGGTCGAGCGTTTTGAGATATTCTTCGCAGTCTTTTGCGTTGTCGAAATGGGCGAAACCGAGGTTCCCTTTTATTCCGTATTTCTCGACAAGTTCCCTCATGAATGTTTTGGACGTCTCTATACGGGCTGCGGCTTTTGTGGGTGCGGCACATTTCACACCCATGTTCTCCAACGCATCGGCCAATCCCGCTTCCAGAGGAGCTTCCGGTCCGATGAACGCCAGTTCGACGTTCCATTGTTTGGCATAGGAGCATACCTTTTCGATATCGGTTTCTTTGCACAGTGCGTATTCCGCCGATTTTGAGATTATGCCCGGGTTCGCGTTTTTCATAACGGAATAAATCTCCGCTCCGGATCTGTAAAGGGCTTCGACCGCAGCATGTTCTCTGCCGCCTCCGCCGACTGCCAATGCCCTCATCGGAAACCCTCAGAGTTTCATTGCAGCAAGAATTTCGTCGAGCCCCTGCTCTTTTTTCACGCTGCATTTGAGGATGTTCTTGATTCCGCCGGTGAGTTTGTTATAGTCCTTGGCGATTATTTCGGGATCCACGTCCACGGCATCGGCGATATCGACTTTGTTGAGGATTGCTATGTCGGAGTGTATGAAGATGTCATGGTGTTTTCTGACCATGTCATCTCCTTCGGTGACGGATATGACGACTACGCGGTAATCGGTTCCGAGAGGGAAATCGGCCGGACAGACAAGGTTCCCGACATTTTCGATGAAAATGACATCGTAATCGTCAAGATTGATTTCGGCAAGTGTTTTCTTGACAAGATTTGCATCGAGGTGGCATTCGTGGCCGGTGTTGCAGTTGATTGCGTCAAGTCCGGATTTCTCGAATCTGGTGTAATCGTCGGCACCGGTAACATCGCCGGCGATGGCGCATACACGTACGCCTTTGGCTCTCAGTTTTTCGGCGAGTTTGATGATGAGTGCGGTTTTCCCGGCCCCTATCGATCCCATGAAATCTACGGATTTGATTCCATGGCTTTTCATGAGACGGTAGTTCTCGTGGGCAATCTTGTTGTTCTCCTTGAGAACATCGTATTCCATACCGGGTTGGATTATGTGCATGCCTGCGCATATACGCGCGTAATAATAAAGGTTGAGTAGCACGACAGGTTGTAAAGGTGTTATCGGAGCCGTTTCATGCGCGGATACTATCATAAATACCGAGGCAGTACCCGTATACGAAAAGCATGAGCTATTCGAACGCGTTATCAAAGACATTGGAATCCCTCGGGGCCACAGAGGGTACCAAACTGTCCGTCGAGAAAGACGGCAGGAACTATACGGGCACTCTGATGCCCCATCACGAATTCAGCGCACCGGACATTCTGATCCTGAAAATGAAAAGCGGATACAATGTCGGAATAAGAATCGCCGACGATACAAAGATCTCCGTCATCGAGAAGCCCGCGGAGAGAACCAGGAAAGAAGTGCCCGTCGAATTCAGGAAAGGATTGCCGAAACTGGTGCTTATAGGAACCGGGGGAACAATCGCATCGTATGTGGATTACAGAACAGGTGCCGTGCATCCCGCTCTTTCGACATCGGATATGGTCAACGCAGTTCCCGAAATCAGAGATATTGCCAATATCGATGCCCGTGTACTGTTTTCCATATTTTCCGAAAATATGAATGTAGAGCATTGGCAGCAGCTCGCACAGGCCGTTGCAGACGAAATAAACAACGGTGCGGACGGAATAATCATCCCCCACGGAACCGATACGATGGGATATACCGCCACAGCGCTGTCTTTTATGCTGGGAAACGTGCCGAAACCTGTCGTTCTGGTAGGTGCGCAGAGATCGTCCGACCGTCCGTCTTCGGATGCATCGAGCAATCTTATGGCCTGTGCCAGATTTTGTACGAAAGCTAACCGTTCCGGAGTGTATGTGGTGATGCACGACACTCCCGGAGACGATTCTTTTGCCGTTCATACAGGTTCCCGTGTCAGAAAGATGCATACTTCCCGCCGTGATGCGTTCCACAGCATCAATGCCCTGCCGGTCGCACACTTGGACCGCGACGGCAGGCTGGAGCTACGTACGGACGGTCCGTCGGTAACGGACGGAAAAGCAATTGCCCGTACGGCTATGGAGAGGTCATGCGTACTCCTTCAGTATTATCCCGGAATGGATCCCGCATTATTCGAAGACATATTCATGAAATCAAAAGGAATTGTGATTTCCGGTTCCGGATTGGGTCATGTGAACGAGAATATGATACCTCTGATAAAGAAGGCATGCGATAACGGAACCGTAGTCGTCATGACGTCCCAGTGTCTCAACGGAAGGACCAATCTCAATGTGTACAACACCGGAAGGGACATGCTTGCGGCAGGTGCGATAACTGTGTTGGATATGCTTCCGGAAACGGCTTATGTGAAACTGATGTGGGTCCTTGCCAACACTTCTTCCGTCGAAGAAGCAAAGAAGATGATGCAGACTCCGATTGCAAACGAGATGTCAGACAGGAGGACTATCGATGTCTGAGGAATACGAAATGATGTGCGGTATCGAGATTCACCAACAGCTCGATACGAAAAAACTGTTTTGTTCATGCGACAGCCGTTTGTGCGAAGAGGGTACCGGAGCATATTTCAGAAAACTCAGGCCCACAACATCCGAGATGGGTGAAATAGACCGTGCCGCCTTGGCACAGTTCCAGAGACATTTGGGATACAGATACCAGTGTTGCGAGGGAACCAGCTGTCTGGTGGAATTGGACGAAGAGCCTCCGCACGACGTGAATGCCGATGCCATGCAGACCGCACTCACGTTTTCCGAGATGCTTGGTGCGGACATTATCGACGAAATCCATTTCATGAGAAAGATTGTCGTCGACGGTTCCAACACATCGGGATTCCAGAGAACTTCGCTTATAGCTACCGACGGTCACGTCGACGTCGGAGACAGGAAGATTTCGATTCTGTCGGTGTGCCTTGAAGAAGACGCATGCAGGAAAATCGAATCTAAAGGCGACGAAATCCTCTACAGGACAGACCGTTTGGGAATTCCGTTGATCGAAGTGGCCACCGGACCCGACATGAGGACGCCGGAAGAGGTTATGGAAGTAGCATACAGAATCGGAACTCTTCTGAGAGCCACGAGAAAGGTCAAAAGAGGAATAGGAACCATTCGTCAGGATCTCAACATTTCCATTCCCGGCGGAGCCCGTATCGAACTGAAAGGAGTGGGCGATCTGAAACTCATTCCGGAATACGTCAGAAACGAGGTCAACAGACAGAAAATGCTGATCAGAGTCAGGGATATCCTGTGTTCCAGAGGAACAAAACCCGTAGATTTCGACCCTGTGGATGCAACATCCGTATTCGAAGGATGCGAGTCAAAAGTAATTAAGGGCGCGTTGGACGACAAAGGAAAGGTTATTGCCGTGCGTCTGCCCGGATTCGCGGGAGTCATGAATGGAGACAACAAAACTCTGAGGCTGGGTTCCGAGATGGCCCAGCGTGCAAGGACAAAAGGCGTTAAAGGCATATTCCACTCCGATGAACTCCCCAATTACGGCATAGAACAGAATTATGTCGACAAACTCAGGGAATTCCTGGGTATGACCGGAGAGAACGACGCATTCGTCATCTGTGCCGCCAAGGAGAAGAAGGCAACGGAAGCGTTGGAGATGGCAGTCGTCAGAGCCAACGAAGCCCTTTCCGGAGTGCCGGAAGAAACCAGAGATCCTCTTCCGGACGGAACCACGAAATATTCCAGGCCGTTACCCGGAGCCGCAAGGATGTATCCGGAGACGGATGTTCCCCCTACGCTTATCACGGAAGAGAGATTGAAGAGTATAAGGGACAACATGCCGGAATTTCCGGAACAGATCGAGAAACGTCTGGTTGACGATTACGGAATAAATGCCCAGCAGGCGCATCAGATTGTCAGACAGGACAATGACGAACTGTTTTGCAGAATTTCCGCAGACCGTTCGATGGCATCCGTGGCAGCGACCATGTTCCTCAACGTTTACAGCGAGATGGAGCGCGACGGAATCGATGTACACGCACTTTCGGACGATACCGTTCTTGGAGTATTCGCACTTCTGAAAGACGGGCGTTTTGCCAAGGAGGCTCTTCCCGCAATACTGAGGGAAGTGGCAATCGGAACCAAAGCCGAAGACGCAGTCAGGAAGCTCGGTCTCGAAGCGGTTGATGCAGGAGAGGCCGCAGCAATAATCGAAAAAATCGTCAACGAACGTGCCGATTTCGTTAAAGAGAAAGGAATGGGTGCAATCGGCGGTCTTATGGGACCGGTTATGGGTGCGCTCAGAGGAAAGATAGACGGAAAGCAGGCTAACCAACTGCTTACCGAAGCAATTAAGAAACTGCTTTGAGTGAAGTACGGGCGGATATCCGCCCGACTTCATAAGTCTCTGATAAAATTGGTTCTGACGGGCGTTTCAACCGCAGGAAGTTCTATGCCTGCTTTTTTGCCTGCGTTGAAACATTTCAGCATCCATGCGATGTTTTTACCGAGAGTACGCATAGTCTGCATCCCTTCCAAATCTTTTACGACTTCTTCAGGGGTATTTCCGTGAACCTGGTTCCAATACTGCGACGATGCGACAGGCATACCGACTATTCCGAAATATTTGTTGAGGCGGTCAAATGCGGCCGATGCGCCTCCTCTGCGACAGGAAACTACGGATGCACCTACTTTGCCTCTCATTTTATTTCCGAACGAATAGAACAGTCTGTCGCAGAATGCCTGTATTTCTGCCGACGGTCCCGCATAATATACGGGTGATCCGAGTACGACGGCGTCGAATTCGTCCAATCTTTTGCCGATTGCATTTACTTCGTCGTCTTTGATGCAACAACCGCGTTTTTTGCATGCACCGCATCCGATACACCCGGTAACGGCTTTGTCTACATTCACGATTTCTGTTTGAATGTTTTCTTTTTCCAAAGCGGATGCAACTTCGGTTAACGCAACGAATGTGCATTTTTCGCCACGTGGGCTTCCGTTGAGCAACAGTACTTTCATAGTGATGCCTCTGTTAAGCTCGATGGCGGATGCGTGTATAAGATTTTATTGACATGATGATGTTGATTGCTACCAGCTGTCAGGTTTTTTTTGGCAGGCAGGTTTCTGTATTTCGACACAGGCGTAATGTTTACGCATGATAGCAGAAAATATATGATTCAAGACACCGGACAAAATAATGTCAATGCAACATTTATATATCATATCCGTAGAAACTGCATCCAGTAGTTTTTGTTTAATAGTTATATATGCACAACGTCTGCGTATGATTGGGGAATTTGAGTTGAAAGTACCGCAGACTGGAATAGACGATTTTATAGAAATCCGCGACGGAGACTACTATTTCGTCGATAAATCGGAACTGATCTCGGATATTGTCGAAGACAGAAACAAAGTATATCTGTTTACAAGACCGAGGCGTTTCGGAAAATCGCTCAACCTGTCGATGATTGACGCGTTCTTCAACATGAATTACAAAGAAAACACATGGTTCGATGACCTGAAGGTCAGCGAACACGAAAACTGCATGAAACTGAAGAACACATTTCCTGTGATTTTTATTTCCATGAAAGAACTGGGCGTACGCGATTTTAATCTGTTTCGGTCTGAAGTGGCTACAAAGATGACAAATTTATTCAGAGGCTTCAGATATCTGTCAGATTCGGATAAAATTGATCAAACTGATAAAGACGCATTTATGAGAATAAGGGAAAAGACTTCGGACGAATCTGAATTAAAAGATTCTCTGCGGTTCCTGTGCGAGATGCTGGAGATTCATCACGGTGTAAAACCCATCGTACTGATTGACGAATACGACAATCCCATCAACAGTTCGTTTAACACCAATAAGGATACTTACGAACAGATTCTCTCGTTCCTGA
>CAKQHC010000019.1 GCA_934234005.1 uncultured Methanomassiliicoccales archaeon | reverse complement strand
TTGGACGGACAGTCTCCGCGCGACCATTATGATGAGAATACACACAAAACGTTCATGTCGATACTGTTCGGATATTCTGGTTTCAGATATCAGACCGAACTCGGATCTGGAAACGGATTTGCAGACCTGTACATCAAAGCTACCGGCAAACGTCCCGGAATACTGATGGAATTGAAGTATTCCGACAAAAAATGCGATCTTGAAAAATTAGCGGAGAAAGCATTGGAACAGATTAACGACAGGGAATATTCCCGCAACATAGACGAACCGCACATCAAAATGGGAATCGCGTTCCACAAACATACGGCAAAAATAGTCTTCGGAAATAACTGAGATTACATTTCAGTTCATATACATGAAAAGGCGGGACGCTGCAATACAACATCTGTCCCACAAGGTACGTTTCTCATACTCTTTTGCCGTACATTCGACCGCAGAATCCAATTCTTTCATAAACAATTTTTCTGCATCCAAGCATGATTCTTCGGAACAGGTTACCGTAGACAGATTCAGATCGCGTTCCAAGGAAGATGTACTTATCACACAGGACCCTGTCATACAGTATCTTCCGTCGGCTACAATCAGACGGCGGTTCGAATACCCGTCTGCAAAATACACACGCACACCCGCCTCCATTAAAGGATATGCCGCCGAAAGACTGTTCCAACGTCTGGGTTTATACCACGTACGGCCGGGAAGCAATATACGCACATCCGCTCCGGAATAAGACGCAAGTTTGATTGTGTTACATAAATCATCGTCCGGAGTCAGATAAGGAACCGCAATGTACAGAGTTTTACGGGCAGAAACCACGATATCCACAATATCCTTCAGGGATCTTCCCGGATCGTCTGTATCTCTTCCGTCCGAAAACATATACACGTTATCGTCCATCGGACATACATCCGTATGTGTCCTCGGTTCCCCGGAACCGTGCGCCCAATCCAAAATAAACCGTCTGACATAATTAGAAACAACCGGTCCCTTCACTCTTAAAAACGATCCGTATCCGGAATAAACAATCTCTCTGTCGACAACCATCATCATACGCAGATTACGGTTGCGGTAACGTCTGAGAAACATGTCGTACAAACGATTGTTGAACGTACAGAATCTTCCGCCTGCCCTGCACAGTCTGTTGATTCCGTATGTCCTTCCGAAACCGTATGAAGCGGACATGATGCGCACATCGAGTCCAGATCCTGCCATCTTCTCCAGAACGGGGAGAATTTTCTCCCAAACATCTGCGGTCTTTACGGAAGGCACCTCAAACCATATCGATTTTCTGGCACATGAAAGATCTTTCATAAGATTGACCAGCAACGCATCCCTGTCGGGTATGAAGGACACTTCGTTATTTCCTTCCATACATATCGGAGGATCTTCGAATTCCGAATCCTTTATGCGTTTTTTATTGAACCTGCGGTCGGAATAGAAATGGTTTCCCAATGCAAGATACAAAGCAAAACCGACAACCGGCACAACGATAATTATCATCAGCCAAAATATAAACGAACGCGGATCCAACCGGTCTACGAATAAAATCGTCAGGACCCCTATCAAATCCAAGATTATAATTAACGGCATTATCGGCAGAAATGTCGTTACAAATCCTATGAAAGGGGCCGTGACGTATGCCATGTCGGTTACATTCCCCAGAAGGGGTCGTCCTTACGTTTGATCGCGATTGTCTCGTCCATCGCAAGTTTCTCGTCGTCGTTGAGATCGAGTTCCCTCAGAGGCTTAATCGACGAACCAATGAGATCCACATAAATTACGTCTTCTTCGTTGATCTGACGCCCCGCTGTGACTCCTTCGATTCCCACGGCAACCTCATCGCCCTGTTTGGCTTCTTTTAGCGTGTCTTCGCCGGTATGAATTGATTTTATCCTTCCGCAGTCGCGGCCGTCAGGACCTATGAGATTCTCTCCGGGCCTTATGCGTCCGGCAAGAACGCGTACGCCCACGATGGCAGGTTTACTGGCACGGAATATGCAATTGGGCAGTATCCTGAACTTTGCGGGGAACGAGAATTCGGCACGCTTGTCGGTATCGGTCTGCTTCTTGCTGTCATCGATCCATTCCACATAGTCTTCTATCAGCTGGTAGACTATCTGACTGGTCATGACCTTCAGTTCGTGATTGACCAATTCCGCCTCGGCATCCTTGGACATAGACACGTTGAATCCCAAAATAACCGCATTTTTCTTGTCGCCGTATGCCGCTTCGACGATGTCTCTGCGGGTAATCTCGCCCACGCCGTACTTGCGTATCGGAATATTGTTGGCTTTGGCCTCATATGCCAATGCTTCCAGTGAACCTATGGCGTCGGCTTTGATGGTTATACCCTTCTCCTGCGTCTCGATTTTGATATTGGACTCTTCGGCCAGAGACCTGACGGCAGGATCGTTCGGACCTTTAACCACGAGAATCGGCGCACCGGCAATGACTCCGTCACTCTGCTGACAGGAAATTTTGACACCGGCCGCGGCATGCAGTTCCTTGACGGAATCGAATCTGTCGCGGGGATCGCGTATCTCGTCCAAAGGCTTGGGTTTGAGAATTGCTTTTATCTTTGTAACCAGAGGAGCGCCGCGGGTACCGATGGCCACTGTATCCCCTTTCTTCAGGGTACCGGAATAGAGAATCATATCCATGGTCTTGCCGAGACCTTTTTCCTCTTTGATTTCGAGAATGGTTCCCTTTCCGGGACCTTCGCCCTTTTCAAGCTGCGTTTCGAGGAAACGCTGCGCCAAACCGATCAACACCAACAGAAGATCGGGAACGCCTTCGCCCTCTTTGGCGGATATGGGAACCAACGCAACGGCTTTGGTGAAATCGTCGATTCTGTCATATCTGTCGGCGGAGATTCCTTCATAGGAAAGCTGCTCGATTACTTTGTACAGCTTTTCGTTGAAAGCTTCCAAAGTATGCTCCTGCTGGGTCTTCTCGGACAGAATAAACGGCCTTCCCTCTTCGCACTGCCATCCCTGAATGGTGTCCACTTTGTTTAAGGCTATGACAAACGGAGTCTTATACTGTCTCAGAATGTGTATGGACTCAATGGTCTGGGGCATCAGACCTTCCCTGATGTCGATTACCAAAACCGCCAAATCTGCCAGCGATCCTCCCCTTGCACGAAGCGTCACAAACGAATGGTGACCCGGCGTATCGATGAAAAGCAGTCCGGGAACATCGAACTTCTTGTTTCCGATAAGTGTCTTGCACACCTTGTAGATGTGTTCGATAGGCACCTCTGTAGCACCGATGTGCTGGGTGATGGCACCGGCCTCCCTGGCCTGCACCGACGTACCCCTGATACGGTCCAGAAGCTTGGTCTTACCGTGATCTACGTGTCCCAAAACACTGACCACAGGCTGTCTGATTGCCATCCATGTCACCTTCTGATAATAAAGAATAGTAAAGGGTTTGGTAAGAGGTTTGATATTTCGCTTACTCGTAAATCCACTTGGAGAGAGTCAGATCGTAGGAGACGAGCTCCTCGGGCTTGAAGAAGATGGAAATCTCCCTCTTGGCAGACTCTACGGAATCGGATCCGTGGATGATATTGCATCCGGTGACCATTGCGTAGTCTCCGCGGATGGTTCCGGGTGCGGACTCCAGGGGCTTGGTCTTGCCCATCATGTTCCTGCACATCTGGACTGCATCCTCTCCTTCGAGAACCATTGCAAGAACGGGTCCGGAGGTGATGTAGTTGATGAGCGAAGGGAAGAAGGGCTTGCCCTTGTGCTCGCCGTAGTGGTTCTCGGCAACTTCCTTGGGGATGACCATCATCTTCATTCCGATGATTTTGAGTCCTTTTTTCTCGAAACGGGAGAGAATCTCTCCGCAGAGACCGCGCTGGACTCCGTCGGGCTTAACCATAAGGTAGGTCTGCTCCATAGCCATGGATCTCACTCCTTCTTCTCGGCTGCCTTGAGCCTTGCGGCTTTCTCTTCGGCTGCCTTCTGGGTCCACTCGGTAGTCCTGGGGACTCTCTTGAGTTCGATCATGTTCTTGTAGCACTTGTTGGCCTCGAAGAACAGAACGGTACCGTCTTTCTTGACGTACATTTTGCCTGTTCCGGGCTCGATAGAAGCTCCGCAGAATGAGCATTTCCTGTTTGTGTCAACCATCGAAATCACCTCATTCCGAGCTTTCTGGCCTCTCTGGAAGTCTCTCTCAGCATGAGGATGTCTCCCATTCTTACGGGGCCCATAATGTTCCTGGTGATGATCCTTCCCTTGTCGCGGCCGTCGAGAACACGGACTTTGACCTGAGTTGCCTCGCCGGTCATTCCGGTCCTTCCGATGACTTCGACGACTTCGGAGGGGATGCTGTCAGTGTCAACCATTCAGCTCACCTCAGTTCTTGAGGGCTGCGGCTGCCTGGGCGATCTCATCACAGAGTGCTTTTCCCTTTCCGACGTCCATGATGGCGACGGATGCTGCGGGTTTGTCGAGTCCGATTGCGGTTCCGAGTTCGGTCTTGCTGGGGACGTAGACGTAGGGGACTCCTCTCTCCTCACAGATTGCGGGGATGTGTGCGAGAATCTCCGGGGGATCGACGTCGCAGGCCATAATGACCATTGCGGCGGTTCCGCGCTCGACGGCTTTGGTAACCTCGTTGGTTCCTTTCTTGATTTTGCCGCCGTCCCTGGCCATCTCGGCGAGGGAGTATGCTTTGTCGGAGAGCTCTTTGGGGGTCTCGAATTTAACAAATACAGACATTTCAATACCTCTTTCAGACGATTTAACGCCTTCATCATTCATCGGCTCGATTGAGCTTGAAATCAACCATGATGGTATCGTATTTAACGCCTTTGTCTGATTCTTATATAAAGACTGATCCGACGGGATTCCGTTACCGAATACGGTTACGACGACTTCCCGTCGAACGGGTCGTTTATGAACTTCCTCAGCCTGGGGTGCAGATCGAACGATTCGACGAGATCCTCGGGCGTGTGTTTGGAAAGATACCTTGCGGAAAACAGTATAACCAAAAGCGAACCGAACGTGTTGCACACGGTATCGCGGGCCGTATCGAACGGACTGTACTGCATTCCGGTTCTGAATATCATATCCGCCAAAAATTCGAAAGACTCCCAATATGCGCTGAATCCGATCATAACAAGAGAAATCATCACAGTAAGCATTCTGCCGGAGAAATCCACCTTTCCGCCCGTGAGCACATGGTAGCATTCCAAGGTGTAGAACACACACATTGCCACGGTAATCGATGCGACGGTATGGGTCAGAGTATCGTAATACTTCAGAGTGTCGTACGACATGACCAGAACTCCCGCCGCGTGAATGAATATGGCCGTAACGATCAGAAGATTGAACGATGCGGACAGCTTCATAATGCGTGCATGCTTGAGTATCAGCGGGAACAAACAGCATATTCCGCACAGAAGGCCGGTGTTCACCTCATAGGTCAGTTTCTGACCGCCGAGGAATGAATTGACCGTCATGGACATCATCACTATGAAAGCCAAAACACAGATTGCGTCGTCCAATCCCCATCCGGGAGAATTGACCTCGTCGCTGATTCTGCGTCCGGACACCGGCGGTTCCGGAACATCATACGAACCTTTGAGGAAACAGTCCATTCCGCGCCCTCTCAGAGCCTGGGTTGTCACGAATGCTATTGCCGCGGATGCAAATACTCCGACGAACGCACACGACATCATGCGCGCATTAAGTTCGTCTGCGGCGTATCCCCCTACTCCCACAATAACTTCCAGGCCGTCGAAATACATGCCGAAGAAATTACCGAACATCGTCAGTACGCCGTAACACAGGGATACAAACATCGCAGCTACGATTACCCAGCGTTTTGTTATGCAGAATCCTCTGCAATACGCGTTCATTACCGCCATTATTCCGACGAAAAACGCCTGCAGAATCTGGAATGTCTGACAGACGAAAGTACCTGCCGAAATATACCAGAACTCGGCAGACAGAAAGTCCGGACGACATATGTTTGCTGCGGTCATAACCGCAACGCCTGCCGCCGATATACATGCAAATGACATCAGGGCATCGGAATAGGCATACTTCTGTCCGCTTAAGGACGGATAGAAAAATACCGCCAGAGATACTATCTGCAATACAATCATACAATAATCGGGCCCCTCGAACAGGCCCAGCACGGCCGCTGCCACGGCTAATACGGCAGACAATATCAACAACGGTTCGGAACGCATCATTCAACCCACACCATTTATCATTTAAATTTTCGCAAAAGTTGTTCGACAGGCTCACATAATATATCTATCCGCACATAATTATGTTTCTTCAATCGGGTGCCTAAATGAACAGAATGCGTACTGGAACGGTAATCCTGCTGGCGGTAACGGCAATAATCCTCGCAGGGGAGTTGGTCGTCTACGGAGCGGATACGCGCAACTACTCGTCCGAAGCAATTTGGTCTGCGGACGGCGTAGATGTAGATATTCACTCATCACTCTACGACACATATTCGATAGTCCTCACAGAAAATTCCCTGAAACTGGAAAATCTGTTCGTTTATATCGATCCTGATTACAGCAGGAATCTTGACGCCGCCCGCCAATATTCATACATACTGGAACTTGACCCGGAACACGATGCGGACCAATTGATAAAGAACCTTGCCGTACGGAATTTTCATAATGTCCGTACATGCGGCCCGACGGATATCGAAGAAATAATCGATACATATAATCCGTCCGAAACGGGCATCGTTTGCCTCGGTTACGCATTGCCTTCGAATGTATACGACGGCTCATCTTCGTCAAAAATACTGAATTGGATTTCATCGGGCGGTACGCTGTATTGGGTCGGCTCCCAGATCGGTGCCCTGTATTATGACGGGGACAGCATTGTTCCCGTAAACGGAAGTTCGCTTTTCATCGGAGACGCCGTGCAAAACATCGGCGGGTTGGAAGCAGACCGCGAAATTACCAACCCGTATTCCCTGTACAACACAAACATGGTGTTGGGCGCAAGCACGGGAACGGGATCCCGCGTTTTCCAAACGGGATGGAGCGACGGAACGTATTCGACGGTAACATTTTTCGGAGTCGGGGCGGGAAACGTATGTATCGTCTCCGGAACCATGTTTATGTCCGTAAGCAATGATCTGGCACAGATTATAACTTCCGGATTGTGCACGGATACGGCCGTTATCGGATGCAAAGAAGGTTCCTTCAAAGGGCATGAGACCGTGTCGGTTAAAGCACCCGTTACTTCCGACACGTCGGTTTACGTCTATTTCGGCGGAACAATGACTACTTACGGAGCCAGATACGATGCGTGATGTATACGGTTTTGTCAAAGAGCACAAAGTTGCAACAGTCATTATAACCGCGCTGGTAATCAATGTATGCGCATGCTTGCTGTCGGCGGGATTTGATTCTGCATACTGGGCGGCTGTTGTACGCAACATACGTTCCGGTTCCGGATTGTATTCCGTAGACGGATATTACTACACCCCGGTCTGGGGATATTTCCTGGGAATATCCGATGCACTGGCTACATCATTGGTAGATTTGGGTAACTATCTTGTCGTTGTTCCCCAGGCAATCGGAATAAAAGTGGATCCGTTCTGTTTTACGGCAGAAACCACAAAACCGCTGTTCAACCTCATCGTCAAAACGGTATTGGTCGCAGGCAACTTCATACTGGCATATCTCGTATATTGCATAATCGGAGAACTTGGTTACTCCAAAGAAAACGCATTCAGATCCGCAGCATTGGTAATGCTCTGTCCGATAACAATAGTCGGCTCGTGTTTCATCGGAATGCCGGACATATATTCCGCCGTGTTCATTGCGGGAACGATACTGATGATGATTCGCGAAAAATACTTCCTTGCAGGAGTGTTCTTCTCGGTATCCGTTCTTACCAAATTCTTCCCCGTATTTCTCATATTCATATTACTGGCATATATCATTGCCAAATACAGAGACGACTGTATGGTATGCATACGCAATGTGGCGAAAAGCATCGCCGGGGCATTGATTGCCACTTTGGTGATATATGCCCCTGTGATAAAAGAAGGAATGTTCTTCGAATCGTTCAGATTCCTTTCAGACCGTGCCGCATCCATGGAAAGCATGATTTCGTCGCATACGCCTTTGATAATATGCGCCATGGTGGCAGTTGCGGCTGTAATTGCATTGCTGATTTACATACGTAACAGAAAACATACCCGCTTTTTCAACTGCATGAATTTGGTTCTGATCGGTACAGCTGCAGCGGTTGCGGTAATTACAGTATTGTGCATAACCGGAGGAGGAATAATCTCAGGCTCCCGTGTTGCGTTCTATGTATTCCTCATCTTCATGAGTATGGTTTCCGGAATCGTACTGTACAGGAACAGAGAGGGCGACTTCAACAGGAGATTCATAGCATTATGTTTCATTATGATGATTTTCTGCATGCTGTATCCTCCGACACCGCAATATTTGGTAATTCTCGTTCCGTTCATAACTCTGATGATTGGAATGAACAACGAAAAATGCATGAAAGGTTATGCAGCAGTGTCTGTCGGAGTATTTCTGTTTGTACTGATAGCAAACGGTCCGCTCCTGATGTCTTTGGCCCAATGGACCGACTTGATTTCTGTTGACACTGTAATGAACATTCATCATGCATTCGATTTAGCTATAGGCGGAACAACCCTTCACCATATTCTGTACCTGCTTATAGGAATAATTCAGTATTGCGCCATCCTCATACTGCTGTGGTTCGGACTGATTAACAACAAAGAGGAAAGCGGATTCCCGGAAATGATCGGCGAAATTAAAAGCGACAGACCTGCATTTCTGAAACGGTCGGATTAATAAGAACAAAAACGCATAAACACAGAATTTGATCGAATTTGCGCGGTCCGTCGGATATGACACGTCTGACGGACCGATTCGATTTTTCATTCCCGGCAATGACTTCGGAATCACAAGTTGTTACTTCGAACCGTCACGTACGATTGTTCCCATCGTTTCATTGCTTACAGACAATATATTGAAGGTACAATCAGCAGAATTGCGTTATAAAAAAAAGAAAAAGAGGGGAAATACCCCTCGTTTCGACTCAGAACTGAGAGTCGTACTGGCCTGCCTTGACGGCTGCGATGAAATCCTTGGGGTTCTTTCCGTCGATGGTAACTCCGACAGAAACGCAGTTTCCTGCAACCTCAAGGACACGTGCCTTCAGGGTGGCTCCGAGAAGATCGTCGGCTTTCATGTCGGCAATCTTCTTTGCCTGGTCGAGAGAGAGGTTTCCGACTTTCTCGGCTTTAGCGTTGTGTGCTCCGGATGCAACTCCGAGCTCGCTCTTGATGAGTGCGGACATAGGGGGGACTCCGACCTTGATGTCGAAGGTCTTGTCGTCATTGATAATGACTTTAATCGGAACTTTCATTCCCTCGAAGACTTTTGTCTTCTCGTTGATTTTTGCGACGACCTGTCCGGTGTTCACTCCTTTGGGTCCCAATGCGGGACCGAGAGGCGGACCTGCTGTTGCCCTGCCTCCCTCAACCAATGCTTCAACAGTATCTACCATTGTGCTCACTTCTCCTTTTCTATGACCCTAACGCTGTCTCCTTTGACAGTAACGGGAATGGGAACCATTGCATCGATGAGTTCGACGGTAATTTCCTCTTTACTCTGATCAATGCTCTGGACTCTGGCGTGCTCGCCTTTGAAGGGTCCGTTAACAAGTTCGACAATGTCTCCCTCGACGAATCCTCCGACTGCGGACACGGGTATGAGATAGGGGCTTATCTCCTCGATGCTGGTCTCTCCCTCGATGAAGGATCTGGCCTTCTTGATGTCTCTGGTCTTCTCGCGAAGACGGTCGGTGTTCATACCCTCCACGAACACATAACCTCTGAGTCCTGCAGGGCTCAGAACAGAATACACGTCTTTCTCACCGACGTTTGCCTTGGACGCAAGTGCTCTTGCAACCTCGACCTCTTTATCCATCTGTGTTTTAAGAATCATGATGGACTGCTGGGCAATAGCCTCGAAACATATGGAATCGGTACCGTCATCACCGGATACGGCGATTTCTGTGGTGACACTGTCTCCATACCTGACTCCTTTCGGACACTCGACAATGAGGTTGAATTCCTTCGGTACGTTTCCGGGAATTTCGAAATCAATCTCGGGTGCTCCGCGGTCGCTGCACCAACATTCGTTATTGGCGGCGTCATTGAGCGTAACAGCCCACTCAGGGGCATTCTCCGCATCAGGTCCTGCAATAACTGAGAACGAGAATTTGACCTGAGCGGAAGACGAAGATACTTTAAACTGCCAAGAAACTTTACTTCCGGCAGTGACCTTCTTCAGATCATTATTTCCTGTGATCGTCGGGCACATATAGCATTCCTCGCGTCAGAAGTACGTCGGAAGAACAGACATTACCCACCAAATTGCGAAACCGATGGCTCCGATAGCGAGAATACCCAATGCACTGATGTACATTGTCTTGATGTATTCGTCTTTAGTAGGGGTGTGCGCCATCTTGAGAATCCTACCGTATTTCCCTTTTCCAAAACCGCGGGCCTTGGACTCGAACTCGTCCTGGAAATCGGATGAAGCTGCGTCGATTTCTGCCATTTTTCTCGTTCTCCGAACCGTCTAACGGTCATATTGCCGTGCTTGTTATCACTAGGACAATAACCACGGGATACGTCCCTCTATATTATCTTCCTTTTAAAAGTTTCGTGTTCGGTTTATGAAAGGGGAGTCCCACATTAATTTATATGAGATGTTGATAGGTAGCCCAACCTTTGGGGGTTTATTATGGAAGAAGTCCTTTGTAACGTCGAACTTGTAAAAGAGAACAATGATTTCGTCATCAGAATTCAGAGTGATTTGGGCGGAGTTAGAGAATACAAATCCAATGCATTCGAGGAAGTTCTCGAACAGCTCGTACAGGATCTCCAGGAAGAATTCGAATACTGAACGGGGTGCTGACATGGTAGCGGACAAAGTCAAACAGGTTGCGGATTACCTCGACAGTCTTGCCGACGACAACTCGGTTCCCAGAAACATCAGAAAAGGTGCCGCAGATGCAAAAGCTAAACTGATGAAAACGGGTGAGCCCATGGACGTGCGTGCAACCGGCGCCATCGTAATACTTGACGAACTCGCCAATGACCCCAACATCCCCCTGCACGGCAGGACGATGATTTGGAACGTCATCAGCCAACTCGAAACACTCAGCAGATCCTGAGTACGCCCCCCGTTTTTAAATGCCTCCGATGCAATTCGGAGGCATATTTAATATAACATTGCGGTCAGCAATGCCAATCTTTGACAATATCCAGGAAATTCTGGAATATTTCGGGGCCGTGTTCCGTATTCTCGACTTCGGGATGAAACTGTACGCCGTATATGGGACGGTCGATACATCTGACCGCCTCGTGAGGGCATGAATCCGAAGATGCAGTTACTTCGAATCCCGGAGGGATTGTCTTCACTTCGTCGTTGTGAGAAGCCCACACCTGGAACGAATCGGGAAGTCCTTTGAATAAGTCGTCGTGCGACTTAACGTTAAGGCCCACGCCTCCGAATTCGGGCATTGTTCCCGGACCGAGAGTTCCGCCGAAATGTTCGCACAGGAACTGCATTCCCGCACATATTCCAAAAATTGGGAACTCTGCCTTATCGAGATACTCTCCGTTGTTGCCCATGCGTGCGGCATCGCTCGCCACGCTGGGAGCGCCCCCGGACAATATGAGTCCGTCTACATCCTTAATCTCGTCGAAGGGTGTTGTATTCGGTACAATCTTGGTCTCTACCTTGAGATATCTCAAAACACGCCACTCGCGGTGCGTCCATTGTCCGCCGTTGTCGACGACGTATACCTTCATATCCAATGGTACCAGAATATCCGATATATAGCTGACGATTCGGCCCTGTTGGTCTATGGGTATTACACAGTTCTGCCCTATACATACTTCGGTATTACTAATTTTAAAAACGTATTAATATGCAATCCGTATTCGCAATCGTATGAATCGTTTGGCATTCGTATCGATTACCGTAGTGGCAATCTTGGTAATCGCAGGCGTTGCCGTTGTTGTCACGAACGACAACGGAAGCGATCAATCCAACAAAGATTTTGCAGGGATGAAAATCTCTCCCGTTGAAAATCTCGACAATGGTATCGCAGCCGTGGGACAGGATTCGTTCAGATGGGTTACATACTTCGGACTGGCCGACAAATGTGTTATGGTCGATATGAACGACAAAACAAACTACATGGGCAAAGCATTCATGTATGTCGGTAAAGCACAGGCGCTGACAGCAAATCCGGACCTTAAATTCACATCCACAAACTGCGGTGTCACACCCGATGACGTAAGAACGATAATCAACCTCAACCCTTCCATAATCATTGTACCTGCCGAATTCGAATCCACATATCCTCAGGAAATGAAAACACTCAGAGATGCAGGCCTCAATGTGTTCCACATCGGATACGTATACACATTCCTTGAAGAGAACACGTTTGAGATGACTTCCGATTTGGTAAAACAAATCGATACTTTGTCCGAAGTTCTGAATATGAAAGAACGCGGAAACGCCCTGAAAAATACGATTGAAAATACGGTTTCCGACATCCTCTCGATAAGGGAAAAAATAACAAACACACGCTCGGGCTACATCGGCGCGATTGCGTACAACGGTGCCCACGGCATAGATTCGTCGATATCCTACTACATGCCGTTCGCACTTGCAGGAATCGAGAATATAATGAAAAATACAAGCGGAAACGACACTGATGAGAACAGCCACGTCGGAACATTCAGTGCGACAAGCATCAAACAAAACATGAAAGACGACACAATCCTGTTCCTGGATGCCACAGGGATCTTTGCATGCACAACGAACACAGATAAGGGAATAATGGAACTGTTCAAAGACCATGAGGCCTATGTCGCATGCCCGTACATATGGACGGGAATTAACTACGAGAATGTGCTTGTCGGCGCATATCAGATACTCCATGATGCATACGGACTCATCAGCGACGAAGAACTGACTCAGAAAATAAATGCTGTTTACGATGGATTCCTCGGTAGCTCCGAATCGCTGCGCAACGAAACAGCAAGCAAAGTTCAGCCGCCGGAACCCGGCACTTCCGTCTATGATGATATGAGCACATTATACGAAGAGAGACGCGGTAACCCCGTACACGGCAAAATTTCGGTCGACGGAAACGGCATAAAATATCTTTAAGGCGATTGTATGAAAAATACGGACAGTTTGGCAGAATATACATCCCACACCAGACGCAATACGTTTGTAATGATTTTTCTGGGAGTTGTAATGATAACGGTTGCGATATCCACGCTGAAACTAGATATCGGATCGATATCGTTCTCCGAACTTGTCCGTATACTTTTCGATAAAAACAATCCCGCAAACGACCGTGCGGACGTGGTTCTGATTTGGAACCTCTATCTGCCCAGAATAGCCTGCGGAATTTTGGCGGGATTCGGACTCGGTATAGCCGGCGCGGTTATGCAGTGCGTACTCAGAAACCCGCTGGGTTCCCCGTATACCCTGGGTCTTTCCAATGCGGCTGCGTTCGGAGCCTCCATAGGAATTGTGTTGGGCGGAGGCGCGGTCATAGGGCAGAGCGCAGCTGCCATTAATTATTCCAATCCGTATTTCATAGCGGCATGCGCATTTTTATGGGCAATGATTGCAACAGGAATCATCATTGCTCTGGTAAAATTCACTTCGGTATCGGCAGAGACTATGGTGCTCGCCGGTGTTGCAATAAGTTCCATATTCTCGGCAGGAATAAGTGCGATGCAATACATATTCAACGATACCGCATTATCTCTGATAGTATTCTGGCAATTCGGATCGTTGGGTAAAGCGGGATGGAACGAACTTGCCATAATAGCCGCCGTTGTGATTGCAGTTTCCGTGTTTTTTCTGTGGAAAAGATGGGATTTCAATGCGCTGGACAACGGTGCGGACGTTGCGCAGTCTCTGGGAGTAAACGTAGATGCACTGCGTCTCGGCACGCTTTTGCTGTCTGCCCTGATGACGGCAGTCGTAGTATCATTCATGGGAGTTATTGCATTCATCGGACTGCTCGGACCGCATATGGTCCGTTTGGCACTTGGAAACGACCATCGTTATGTTCT
Source organism: uncultured Methanomassiliicoccales archaeon (assembly GCA_934234005.1). Lineage (GTDB taxonomy): Archaea > Thermoplasmatota > Thermoplasmata > Methanomassiliicoccales > Methanomethylophilaceae > Methanoprimaticola. The sequence continues at coordinate 4,997 of CAKQHC010000019.1, read as the reverse complement.
GCCCGGATCTATGATGGTGGGCGCGATTATTCTGCTGATATCCGACTGCGTCGGACAGACGCTTCTCCCGTTCGTACTCCCCGTTGGAATAATCACATCGTTCCTCGGAGGCCCCCTGTTCCTGTACCTTCTCATACGCGGTTACCGCAAAAGAGGTGTATCGTCATGAAACTGAATGTCGAAAATCTGTCTTTCTCGTACGACGGAAGAAAAGTCCTGGACAATATCTCATTCGACGTGGAAGACGGCGGCATAATTTCCATTCTGGGCCCCAACGGAGTCGGAAAAACGACGCTGTTAAGATGCATGTGCAACCTTCACCGTCCGCAGGAAGGTTCAATAAAAATTAACGGAGAAGACGTGCTCGGAATGTCCGGCAGAGAACTTGCCAAACACGTAGGGTATGTTCCCCAAAGTTCCAAGCCCGTACGTACAACTGTTTTTGACACCGCGTTGATCGGCAGACGTCCGTATATGGAATGGGGTGTCACCAAAAAAGACCTTGAGATTACCGAAGACGTGCTGAAATCTCTCGGTCTGAATCATCTTTCCATGCGCTTCGCCGATGAAATAAGCGGAGGAGAATACCAAAAAGTACAGATTGCGAGAGCCATGGTGCAGGAACCGGAAATCCTCATATTGGACGAACCGACGAACAATCTGGACATAGCAAACCAGCACATAACCATGCATGCGATACTGAATGCTGTATCGTCGAGGGGTATGTGCACCATAATGACTATGCACGACATCAACCTCGCCGTACACTACTCCGACAGATTCCTGTTCATTAAAAACGGAAAAGTATGGGCATACGGCGGACGCGAAATTATTACCGAACAGCTTGTCCGCGAAGTATACGGCATAGAATCGGACGTTATCATGCACCGCGGAATGCCGTTCGTGATACCTCACACATTCCCCCGCGAATTGGCACATTATCACCATACCCATGACGGAACCACACATTACCACGAAGTAATTATTGAAAAGAGATGACCGACATGCGCAACATACATCCGTTCCAAGGTATGAAAACAAACCATGGCGATTCTCTGAAATTCTGGGACGATTACGCAGAAAAGTATTCTTCGATGCAACAGGGAGATATACCCGAAAGAATAGTAGCCAGACTAATCGATATTGATTTTATTGACAGTTCGTCTGCCGTATTGGAACTCGGATCCGGGCCGGGAACGTATTCTCTTCCTCTGGCCCGTGCGGTATCATCCGTAACGTGCATGGATACGTCTCCCAAAATGCTGGACCGTCTTACGGCTTCGGCGGCATCCGAAGGAATTCGGAATATAACGCCTCTGCTGTCGGATTGGACCGTATTCTCTCCGATAAACTGTTATTCGGTATGCATGTCCTCGTTGTGTCCCGGAACGGGCACCCCCGAATCGTTGCAGAAGATGGAATCGGTATCAAAAAACGGATGTGTATTGGTATCGTGGTTGGAAAACCACGGCGACGATCTGACGTCAGACATATGGCACGAACTCGGAAAAGAATACGGATTCGACTTCCGCAGAAACAATCCTGCGCTTGAATGGCTGAAAGACAACGGGCGCAATCCCGCCTATGAGATTTTTGAAACGCACATAACCGCCGAACTCAGTTTGGACGGTTTGATAGAGAGGGAACGCTCGGCATTCAGAGCATACGGCGTCGAAACCGATATCGAACCCATCGTCAGAAAACTGGTGGATTCGGATAACGGAATTGTACATTACGATGCGACAAACCGTATGAAACTTATAACCTGGCGTCCCTGAAATTTCGGTTTCAGTACGGATATATAACATCTCCCGCCGGTGCGGGAGGTGCTATAAAGACCAACTTCAACGTTATCACGGCGCTTCCGTCATTGCAGTACAACACCGCCTGCAATGTTCCGGACAGGGGACCGTCCGAGACAACTTCTATTACATTACATGATTCCTTCTCCGTCAAACGGAATGAAACGCTTCCGATCTTGACGTCGGATATACTGTATATCTCGCTCTTGTCTACTGTTTCCAATACGGAATACACGTATTTTCCTCCGGAATCGTATGCGCCGTTTCTCTCCGTAATCTCGCGGATTCCCAAGTCTGCCTTGTCTACGGAGCCTCCGTATGACTTCATAATCGTAACAATGCTCTTATCCTCATAAGCATCGAACGATACGGTATTTACTCCGGAGCCGTATTCTGCATTATTGACTATCCATTTGAATACGGTCCACTCTTTGGATTCGAATCTGACGGAAACGTCGGAGCCGTAATTTACGGTATATTTCAGAACATCATTTTCCGAAACGGGATCTATTACATTGCCTCCGGCATATAAGACGAAGCTGCCGTAATCGCTGCGGTTGTTGACCGATATTGTATATTTGATTATATCTACAGTCAGCTCCAATTCGGTTTTACTCTCAATCATGAAACAGTTGTCAGTCAGATCTACGTTTGATTTCTTAATCTCATATCCTGTTTCCACATCGATTTTAACAGACGTACCTTTTTTCGCAATGACCGTGGAGCACGAAGCTTTATTGGAATCAACATTGTTGAGATCGGTTACGCTTTTTATGGATACCGTAAAAAGTTCGATTTCTATGTCAGGCGTATCGCTGTGCACTTCAATCAACGAAACAATGTATGATTTGCCCTCATAGTCCATAACCAAATCGTACGCACCTATCGGAATCATTGTGTGCGTGTACATGTTTTTGACAACTTTCAAAGTATAACTGTCATTTCCGTCTTTCAAAGCAAGGTTGTAATCGGTTGTGAGTGTTCCGTCTATTTTCAGAAGTATATTGACTCCGTACATACCTCCCTGACGGACGGATATGCTGCACGGCCCCGTGATAACAATAACCGCGGTTTCTCCATTGGTAGAGTCTATATAGCAATCCCCTCCGCATACCCATTCGGAGAACGTGTACTGTGCCCCGTTGCTGTCGTACTTCAGAGTTACTTTATCTCCGTAATGAAGCTTGGATGCGTTGAAGTCTATTTTATCGCCTTTATGGTTAACAACACCGCTCACGACAATTTTCGCATTTCCGAGAGGTTCCTCGATTGACAGTGTGTAATCAATCTGCTCCCATACGGCTTTCATCTCTATGCGCAAAGCCCCGTAGAATTCGGAATTCACGTCGGTTATCTGATTGAACACGACTTTGCGGTTCGACGGATCCAGAATAATGCCGTCATTCAGCGTGAATGTTACAGAACTTCCGTTGGGTATCGTCACACTGCCTGCAGTCGTCTCGTATGTCCATCCGTTCAGAGTAAATCCTTTCAGCGAACCGGAACTCGGAGACAGTACAAAACTGCCGTTGCTGCCGTACAAAAGACTCCTGACAGGCGCATTGATGGCCGGATTGGGATAAGTATCGCTCAGATCCGACGGCTTGTTCCCATTCAAATCCATAAGAAGCGCAGTATTGTCAATCTGTGCAATCAATTTATGCGCAGACGTGGACTGAATCTGCATATCGCCGTAAACGTATGCGTTGAGGAAATTGCCGTTGCTGTCGTAAAGTCCCCATCTGATGAATTTACCGAGAGCGTTGTCGTTCAGATACTTTTTGAGTATTGCGGTATTTTCTTCCAAGCTTATCTTCGTGATTTTTCCGTTGCTGTCCGTGTAATATCCGTCGGCATATGTACTGCCGAAATCAAACATAAGTTCCTTCTTGAATCCCAATGCGACAAGACTGTTGATTTGATCTTCGGACAGGTTGTTGCCGAATCCGAATTCAACCTTCACAGCAGCTCCCTTCCATACTGCCGTATACTCGGTATCGTCATAAACAGTCTCATAATCCGACACGAAACATACTTTGCCGTTCTTATCCGTCCATCCCGCGAACGTGTATCCGTATCTCACCGGATCCTCCGGCTTATAGACGGTACTTCCCTGTACGGTATTCTTCTCGACATACTGCGTGGAAACGGTACCGTCCCCGTGGACAAATGTTATGGTAAATTTGTAATCCGCATACAGATCCAAATCCATGGTAACAGGCGTATTGAAATCGTATCTCTTGGTATGAGCCTCATCGGTATACCAACCGATGAAGTACTTTCCTGTAGACGGAACGAGCGTACTGTGAATCGTACTTCCGTCGTTTACCGAAATTATCACAGGAATGTCCGAATCTTGATGGAATGTGACATTATATGCCTTTACCGGGGTAACGGAAACTATTATGCTGAATTTAATCAGAGCACCCTGTGTATCGGGTTTCAGGATGAAATTCAATTTTGCAACGGTCGACGACTGCGCGGTGCAGTTGTCGAGAGAGAACTCCAACGCTGCGGCATGACTGCCCTTAAGCGAATCTACAGCCGAATCGTTGGGCAACAATGCAACCAACTCTGAAGATCCCATAGGATTGTTCCAGCCGAAAGTATTACCTTCGTTGGAGACAGTCTGGTACGACAGCATATCAAACGTATATCTGTCGGTTACTTGGCTGCCTGTATACCAAAGCGTGTAATCCTTGAAAGATCTGGGTATAGAGAAGGTCTGCTTTCCGGAACCGTGGTCCAGAGATATATTGACCGAATATTCGCCCATGTTCTTGAACGAACTGGTATCGCCTTCGGTATGTATTGCCAATCTTACATAAATCTCGTTAAATTTGGAATAACCGTTGTCTTTCGTTTCGGAAGCCTCTATGAAATGGAGGATTACATATCCGACATATCCGGTATACTCCTGTTCCGGGTTATAGAACAGAGTAAACGAAACGACCGGCATTCCGTTGCGGTTTCCGACATAATTGACGTAATCTTCGGTAGAAGCAGGCGAATGCAGTGCGTTTATTCCGTTTCCGTTTCCGAAAGTCATGGTGGGCTTCATATTTCCTGTGAGGTTTGTACCCACGATAAGCCCGAATTTGCTGGAATCGTTCAATGATCCGCCGAATCCGTTACCGTCATAGTCTCCTTCGACGAGTTCCATAGCTCCGTTGCGCAATACAACAGGCGTAGCTC
>CAKQHC010000018.1 GCA_934234005.1 uncultured Methanomassiliicoccales archaeon | reverse complement strand
TAACCCTCTTTGGTGGGGTCTGCGGGTGCGACAATCTTCTCTCCATAATAGAAGGACTTTGTTATAACGTCGTCTCCGTTGTTGGGATCGAAGGTAATCTTGTATGTGTTGATTGTGTAGACAACCTCTACGTTCACATTGTTTGCGGGCATTATACCGGAAACAACGAGAGGGCTGGCTGTGTATCCCACGACAACAGGGGAGTTGTAACCGTACTCGCTACCGTACACAACGTTGGCGGTTGCGGTTCTGGTGGTTCCGTCTCCGTACACATATGTGATGGTGAGTATGTATGTGTTGATGCTCCATTCGGCTGTAACCTCAAGATCGTTTGCGGGCATTGTGTCGGGCAGAGCAGGGCTCCATCCGCCGAAGGTGTAACCCTCTTTGGTGGGGTCTGCGGGTGCGACAATCTTCTCTCCATAATAGAAGGACTTTGTTATAACGTCGTCTCCATTATTGAAAGTAACATTGAATTTAGCCACTCCTACTCCGTATGAAACTTCGGTCTTATCTCCGATATCGTTTTCATAGTAAACGGATACTATTGCAATAAGTACTCCGTTACCTTCATTGAACGTATAGTCTATGTCGGCAAATCCTGTTTTGCTTCCATTGATTAAGCTTGTTATTCTCTTATAGTACGTAACTCCGTCGAGATCGACGTAAGTAACGTCTGCATACAGCTTATAGTTCGCATACTTTCCGTCAGCGTACGGGAAGTAATATCCTTCTTTGGTTTTATCGAAATTGAACGAAATAACATTTCCGTCTATGGAAAGTGTTACTTCATACCAAATCTGAGCCTTGAGATCATCGTTATACACAGGAGAGATAATATATTCTGTTCCAGATTCTACGCGTACGTTGACATTAACGGACCATTTTTTGAAAAGTGCGCTATTCTGATCAACAGAAATCATAGAAAGTGCAGTGTCTAATCTCAATCCGCCTGCAAGAAGAATCTGGCAAACAGGTTCGTTTCCAAAGGTGTACGTATATCTGTCATCAAGTTCAATGATTGCATAGTCGCCTTCAACTTCAACATCCGCTCCGATGTGGGCGTTGTATCCTCCCAAGATAATCATCTTGTTAACGACTACTTTACCAGATCTTGTCTCCCCATCAGCAACGTACAAAATATCAACGGATGTAGGCACATCGATTTCGGCTTCAGGATCGACTGTTACATCTCCGGTGACCTTGACATTTGCATTAGGGTCGTCGCTGGTAATGTTTCCAAGAGTTACGTTTGCGCCTTTTTCGACTTTGATTTCAACATTACCGTTGGCTTTAATATCGTTGAGCTTAACGTCGGATTTTCCGTCGTCGACAGAATCCACGGTAATTGTGGATGTGGAACCTGTGAGTTCGACTCCGTCAAGAACAACTTTTCCCTCTGCGGTAATCTTGATTTCGGCATCGTCGGAAGTGATTCCGCTTACGGTAATGGATCCTCCGAGGAACATGATTTCGCCGGTTGCTTTGAAAGAACCTATAAATTTGGCTCCGTCGGGACCGACGATTGCGAGTTTATCGGTGAAGAGCATATTGCCGGTGAAAATGACAGATTCTCCCTTGCTCAGGGAAATCTCACCTGCAAAATAAGAGTTGTCTGTAGGGACTTTACCCTTCTCATAATAGTAATCACAGCGCAGGAAATAACTGCCGTCGAACAATCCGCCGTTGATTGTTATTGTAGAATTGTATGTACCGTTCTTATCATCATCATACTCCCAAAGCTCGATACCTCCGTTGAAGGTACCGCCGTTGATAACGGTCGTTCCGAAGCTCTGCATAACCCTTTCGACTGCTCCGCCGAGGTTGAAGGTACCGCCGTTGACGGTAAGGTAAGATCCTTCTTCGACCTTGAATATAGAGTGGGAGTCTTTCTCGGTTGTGAGTGTAACAGTAGGTCCGACTCCGTTCTCACCGAAAACCATTGTTCCGTAGGATCTGAGCACAGTGGAATTTGTCGAGATAAGTTCTCCGGTTCCGATTATGGTAATCTTCGCACTCGTGTTGATTGTGTCAATCGGATATTCCGGAGGGGCGGTTCCGCCGACTGTAATCATGTATCCAAAGAATCCCTGGGTAACAGTGAAATCTTTGATATCGAGTGTGTACTCTCCGGACTTTGTGAAAGCGAGAGTCTTAGTCGTAGTAATGTCTTTGAGAAGTTCGATTGTTGCAACATTTCCGGAGTCTTTGGACTGGGCCGCTGCAACTGCATCGAGGATATTCATGTAGTATTTGTTGCCAATCTGGGCTTCGGGTCCGATAAATTTGTCCGAGTCCTTGATTTTTGTGCTGGCGTTGTAGGCGTAACGTACGAGGTCTCCGTTGAAGATACCGTCGTTGATGGTTACTGACGAAACATAATCTCCGTATACCCAGAGTTCGAGGTCTCCGTTGAAGAGACCGTCATTGATAACGGTTGTTCCGAAGCTCTGCATAACTCTTTCGACTTTGCCACTAACAGTAAATACACCGTTGTTGACTGTAAGATATGATCCTTCTTCAACTTTGAAAATTGAATATTGAGGGGCGTCTTTGGTAAGTGTAACAATAGGTCCGACTTTATCGTCACCGATAATTATGTGTCCGTATGATCTGAAGGTGGTGTTGTTTGCCACAATCTTTCCAGAACCGAGTATGGTTAACTGCACATCCTTGTACGTGTCAATCGGATACACCGGAGGGTTAGTTCCACCGGCCGTAATCATATAGTTGGCAGATCCCTGTGTAAGAGTAAACTCTCCGATGTCCAAAACATACTGTCCCGGCTTTGCGAAAGCGAGAGTCTTAGTCGTAGTAGCGTCTTTGAGAAGTTCGATTGTTGCAACATTTCCGGAGTCTTTTGGCTGGGCTGCAACAACCGCATCGATGAGTTTTACGTAGTATGTGTTGTCAATCTTAGCTTCGGAGTTTATAGTATACCTGTCCGATTCCTTGATTTTTGTGCTGGCGTCGTAGGCGTAACGCATAAAGTCGCCGTTGAAAGTACCGGCATTAATGGTTACAGACGAAACATAATCTCCGTATACCCAGAGTTCGAGGTCACCGTTGAAGGTACCGCCGTTGATAACGGTCGTTCCGAAGCTCTGCATAACTCTTTCGACTGCTCCGCCGAGGTTGAAGGTACCGCCGTTAACGGTAAGGTAAGATCCTTCTTCAACTTTGAAAATGGAGTGGGAATCGACCTTGGTTGTGAGTGTAACAGTAGGTCCGACTCCGTTCTCACCGAAAACCATTGTTCCGTAGGACCTGAGTACGGTAGTATTCTCTGAAACAAGTTCTCCTGTTCCGATTATAGTGAGTTTCGCACTCGTATTGATTGTATCAATCGGATATTTCGGAGGAGCCTCTCCACCGACTGTAATCATATACCCGGAGCATCCCTGAGTAACAGTGAAATCTTTGATATCAAGTGTGTACTCTCCAGACTTTGTGAAAGCGAGAGTCTTAGTCGTAGTAATGTCTTTGAGAAGTTCGATTGTTGCAACATTCCCGGAGTCTTTAGACTGGGCTGCGGCAACCGCCTCTTCAATGGTGTCATAATGTGTGTCACCAATCTTTGCCACTGATTTGCCTGCATCACCGCTTACGGCATCCGTATAGAACTCAGCATCCGAATCGGATGTTGCATTCATACCTGCGAATATCGCAACACCGGATAATGCAATAACCACCATTATGGCATACATCGTTTTTTTGCTCATCATAACTATACCTCCAGTTATGCGTGTGTTTGCAGATTCGAATGCCGAACAAAAACCGCATACGAATAGAAAAACCCAGATAACTGGCATAAATGCAGAGAAGCGGAGCCGGAACAATATCCTTTAAAAGTCTCCAATAGGGAACGCTGGAGATTTGATGGTGGGTTGCAAGATATGGTTGATGCCGTTGGCTCACATTTTTCGTCCTGTGAAGGGACTGTTGACGCAAGTGTAGCATTTTGTTGCACGATCCCGCCTCTCTTAAAGGCGAGACGCACATGAGAACATGACGTTGGTCGGATTTTTTCCGACCCCCCCCCCCCGCTATTCGCGGGGGGAAGAGGCCGATACAGAGTATTGGAAACCCGCCTTCTAAACAAATGTTAGTGTCTATTAATATAATTAGTTTTAGTTTATTAGATTTAACAGCGTAAACATAATTTGATAATTTAATTGGATGATTTTACCCACATTCATTTAAAATTTATATAAACACTGTGAAATATGATAATAAAATAGGTACAACTTAATAATATAAATCATCCGAATTATGTTTGAAAACCATATTGTATATACATAATTTACAGACTGAAAACATAATACTAATAATAGGCCCCTTTCGGGGCCCGTTTCCTAATCAATGCTGCAGTCTTCTAAAGACCAATACGGCCGCGGACAATACTGTAATTGCCGCCACAACACCGATTATAACAAGTTTGTAATCGTTCGGTTCGTTTTCTGCGGGACTGCCGAGCGAATCTTCCTGTGCTATAACATAGTACGAGAAGTGATCCGTCTCGAAACTTATGGTGCGTGTTTCCACATCGTATGCGGTCACTCTCTTATAAAAATGACCTTCGTCATCGACAAACCATACCACAATACGGTCTGCGGATTCCCCCTGCCTGAGTTCATACGGTACGGTAACAACTGCCTTTCCTCCGAGCTCGTGTACCGGAGAATCGCCGACGGATGCTTTCAGCTGAATAACCGTGTTGTCCTTTACAACATCCTTCTGCGCCTCGGACAGCCCGCTCTTATCCACGGACGATATACTCAGAGATATCGTATCGTCACCGTTTTCCTTTGCCTTGGATGTCAGGGAGGAAGCAACGGAAACATCCACCGTGATGGTTCCCACCGCAGCCTTAACGGAAAGACCAGCATTATTGGATGCGACAGCATCCATCGACGATGCAGGAATCACCGCAACCAAGGACTCGTCCGCGTCTCCAGATACGGAAACCGAGACAGTCCTGTCGATACGAACGTCTCCTGTATGTCCCATATTCTCCTGCGTCTTCCTTATTTCCTCTTCGATCTTCTCAAACTGCTTCAGAGCGGCATCGATATCTCTGTCGGATACTGATGCTTTTCCGGAATCCGATACAGTTCCGACGGTAGCTTTTACCTCGGCTGCATTATCCGCCGATTCGGGATCCGTCTTCATATCTGCGGATGTTTTGATCATTCCGTCATCCGATTCGAATGTCATCGAAGTGGATGTCCGACTGTTTCCTTCGTTGTCCGTCGCTATTATCTCGGATTTGGTAAACCTGCCTTTATCGTTCGTCTCTACGGTATCGACCTTTGTTGTGGTTCCTACGATTTCTCCCAGATTGTTTCTGACAGTTTCCGCAACCGTTGATTCCACGGTCTTCGTACCGTTATCGTAAAACTCCCTGTCGACATAGGATTCGGTAGTCGACGAAGAACCGTCTTTATCGAATACCGTAGTTGTGGTCTTCTCGCTGTCGGATACGACGGTGGTTGTTGTTCCGTTGGTATCGTCTCTAGTCTGAGTACCTTCGGCGAATACGGCATCGAAGACAACGTTTCCGTGTATTATGTATCCGTCGTCGAAATCCTTCCATCCGACAAATGCAAATGTCTTTCCGTTAACCGGAGCCTTCTCCGGAATTACAGCCGGAATCTTCAGTGCCGTTCCGTAATCCTGTTCGTCCGTGAAAACAATCTTTCCTTCCGACATGTATGTGGCGGTATAACGGTTGACTGTCTTGGAGTACTGGGCTTCAAAGACTACATCTCCCGTAACGGCCATACCGTCTTTGAATCCGTTCCAACCGATGAATGCGTATGTATACTGTGCGTCTGCTTTCTTCGAAGGATTCTCCGGAAGCATAATCTTCGATCCGTAATCGAGCGTCGATTCGGAAACAGTCCCTCCGTCGCTGACGAATTTTACAGTATACTTGTTCAGAACACTGTCGAATTCTGCGGTGAAGACCATATCTCCTGTGACAGTCATTCCCTCGGTGTATCCGGACCATCCTTTGAATACATAGGAATATTGGACATCGGACTTCTTGGCAGGAGCATCCGGCAAAGTAATAACCGAGCCGTATTTCTGAGTCTTTTTCAAGACATCAATTCCTTCACTGACGAATTTCACATTATACGACCTGAGCGTTTTATTGAACTCTGCGGTAAATGTCGCATCGCCTGTGACAGTCATGCCGTCGGTGTATCCGAACCATCCTTTGAATGTGTATGAATATTGGACATCGGATTCCTTGACTGTCGCAACAGGAGCATTGATTCTGTCACCGTACTTGAGTACGGTGCTGCGGATTTCCTTTCCTTCGGAAACGAACTTTATTGTATATTCGTTGACTGTTCTGTCGAATACCGCTTCGAAAGACATGTTTCCGGTAACGGTCATGCCTTCTTTGAATCCATTCCAACCGATGAATGCATATGTGTACTGGGCATCCGCTTCCTTGGTTGCGGTAACGGGAGCAGTGAAAGACTTGCCGTAGGCAAGGCTTTCCTTATGAACGGTCTTTCCGTCCACTTTAAATTCCACGTCATAGATTCTGTCGTTTTCTTTGAACACAGCCTTGAACACCGCGTTTCCGGTGACCGTAGCAGAACCGTCGAATCCTTCCCAGCCGACGAATTCGTAGGTGAAGCGAACGTCAGAATCCTTTGTCGGAACCTTTGCAGGCGCTGTGATTTTCGTTCCGTAATCCAGTACCGATTCGGAGATGATCTCGTCGCCGTTGACGAACTTCACAGTGTACTTATTCAGTACACTGTCGAATTCTGCGGCAAATGTCGCATCGCCGGTAACGGTCATGCCGTCGGTGTATCCGGACCATCCTTTGAACACGTATGAGTACTGTGCATCGGATTCCTTTGTCGGTACTTTAGCCGGAACAACAATCTTTGTTCCGTATCCCAAATCATAAGATATTACTTCACCGCCGTTGACAAAACTGATCTTGTAGACCATTCCGTCCGTACTGAATACTGCTTTGAAAACAACGTCACCGACAACAGTCATTCCTTCAGTGTATCCGGACCATCCGACGAATGTGTAACTGTATTCCGCATCGGATTCCTTTGTCGGAATTTCGGTCGGAGCTACAATTTTCGTTCCGTAATCGAGCTTCTCTTCATATACCGCCGTATCGTCGTTGACGAACTTTACGGTGTACTTGTTCAGTATGCTATTGAATTTAGCCGTAAAAGTCACGTCGCCTGTAACTGTCATACCGTCGGCATATCCTTCCCAGCCCACAAAAACGTAGGTATACTGTGCATCGGCAGCCTTAACCGGAACCGGCATATCAATCACGGTTCCGTATTCAAGTACCGTATCGGTAACCTTTCCGTCGACAACAAATGACACAGTATATGTCATCAGAATCTGTCTGAATTCCGCACGGAATACATGTGCGCAGGAAACGGTCATTCCATCGGTATATCCTTCCCATCCGACGAATTCATACCTGTACTGCTCGTTTCCGGCTTTCTCCGGATTCTCCGGCAGAATAATCTCATCACCCACATACATGATGTCGGAATAATACTCTGTGCCTTCGGAAATGAAAGTAATCTTCAGCGGAACCTTGACAAACTCCGCCTTAATAGTCACATCATCCCTGATAATGAACGGCAGACTGACGGGATTTCCGTCTATGGTCCATCCCGTAAACTCGTAACCTTCCAAAGCCGTAACTTCGGGAAGAGCCGCAACGATATCCTTGTCGTAACGGGACGTCTGTTCTCTGTCGCAGTATCCCATAAACGAGTCTACATCATATGTTATGGTATGTTGGGGAACTCCCTCGCGGACAAATCCTGCATAGAGAGTCGTTGGCTCATATGCCGTAAAACTGTTCACAATCGTAAATCCGCTGATCCATCCGACAAACCTGTAACCGTCCTTGGCGGTAACTTCGGGAAGACTGACGGTTTCTCCATAATATGCAGCATTGGTCTGTCCGATTGTTCCCTTATCATCGTCGATAATGTAGGTTATGTTGATTTCACGCGGGGTGTATACAATCTGTATCGTGGTCGGAGACGTTACATAATGACATATATGGTCGGATATCGGCACGCCGTTTACATTACAACTAACAACATATCCGTGCGTATCGCCAAAATAATACCACCTGGTATAATCATGCCCTAAATCCTCAACAGATAAACGGTACCCATCTTTAACATAATAGTACGCCTGATCTATGGTGTAACTCGAAGTATATGTTGGATACACATATTGTATTGTCAATGTGGAAGTCTGTTTTTCCAATCCGTAAACCGTTGTATCTTCATATATACGGCTGGGCACTGGGGACTTACCGTCCTCGTCCAACCACCATGCATACTGCTTATCCAAATAATACCAGACATAAAGACCGTCGACACCGCATGTAAACGTACGCTTTTCAACAACTCCGTCACAATGGATTGTTAAGACAATCTTATACTCCTTTGTATACAGAGGCGTATCGTCTTCCGGCATGGATCCGTAATACCTCTTGGTACATTCTTCATCGGTAAACCATTTCCTAGTGGAAAATTCATCGGAATCCATCGGAGTCCATATGCCGTTGACATACAGAGATTGTTTCATCCATGATGCGTACAAGTCCAAATCTTCGCATATTCTGCTGCCTTCGGCGAATTTCTGCGTGCGGCCCTCGTCCAAATACCAGCCTGTAAACAGATATCCGGCCCTTAGAGGAGTTTCGTTATACAGAGACACATCGCAGTTTACCGTGCGATCCGAAACGGATGTAACATCGGTTCCCGTGTGATATGTAACGTTGTATCCGATTAATTTTTGAGTAACAGAGAACGTGCCGGATGATGTTATTTCGACGCTGGAGGATCCATCGTCGAATACATGTCCGGGCGCTGCCGTAAAACGTACGGTAATTTTGTCTCCGTCCATAGCCAGGATATTCATATACGGATAACCGTAGCTGTATACCGAATGATTCCCGTTTACATAGACTTCGTGCGTATCATACGAACAGTATATGCCGATAATCGCTGATGATCTGCAATTATCGACTCTGGTGCCGTACGGTATCGAAATCGCATCCAGTTCCAAAGACTCCACATTTACTATATCCGTACCTACGTCGACATCGACAAACGCATGGTCTGCATTGAAACCATCCGTTTTACCGACATAAATCAGATTGTAACGAAGATACTGAACGGTAAGTCCGTTGACGGTACGCTCATATGTTCCGTCAAATGTACTTTCTTTAACAATGAAAGAATCCAATTCTTTCATTATATGCAGGTAATATGCCTCCGGATTTCCGAGAATAGACACATTAACTATAGACGACTCCTCGGAAATGGTTCCTGTGATGCGGGTTACACCCTCGCTCACAATAACCGATGTAATTCCGAGTTTTTCTCTCAGCACATCGAAATCCAAATACGTCGTAGATGCGGTAATCTTGTATTCGTTGCTCTTATCATCAATTCTCCAAACATATATTGACTTACCGTCATAGATGAGTGTACGGAACGAGCCTTCTGTTTCCGTCGTATATCTGCTGTTTTCCGGGTTGATGCTTACATATACATCATCCGAAAGATAATTCATCGGAGATCCTGACGTCATCTCTTTGGGAATTTCATAATTTGATCCGCTTCCATACAATGCGACAAAACATCCGTTGCGAAGCAGAGTGTTGTAATTGCCGTATGCGTGCACAGAGAAAACATCGTTTCCGCGCTCCACTTTTACGTCAGAGACTTTGCCCAATATGCCTGTGTATTTGAAATGAGCGGCAAAAGCAGGAATTGTATAGACTCCCGCCTCATTATTTCCGCATACATACACAATAGTTCCTGATGATACTAACGTATAGTCTGTGTCCCACAAAGATACTGTTGTAATAAGCGTGCTGAATCCGTCAATCGATACTGCTCTGAGATAAGAATTACCGGGTTCAACAGAGATGCTCGTCAGTTTCAGAGAATTCAATTTGCCTATGAAATTCGAAATATCTCCGCGATACTCTAAATTCAACTCAGCAGGAATTGTGTAGCTCAAATCTCCGAAGCCTATTACGGCCAACAGTTTTCCGTCCTCGTCCAGAATCGTCTGATATTGGTTTTCGTCCGGGTTGCCTTTACATATGACCCTGTCGCTGTTGTTGTAAACACGTACTATGGAATTCCATACGTCGCTGCTGCAGTCGATTGAAACTCCCGCAGGAATTGTCATTATTCCGTCTTTAAACGTCCACCCGTTGCTTGCAATCGAGGCGTGACCTACCGGAACGGTTGTTTCTCCGTATTGTACGGATGAGGGAATACCGCCTTCGGAATACGAATATACACAGGCCTTGACCGCTCCGTCTTCCTTATAGAGCTTGTATGTCGCAACATCATTGCTGTAAAGTGTGGGTATTCCCGGCATCTGCTTTTCAACGTTGAGACTTCCGATAATAAAAGCATCGACGGAAATATTTTCTGCGAGAGATGTGAATAATCCAAGTTTTTCATCGGAACTTACCTGTATGGACTTGTATGCTATGCTACCTATGGATTTTACATTGCTGAAATCGATTGTACTTATGTCGACACATGCATCATATGATTTTCTTATCTCTCCGATCGTACCGTTTATCTTAAGACTCTTCAGCTTTTCACAGTTTTTAACCGCATCTCCGCTCAGACTCCCTACACCGTCGTTGAATGTAACAGATTCCAACGCGAGACAGTCATGGAATGCGTATCTTTCTACATACCCCACATAAGACTCGAATGTTATCGAAGTAAGATTGGAGGCAACAGTCGCGCTGCCCGAATCATATACGATCGTTCCGATGCGTCCTTTGAAGACTACGGACTTTACATTCTCATTGACAATATCGTTGATACTTAAACTGCCGATGTCAGTTTCTATAACAACCGATTCGTCATCATATCTTGCATTGAGAGACGGGATTTCACATTCGATTCCGTTATCGCGCAATGTTTTGACATCATCCAATGTAATGTTGCAGTTCTCGTTAAATTTGACATACTTAAGATTCGGTAATTCCAAGAGAGAGCTTATGCTGTTTTCATACAGATTGTATATTTTCTCCAAAGATTCCGTATTTTCGACACTGCTTATTCCCTGGCGGTACTTGAATTCTACAGAATGAACGCCTTTCAGAGATTTGACCTGCGATTCTGAAATTAACTCCCCTACTTTGAAATCCGTCTGTATTTTAACTGTGCCTGGGCTTATCTTGTACTTTACACCGCCGAAGAGCAAAGAATCCGTCATTTTGAAATAATCTGTATCTCCGGTGAAACCCAGAAGGTTGAAGTTTGTATCGAAAATCGCACCCTCGTCGGAAACTGCCACATATTTGCTATCAAACATGGAGTCTGAATTTTTCTGGAAAGTTATTCCTTTACAGACTAACTCTCCGGGAAACGTGATGACAGAGTCCAAATAAGGCATACTGGAACATACATATCTGTCAACAAGACCCAAATTGAATGTCACTAACCATCCGCCGTAATTTGAAACATCCAAAACTCCGAACCCCGGACCATATTTCAAATCGATTACTGAGATCGGTACAGAATCGGTCAGACAATACTGATCGAATCTTTCGGACGAACCTATCAAACTAATGTATGAATCCTTAAGCTCCAAGATTAAGCCGTTCTTAACCGCTACTAAACCGTCCGCAGAATATTCTGGGTTGCTAGCAAACGTTACTCCGCTGATTTCTACCGCGGTGTTGCGCACGCCGTACAGGCTGTAGCTGTCAGGAAGAATAACTTTGTCGACCCCGTCGATATTTTCTATAATACAATAATTGGCTTTAGAAAGATCCAACGTACCGACAGAACACTGTCCTCTGATTGAGATTGTTATATTCGAATAACCGGATTCTTCACGTGAATAAACATATGTATCCAAGGGCTTGATGAAACCGATAATGGAACGCCCTTCAAAAACAGCTCCTTGAGAATCTATAGGGAATAATCCATATGAATTAAATTTGTGACCGTCTGTATAATACTTATCGCCGTCAAAATAAAACTCCACTCCGTTGACGACGTATGTGCTATGATTTGTGATGTCCAAGCACCCGATAGTAGTAGAAAACATGTTGCTAACAGATTTCAAAGAATACTTTTTACCATCTATCACATATGAATCAGACAATTTATACTCGTCAAATGAATGAACAAATCCCAAAATACGGATTTCTTTGTAATTTTCGTATAATTTGAAAACAAAATCATCCGTCTGATTTGCAAAGACATATTTTTCCGGATTCAACGGTGTTCTGTAATAATATTCATTCGTAAATTTAGAAATATAAATTTTACTGGGTTCGGCGATAACTTCCAGATAATCCAAATCTATCTCACAATCAAAATGAAGTTCATTGACATCATCGAATGTGAAATTTGACGACACATACACCTCATAGATTTTTCCGTCAACTTCTACAGTATCTGGAATTGTCAGAATTCCATTTTCTGGTACTGTGTATCCTGACAAATATGCCGTACTTGACTCCAAACGGAAAAATAAGTTATCCTGAATGTAATTCGTATAGTCGTTTATTTCATTAACATAGACATATCCGGGAACATAAACAACTTCTGCATTTTCATCATCACAAACAAATGATTCAATGGCATAATATTTGTCAAAACCAATAATCTTAATGTCGTAGCTTGATTCGGTATTCACCCATTTGTTATCCTCGGGCATGACAACTTTGTTGATGATACTACGTACCGTGACCATGTTCTCAGAATGAATTTCTCTGTCTCCCCACTTGAGATAATACAAAGTGTGTTCCGGATCGTTCTTCATCTTTGCAAGAGAATCATATAATGAATCTGCAAAACTTATTGATCCGTCATAAACACCTTCGGAAACGAACAATCCCATACTCTCAAGTATCAATTCCATACTGAAATATCCCGGAGACGACCCCAGTATGGAGAGTTCTTTGCATACAGAATCATACGTATCCTTTGATATCTGGAAACCGAGCATCTCGAAAACAGGGTTTATGTCCTCATATGTAGGGATCTTATGTTCCTGAATCAATGCCAGTATAGCGACACATTGTACATCGCCGATTGGCAATCCAAGGGTCTCGCATATCTCACCCATCAGTTCCGCAGTCACACCGTTCCTGATTTCTCCGAACAGCTGAACCAATTTGTTGAAATCTTCTTCCGATATCGGGTATCCTGCTTCTTCAAGAACAGGTGCCACATCGTTGTAGCCTATTGTCTTATAATCCTTAAGAATCAGAACAAGCAGATTATATTGTGATTCCGATACTGCTATACCAATCATATCAAAAACAGGTTTGACGTTCTCATAGGAAGGGTTGCGTACTATTGCATTGTACATGCCTGCAAAATTCTCGTAAAGTTCCTGATCCACCGGAGCGCCGATAGCCGTCAGAAGAGGTTCGGCCACATCGTATGACGGTAAAATTCCCTCGTGTATCAGCAAACAGATCTGCCTGTACTGCGCCTCGGTGTAAATCATGTTCTCTTCACCGATGGCGGCCTTGAGGGCATCATACGACGGAACCTCGCGAGTATCAATGATGCTCCTTATGAGATCATATTGTATCTGAGTAAGCTGAAGCCCACTGGGCACCAATACTTTATTGACACTCTCCAAGGAATAATCTCCGTCCAAACAGCACAAAACGGAGTCCAGATACGTATATGTGGCTTCATCTACCTCTATACCGAATTTCTTTAAAACCGGATGGAATTCGCTGTATGCCGGAAGACGGTGGGAATACAGAATAGAGCGTATCATCTCATACTCTTCGACAGTCATGTCCACTCCCATCTTCTGGAGAAGCGGATAAAGCGTATCATAGGCGATACCGCTGTTCATAAGAGTTTTGATGAGACCATATACCTCTTCCATCTCTTTAAGATCGAGGTCATATTGGGCAAATATTATTGCGATTAAACCTGCTGGTACTTCTGTATTTATGAATCTTGAAATCTGGTTTCCATAAATCCCGTCATTATAATTCTCATAACATGTTAAAGTACTTCTGGATTCTATAACCATTGATCCCTGATAATCAATATCCGTCAGATATTGCATTATTTCGGTGAAAGTATCCGGTCCTGTAATGTTCAAATCAGATACAATCTGGATGCTGACATCATCATTAACATCTTGCACGAAACCGGTGTATATAATTTCACTACTACTTTCGTCATTATAGTTCCTGTAATAATCGAAATTGAGAGAAACATCTACGAACAATTCGGTTGATTCAACAAGATCGTTCTTGATGTTTGAAATCAGATTGAAATTGATTGTGAAGGCACACTTATTATAATTTAATGCAACAACACCTTCCGGGAAGCATTTATACTCATAATAAGACTCGTCCTGCTGATAGCAGTCAACAATATGCCCAGACATTATTCCTTTTGCATTTATTGTCCCGATACCGTCAGAACTTATTCTGTAGCACGTATCAAAAGTCAAATCGATTGAGCATAATTCTTCGTCAATCGTGGCAGACAATTTCGAAAAATCCAACAACTTCTCGTTATCCGAAATTCTGTTGAGCAAATTTCCCAAGTCACTGCTGACATATTCGAAATCTTTGATATTCATCGTTTTCGTTGCAGTTCTCAGAATGTCATATCCTTCCTGCCCTACTGCGTTGAAATGGATGCCAAACCCGTCATTGTCCTTTACATCCGAGAGGAATCCTGACGGATTCGGATTCTGTTCCGATTCTTTCTGTGTTTCGAATGTTGTGGCAGCAATCAGTGTCGCTGAACACACCATTACCAAAACAACTGCAAGAACCGCAATCTTGCGCGTATTCATAGCGTGTTATGGTCTTTTGTATTAATACTTTTAACTGCATAAATACAATATTATAAAACGCGCATTATTGATGTGTTCCAGATATTAAAAAATAATGTATGTTAATATGTAAAATGAATACCGAGTACGTATAGATTAATGAGTCTTATAATATTATACCACATAAGTGTAACATCAATCATCAATACCGTGCAAAAACTCTGCAACAGCATCGGCTATAGATATCAACGGCAACAACATCAGTACAAAATACACTTTATCCAGATATATTGTGAGATCTATACCCTGAGCCGTCAGATCTCCCGCTGGAAAACTATCGTCCGGAGAATAATCGAATGTGTGCACAATCAAAAATATAAACAGAATCAGAAGAAAATTCATAGCAATGCGAACAATAAGGCGATCTCTGGTCCCGGGTTGACAACATCCCATGAAAAATGCCAATACAGATATTGGAATTAATCCTGCCATCATGACTAGGACATCCAAAGAGATAGATACTATATCTACCGGGATGTCCATGATTATTGTAAGTGAAATGTAAACGATTAACAGGATTATTGCAACAGCCAAAAATATCGTGGAAATATATCTTATCATCTGACGGAATCCTTCGATTATCTGGGATTTCAGATTACCCACCTCAGATAAAGTAACGCTGATATGAGCTCAAATAAAGCATCTTTCGTTTCTTCCGATGTATCGCCCATGCCTATAACAGTGGAATTGCCGGCTTTCAATTTCTCCAAAGCATCCGACAATCCCGACTCGCTTTCTAAAATGATGCTGAATGATTCCTCACTGTTATACAAACCCACAGACATCTCGGTATCGATCGTGGTAATAATGATTTGTCTGTCCGACGGAACGAGATCTTTCCGAAGGTTTGAAACTTCCAAAACATATCTGTTGTCTGTATTTTCCGTCACATCATAACTGACTGTCTTCCCATCGTCCGAAAGAGGATATGTTATGTCAAATTCCGCATCCATATCAAACAATCCGTAAACGTATGTTCCGGAGGTGTCTACATGCAATTTTATCTCTGACCCTTCTACTTTGATAGAATCTATAAGCGCAGCTGCAACAGAAAATGCCGATACACGGATTTTAACCGGAATCAAAACGGTCTCTTTTGATGGAAGATTGATGCTATCATAATTCCATAATGTCATAGTTCTGTCGTATTTCGTATCATACAAGGAAACACATACTTTCAAATTGTCTATATTTGTGTTGAATCCATTACGTATCTCTATCTCATCTTCTATAGCCAGATACATGCCGTCAATATAGACGAAACGGTTGTTTCCTTCCTTTAATTCGATTGTATTTTCATTGGTCAATCCGAATATTACAATTCCGGACAAAATCAGGACTGTACATAAGGAGACAACCGTCAGAATCTTATGGAATCTGCTAGTCCTATATCCGACCATATATCCGAATCTACACCATGCTTAAAAATACTCTTCATAATATAGAATACTGTAAACTAGTATAATCTATGATGCATACAAGAAAACAGAACTCGATTACATTCGAGTTAACAGAGAATTCATTTCATCTGCCGTCCTCCGATAATTTCCACCTGATTATCTCCTCCAATCCGACAAGCACAATGCCTTTCTCTGCGGCTTCGTCCCTCAGACCCTCTCCGAACCCGGAGATTGAAAACAGAATGTATTTCTTCGGAAGATCGGTCCTTACAAACTCAGAACTGCTTACGAATACGTCCAAAACTTCTTCGTACATCTTACCCGTTCTGAACTTACACTCTCCCAAAAGCGCAACCTGGACTCCGTTTACCAAAACCTTGGATGCGACATCGATTTCGCGTGTCCTCTTCTCACGGTCCAAACCCCACCATTTTCCGATTTCCGCACATCTGTAATTTTCAATAACAAACCGCCTGCAAAGGTCCTCGAAACGTCCGCCCAGAAACGTACTGATTCTCTCCGAGATTTTATCGTATGTGTCAGACGGATTTCTGAACACATACACAGCGGCCTCTCTGACAACATCCTGGCAAAAAGCTACCATCGGATCCAATATCCTATATATGGGGTGCTTGGGAGACCCGAACATGGGATGCACCGTCTCGATTATTCCCACTCTGTCCAATTCGTCGATACAGCGAGAACACGTTGCCTTCTGCATCTGCGTCTTTTCGGCGATTGTCTTCAGCGATGCAGTGCCGTCTGAGATTGCGTTGACGACGGCCATGTATCTTCCCAACGGTACAAATTCGCTGCCAATCAAAGATTCCGCCTCCTCTTTCATATCCGCATTATCCGACAGAAAATGCTTTTCGATGTATTCTCTGTATGTAGCTGCATCGGAATCATAATGAAACTGCGGTATTCCGCCGACCGTCAGGTACAGCTTCACAACATCCAAGTCCGACATCTTGGGATGAAACAATCTGCAAACGGACAACGGCAACTCATCCACTTTCAGTTCATTGGCAAACCTGCCGTAAAGGGGTTTACTGTAATCGGTCGTTTCCCGATTCATCATCCTTACTGATGATCCGCATACAACCACCATAGATTCCGTATCACGTTTAACGGAATCGATAAAATGCTGAAGCAATGACGCAACCTGCTCGCCTGATCCTACCAAATACGGCAATTCATCTATAACGACAAGGGTGCGCCCGGCCCTGCATATATCCAATAGATCTCCCAAGGCATCAGACAGAAACGGCGGATCCGTCCGACCGCGACCGTCAAACTCGTTCATTGCGACAGTAATGATATGGATGTTATCCGGAACCGAACCTATGGCGGATTCGATGTATACAGACCTTTTTCCTTCGGCGAATTTCTTAAGAAGTTCGGTTTTTCCGATTCTGCGTCTCCCGATAACTTTGCATGTATGCTGACCCGCCCCCTCCCATATAGATTCGAGAAAAGCGAGTTCGGATTCCCTGCCTATGAACCGTTCCATACACGGTGATTGTTATTGACATATTTGAATTGTAAGTTTTATTCCAAAATTAGGAACAAATAATTTTGTTTCAAATTTTGGAACAAAATAATTAACCTGACATTCGGCGACAAAACTGAAGAAAACTATACCGAAAATACAAATCTCATTTCTCGTCAAACGTCCTGTTTCTCAACATCTTTTCCAAATTATGCCCCTGACGGAGTTCACGGGAAGTAAGTTCCGGCAATGTTCTGATACATCCGCTATCCAAAACCATATAACAATCCGGTCTAAGAAGATCGTTGCTGATCAGGGCAGTATTATGTGATGTCAATACCGATTGAAACTCAGTCTGTTCCGACACGCCGCGCAAAATGTTCAGAGACAGTTCGAAATGATAAAATGCATCGAATTCGTCCATAAACAGAAACGTCACATTACCGAAATGCTTCATCCAATAATAGAACAGCTGCAACGATTTTGTTCCGCTGGATGCAACCGATGCAAACAGCAGACTTTTATTTCCTGTTTTTTGGACCAGAATATCTCCCGATACAGTTTTGGCAGCCTCCAGCTTCATGTCTATGGCACCGATTTTTTTCAGGAAATTTTCGAATTCATCAACAAGATTGTTTTTGATGATATAATTGTCCGTGGTTTCAACATTTTTTGAACAGCCAATAAAACGATTCCCGTCCTGTGTCGATCTAAAGTATAGCATCCCTCTTACGAATCCCATAACAAGAGAAACGGGAGAATTGTCATCCTGTATCGTATTGTTTTCAATATAGCGCAACATAGACAAACGTCCGTCCGCCAAATTGCTTACCCTGAGCCTGTCTGCCCCTATGGATTTAAGCCCGGTGTAATCCGAATTCAAATTACCGTCCCTCATAAAAATGCGCTCTCCGTCGGATACAAGCTCTTCGTAGACAATGGTCGCAGGATCTGTTTTACGGTATCTGTAAGCTATCCTTTTTCCGTTTAAACGGAAAATGTATTCGAATTCCGCATACCTCTTGTCGGAGAATCCGTTGAGAAAACTTGCATTGTCGACTTGTTCCTGCTCCATGGCAAGATCTGTCAAAGTATATACAATATCAAACAGAGCCCTTCCGAGATTAGTTTTTCCGGTACCGTTCTTTCATATTAGCAATACTTTGTTCAGCAGCCCGTTTGATATAAGATAATTATTGAATTCATAATTCTTGGTCTTAGAGAAATCGATTTTGACCTTATCTCTAAAATTCTTATAATTCTCGACGGTAAAGGATTCAATCAAATTCTCACCGTAATTTTTTTACAGATATATAAACAAACATAAGTAACTAATCGGAGCCTTTCCTTGCAGACAGACTTTTCGAATCGCCTACGAACAATCTGCAATCCAAGCTTCGGAAGAATAATTTAGGTGGTAAATTTAAAAACAGTTATTGAAGGAGTGTTATTCCGAATTTTGAAATAAATTCGCCAGCCGACTCAAATCCAACAGAAATTTTATGAAAAATCGGAATTCAATTCCAAAAATTCTTAAATTCTCTATTTTCGTGATTCTCCGTACGATACTCGCAATCATCGAAAACGTCTGAAATTAGGCCGGCTGTTCTCATCGTGGGGCACACGGATGCAAAAAAAACAACTCTTACAAAATTGTGCCCGAAAAATATGAATCATATATCAACAGACAAAGTAAACAATCCCAACGCATCAAGCAATCATTATTCACATAGATATGAGTTATCCGATCTGCATACTGTGT
>CAKQHC010000017.1 GCA_934234005.1 uncultured Methanomassiliicoccales archaeon | reverse complement strand
TCATCATAACGGCTGCGATGTTCTTTCCGATGTCGTGGGGGTCTCCCTCGGCTGCGTGCATGATAACGGTTCCTTTGGACTCTCTTCCTCCGGGGACCTGTTTCTCTGCGAGAGCGATTCCGATTTCCATGGTCTTAGCGGCCATCATGATGTCGGGCAGGTAGTAGACATGGTCTGCGTACAGTTTTGCAACGATCTCCATTCCTGCGACAAGTCCGTTGTTGATGACGTCGAGGGGGTTCCTGGATTTGAGGGCCTCCATAACGACGGGTCCGACGGTCTTGAATCTCTTGAACATAACTTCTTCTGCTACCTTGTGGAAAACTTCATCGGTAGGAAGCATTTTCTTTGCGAGTTCCTCGGGGGAATCTGTAACCTCGAGTTTAATATCGTAGCGGGTCAGAACTTTGCTGAAATCCGCACCTTTTGCGTCTAGCATTTCTATCTCCTCTAGCTAGGCTTTTCAACCTATGCTAACACTGCAATCGAATTGTAGTATTTGATTGATTTTGTGGATGATTGATTAATCCATACATTTAACTGATTTAATTTATAAATAAAATCGGACATAAATATCCAACTGAATTGTTTAAACCACTATTATTTAAATTTTATGTTTTGTTGGATGAATGGCCATCCATCATGCAATACGAAAAATAAAATTTGATGGATAAAAATGCCCGCGCGCACATACATCATATATAATATTTACTGCATATTTTCCGCTTATACCGAATATACCCCGAAAAATGATGGATGAATGGGTTTACAACAGATCGCTATGTTCTTGGACAACTCCGAAAAATTACAAAACCGCGCGTTCGAAGAAGAACCGTTTATACTAGAAATGAAATGGGTTTGTTCATGTATGTATATATTATGGGAGGCTTCCTCGGAAGCGGGAAAACCACCCTTCTGATGAAGTTCGCTTCAATGTACACCAAACGCGGTTTAAAAACTGCGCTCCTTGTTAACGAATCGGGAGAAATCGGTGTCGATGGGGCTACCCTGAAAGCCGAAGGATATGATTCCATCGAACTTCCCGACGGTTGTATCTGTTGCTCCCTTTCCGGAACCCTGCAGGCTGCACTTAAGAACATTAAGAACGACATTGATCCCGACATTATCATTATCGAACCGACCGGTCTCGCACTTCCCCACAAAGTGAAAGAGCTTGTACGCGTATCTATGATTGATGAAGAAGAGTGTTACATCGTCGGAGTCACCGACGTACAGAGGTTCTCGATGCTTCTCGAAAAGAAAGCACAGTTCTTCAAAATGCAGATGTCCAATGCAGATTTCGTTCTAATTAACAAATGCGATCTTGCAAAACCGGGACAGGTTGAGGAAATCGAAGCATGGTTCGCCAAGGAATTCCCCGGCAAGAAAGTTATGCCTATATCCGCCAAGACCGGAGAGAACATGGATAAAGTATATGAGATGATGCAATGAGCGAAGAACACCACCACGACGGGGAAGAATGCCACTGCCATGATCACGATCACCACCACGAGCAGACCTCCATCGAACAGGCCGGAGGATGCGCCGTTGGTCTGACGGGAACAATAAACTGCTGGAATGCGGACGCCGAAGCTAGATTCGCCAAAGCGCTTCTGACCATCGGAAAATGGGTGGAAGACGAATCAGGAATGATGCTCGGACACATCAAAGCAGCCGTTACGTTGGAAGACGGAACAGGACTTACCCTGAATCTTACCAACATGGAGAACGGTGTGGAACACCACGGAACGTTGGAACCTCAGGAGAAGGTAAAATTCACATTTATGTGCGCTGTCCTTGACGTTGACGAACACGAACTAAGACACAGAATGTTCCACGCAGTCGATGATTCCGGCCTCGACTACGAACTGGACGAACATGTGGAATGCCACTGCGGACACGATCACCACCATGACCACGATCATGAGCACGAACATCACCACCACCATGACGGAGAGGAGTGTCATTGTCACGATCACAAACATGAGGATTCAGAGGTGAAAACCGAAGAACCCAAGAAGAAATCATTTTTAGACAGGTTCAGGAGGAAGAACTAAATGGCTTATGGAATCTCGCTCGATATCGGAACAAGCGGAACAAGAGGTCACGCCGTGGACCTTTCCAACGGAAAGATAATATCCACTGTTGTGACCGAATGTCACCCGCTTCCCGGTGCAAACATCATGGATCATCTGACATTCTGCATCAATGCAGGAACAGATGTCGCACACAAAATTCTCATCGACACTGTAAACAAGGTCATTGCCAAAATGGGCATCGACCTTAACCAGGTAGAGAGAGTCAGCATATGCGGCAACCCCATTCAACTGTCTCTGTTCCAGGGAATACCCGTGGACGATCTGGCCTTTGCCGGAGAAAATGCCCACAAAGCAAGAAACATCAAGGAACAGAAAAGGGATGCGGGTGTATTCTCCGCCGTGGATGTCGGCCTCAATGTCAAAGACGGATGCGAACTGCTCGTTCCTCCGGCAATCAGACACGAAATCGGTGCCGATGCCCTTGCCATGATGTACAAGAGCGGATTCCTTGAGGAAAAAGAAAACTGCATGGTTACCGACTACGGTACTAATGCGGAAATGGCCCTTAAAGTCGGTGATGAAATCTACACCGGTTCCGCAGCCGCCGGACCTGCCATGGAAGGACAGTCCATCAAATACGGTATGCTTGCGGGACCCGGTGCAATCTCCGATCTCGAATATGATTGTCAATGGATCTGTAAAGTTCTGAATGACGAAATCATTCCCGAAGACGGAGCCAAAGTCGACTTCAATCTTGAGAGAATCGAAGATTACGGACCTATGTCCGGAAAAGCCAAAGGTATTACCGGAACCGGCGTTGTTGCAGCAGTTTCTGCCGCCATGGACGACCATCTGTGGAAGAAAGGAAAGATAGGTACATCTGACGGAAAACTGCACATGCAGGACGGAGTATACATCGATTCCAAAGATGTTCAGGAAGCGCTGAAAGCAATAGGCGCCATCAGAGCAGGACACTTCACCCTTCTCGAACACGCCGGCATAAAATTCGAAGACATGAGAATAATGTACATGGCCGGAGCATCCGGAACATATGTCGATGCGGAAAAAGCCAGATCCATCGGATTGGTACCTCCGTCATGTAAGAAGATCTACCAGTACGGTAACACGTCCCTTGCAATGGCCACAGACATTCTGAAAGATCCCGAACTCTTGGACAAACTTCAGGATATAGCCAACGGAATCAGGGCAAACCACATCATGTTCGCAGGAGATTCCATATTCGAACAGATTTACATGCAGGAACTGTCCGTATGCGACGAAGGCATGACGATGGAGATGTACAACGAAAACAACGCTGCCGTCGGAATCCAACCCCTTCCCAAAGCAAAAGGACATCCCGAAGTCATACGTGTCGTAAAACGTGATATCCCCGATCTCGGAGAAAAGGGAATGACCATCCTCCATGATATCGGAACAGAACTTCGCGGAAAAATGGAAGGATGTACCGGATGCGGAAAATGCGAAAAGGAATGTCCCGAGCATGCATTGACCCTTACCGATGATAAAGAAATCATAGTAAAGACCAAAAACTGCCTGGGAACCGCATGCTACAGATGTCAGTTCGTATGTCCCACCAAAGTATACAAGTACAACAACCTGAAACTTGCATTCTGAATTAACGGGGCTTCGGCCCCAACTTTAAATCAACCGTTAATTCTCATACAGGATTAAAACTAAGCCGTTTTACAAAATACAAACTCTCTCCGATACGGTACGTATGTATCATATCGAAGAGAGTGATGTTACTATGAAAATCAATCCATAACGTTCTCGCTGCGAAGCTCTTCAAGGATTTCTTTTCTCAGCGATGTAAATTCGGGTGACGCACGGTCTCTGGGACGTGCCCACGGAATGTCGAATACAGTCTTTATCTTGGCGGGCCTCTTTGTAAGAACCACAACCCTGTCTGAAAGATAAATGGCTTCATCTACGGAATGTGTGATGAAAATGACTGTCTGATCTGTCTGCTGAAGAATCTTGATAAGACTCTCCTGCATCAGATTCCTTGTCTGTGCATCCAAAGCTCCGAACGGCTCGTCCATCAGTATAACATCGGGTTCCGATACCAAAGATCTTGCAATGGCAACGCGCTGTTTCATACCTCCGGACAATTCATGAATTCTGGCATCTGCGAATTTCTCGAGACCGACCATGTCAAGCATTGCATCGACTTTTGCCTTACGTTCCTCTTTGGGAACACCTGCGATTTCAAGACCGAATTCCACGTTCTTACGTACGGATCTCCATGGAAACAGAGCATAGTCCTGGAAAACCATACCGCGATCAGGGCCGGGAGCTTTACATTCCCTGCCGTCTATGGTAATACTGCCTGATGTGGATTCCAAAAGACCTGCAATCATACGCAGCAAAGTAGTCTTGCCGCATCCTGAAGGACCGACAATTGATATTAGTTCGCCCTTTTTTATATTGAGACTGAAATCATCGATTGCCACTGTTTCGCTCTCGTCCGTCCTGTACACCTTTCTAAGATTACGGATGGAAATCAGAGTATCCGCAGAATCGGAAGACCATTCTTCGGACGATTCAGAAACAACCGTTTCTGGCATGTGTGTAATATTTTCGCTCATTCCAATCCCATCCTTCTCGAGACAAATTTAGAAACCTGTTCCGCAACACCGGTTGTGAGAAGACCGAGAACCGCAATCACTATGATGCCCGAGAATGCATAATCCCAGTTGAAATTCATAGCTTGTTCGTATACGAAGTATCCGATTCCTCCTAGAGATGTTGCGAATATTTCAGCAGCAACGATACACATCCATCCGATTCCGAGAGCTGTCTTCAATCCGTTAAGGATATACGGTACCGAAGCGGGCAGAATAACTTTAACAAAAATCTGCTCGTTGGAAGCTCCCATTGTTTTGGATGCATCAATCCAATTCGAATCGATTCTCTGAACACCAAACATTGTGCTGGTAAGAATCGGGAAAAGCATACCCATGAAAACAACAAGTGCGGGACCCCACTCGAATCCCAATGCTCTTGTGGCAATGAATATGGGTGCCCATGCGATAGGTGCTATGGGTCTGAGAACCTCTATAATAGGCGTTGCAAGCTCTCTGAGAGGTTTGACAAATCCAAGAAGCAGTCCCAAAGGTATCGCAACCACCAATGCGATTACGGTACCTTTGAAGAATGTTTTCAAACTTGAGGAAACCAGAGTTCCCAACGAAAGTTTGGAAATGGGGTCACCGTTCTGGATTAAATCCCCCAATGCCGCAAACGTATCCTGTGGTGTAGGGATTGTCTCAAACAACTGTATTTTTGCTACAACCCACCAAACCGCTACAAACATCAGGAGCGATACGACCGTTATCACTGCGGATCTTGCCCACCTGTGATATTTGTTATATTGATCGTATTTGAATCCGAGAACGGTAACCATGTTTATTCCTCTTTGAATCAGATGGTCTTATCGTTCATAGAGTTGATGGTCATAGGAGGAGCACCGATGAATCCAAACTGGGCATCATTGTTCTTCATTGCAGTGTATACTGCAGGACCGTTGTTCTGAGTGCTCAGTTTTATCTTGATGCCGTATTCATCGAAAATACCCATTGCCATTCCGTAATGGATAGCCAGCTGGTGAATGTCTCCTCCGATTACAGCTACTGTAATGTTTGCGGTGCTGACATTTTCGGGCAGTTTGTATTTTACTGCATCTTCCATGTACGAACCGTCAACGAATTTATCGGCCAAAGCATCGTATGAATCAAATCCGAGAGCGGCTGCATCATTCTTTGCGGTTTTGCTGTTGGCGAATTTCTCTGCCATGGAAGCTATGTCTTTCTCGAGGTTGTCAAGAGAACCGGCAGAATTGTCTGCATACGTGTATACGACATACTTGAATGCATTTTCAATCGCTGCTTTCTTCTGGTCATCTTTAACGTCTCCCATTGATACTTTATCCATAGCAACTTCGATAACTTTATCGTAGTTATCTCCGGATTTTTCACTGATTGCCGCAGTCATTTTCTTTACAGATTCAACATATGCTGCAAGGAAACGTACAGTCTCATCTTTGTGGGAAGAGATGTATGAATGCTGTGCGGCAATAGTACAGCAGGTGTGTCCGGGGAACAAATCGTTCGTTGTAACCATCATGCTACATTTATCTTTGTCACCAGAAAGTGTGGCAACAGAGGTCTGAGGCTCCCAGAAAATTCCGCCTACAATGTCGGAATTGTTGTTAAGCTCAGACTTAAACTTTTCATATGTGGGAACACCGGGTATAAAGTACAAAGTGTCTTTAGACACAGTAATGCCTGTAGAATACTGAACAAATTTAAGGTCCATGGCATCTGCAATATCATTCAACTGAACGTGCTGAATGGTGCTTGCTCCGGGATCAGTGAATATCTTTCCGCCCCAGTTGTCTTTGTTGAAAACGACCCATTTACTGTTTCCGCCCAAGTGGGGTTCACTGGGTTCCTCTCCTTCTACAATTGTAACATAATCGGCAGAATTCTCCCCGTTTTTGAGAAGAATAGCCGATCCATCGGTATTTACCCTACCGATGATGTTCATATCGGCATCGCTGTCGTTGTTTGAAAGAACGACATAAGCGCCCACAGCCGCAACGGCTATGACTGCTACGACGGCGATTGCAATGATTTTAGTGTTCATTGATTCACCTGCCTGTTTCAACAATTGAATCTTATATAACCTTATTCGATAAACATTCTACAAAAAGGACAATAAATATTGAAAATAACCGTAATCGTCAAACCATACATATTTCAGTACAAATCTGTTAAATCAGAATTGTCTGATAATGGACAGAATGTTTAGTGATTTTAGAAATATAATTATCTTTATATAATCAAAAGGGTCCGAAGACCCTGTTTTAATCAAATATTTCTGAAAAGAGTTGCGTATTGCATCTTCTTTGCGCCGAAGTATTCTTTGCAGTATTCGGCCGTTTTCTCCGGAGGGAACTGCTTGCACGAGAATACGTCGATGAATGCTCTGTCGGTGTCTTCCGCGAAATGTCCCGCTATACACGAAGTCTCGATTAATTGAATGAGCGAATAGCCCTGAACCTTGGGATCGGCACCGAAACGCACCGCAATCGGTTCGCCGTATCTTTTCATGTCAATGTAGTTAGCCAGATCAATGGCGAACTGTTTGATTGTCTCTCCGTCGCAAATCTTTTCGTGATCGCATTCTCCAAGGTCGATGGCGATGTGGAGTCCCCACTGATTCTCATCGTTGTACTTCTTAATCGAATCCTCGTCCGAGAGGAGAGGGCCTGCAAAAGGGCTCATGCTGTACATCGTAATCACCTGCGGTTTTCTAAAACCGTAGGAGGGTATTCGTTCCTTTCTGCATTTAAAACAATCCCTTCGCGTGTCTTAAATCAGACATATATGCGCCGCATATATCTCTGTGGAATCAAAAACATCCGGGCAGCTGATTGTATTACGATAAAATGTATATTAATGTAGAAAATTCGCAGTCTTATGGATCGCCAAAAAGTCTTCTTCACTGATATGCGCTGCGGAATCAACGATAATCTTCTGCTGAAGACCGAACGCCTTGTCAAAGCAGCCGGAATGTGCGAAATCGATATGGAACACAAATTCGTTGCCATCAAAACGCACTTCGGCGAGTACGGAAATCTGTCATACCTCAGACCGAACTACTGCAAAGTCCTGGGGGATCTGGTAAAATCCGCAGGAGGATATCCATTCCTGACAGACACCAATACATTGTACGTCGGAATGAGAAAACATGCCGTGGAGCATTTGGAAAATGCCGCCCTTAACGGATTCACGCCCCAAACCACCGGATGTCAGGTTATAATCGCAGACGGACTGAAAGGAACCGACGACGTGGAAGTGCCGATTAACGGACAGTATGTCAAAGAAGCGAAAATCGCACGCGGAATTTATGATTCCGATGTTATCGTATCTCTCAGCCACTTCAAAGCACACGAAATAACCGGGTTCGGAGGTGCGCTGAAAAACCTAGCCATGGGATGTGCCTCCAGACGCGGAAAAATGGAAATGCACTCGGCCGGAAAACCTTCCGTCGATCAGGATGTATGCAGAGGATGCAAAGCGTGCGCCAAAGTATGTGCGCAGAATGCAATTGTATTCACCGGAAAGAAAGCATCGATTTCCGACAGCTGCGTAGGTTGCGGAAGATGTATCGGAGTGTGTACGTTTGATGCCATTTGTGCACAGTACGACGAAGAAGGCGACATTGTCAACGCCAAAATCGTGGAATATGCAATGGCTGCCGTCAAAGACAAACCGTCGATGCATATATGCGTTATTTCCGACGTATCTCCGTTCTGCGACTGCCACGCCGAGAACGACGTTCCCATTGTACCGAATGTCGGCATACTGGCATCCGCAGATCCCGTGGCGCTGGACAAAGCATGCGTGGATTTGGTCCTCAAACAAACCCCTATGCCGGGAAGCAGACTGTTTGACAGAGATTTAAGAAATCTGGAAGGAGATCTGCTGAAAAGAAACCAACCCATCACAAACTGGAAGAGTACATTCGAACACGCGGAAAAAATAGGATTCGGCAGCACCGAATATGAACTGATTAATGTAAGATGAGAAAATGATAGAGGGTATATTTGAAATCGGAATGCTTCTCTGCTTTGCATCCGCCTGGCCGTTTAACATCGTCAGAGGGTACAAAGCCCGTACAACCAAAGGAATGAGTCTGCCATTTCTGCTCATAATAGAACTGGCATATCTGCTCGGCATGATTAACAAGATTGTCATAGGGGAAGTAAACCATGTATTCGCATTCTATGTGCTGGATTTTACACTGGTGATGATTCAGATATTCATATACTTCCGCAACAGACGCCTTGATTTTCTGGCAGAAAAGAATAACTGATATTCGTAAAAGAATAACAAACCCTTTAATTATACACTTATCTTAAATATGCATCTGCATAAACTCCGCGTCCGTGAACACGATAACCGCCGCCAAAGAATCCGAACGGAAAGTCAGAAACTACGGGCTTCTTATATTTTCCATCTTCGTCATAGCATATTTCTTTGTTTATTTTCAGAGAATTTCCATCAGCGTAGTCGGATTGGATATCGAAGCCAGCGTAGGCGGTTCCGCTGCGATTCTGTCTGCGGTATATTATTGGACATACACTGCAATGCAAATACCGAGCGGATTGTTGGCCGACCGTTTCGGTCCGCGTAAATCTGGTTTTGTGTTCCTGATGTTGGCTTCCGTAGGTTCGTTTGTCACATCATTCGGCAATTCATTCGGCCTCATGGTTGCAGGAAAAATTATGATTGCCGCAGGAATGGCAATTATCTACATACCTTTGATGAAACTGGTATCGGTATGGTTCAAAAAAACCGATTTTGCCGTTCTTAACGGAATAACGATAGCCGTGGGAAACTTCGGGGCAATTGTTGCCGGCGGACCGCTGAGGATGCTTGCCGATGCCATAGGATGGCGCGACGTATTCCTCGTATTGGGCATCATAACAATGTGTCTGGCGGCTCTGTGTCTGCTTGTGGTCCGCGACCATCCGCATGATAAAAACCTCCCGTCCGTCGAAGAAATAGGGCGCGACATCCACGGAGAACACATAGTCGAAAGATCCGATGCCAAAATACCTACTCTGAAGGGCCTTCGCATAGTATTCTCCGGAGGAAGAGCATTCTGGACCTGCGCAATAGCGTATTTCCTCGTATACGGGTCAATCATGACATTCCAAGGCACATGGGCCGTCCGTTATTTCGACAGCGTCTATGCGTTCGCCATAAGCGCATCGTGGATGGTAACAGTTATGGGATTGGGCAAAATAGTATCCACGGTTTTCATCGGCATACTCACATCCCGCGGCATAATACATTCAAAACGCAGGATTATGATATTCGGATGTCTGTGTTACACGCTGATATGGGCGGTCATATTCCTGTTTGTCGGCAAAATAGACAGCTATTGGTTCTGGATGCTCATAAGCACGATGTTCGGACTCTTCGGCGGATTCATGTCGCTTTCGTTCACACAGGTAAAAGAATGGTATCCCATTGCCATATCGGGAACGGCAGTATCCGGCATGAACATTTTCCTCTTCCTGGGGGCGAGCGTATGTACTACTATATCAAGCGCCGTCATAGACATATCGTCGCAGAATTCGTTCTCCGCGATGTGGGGACTGATGCTGGCATTCGCGGCAACCGCCACTGTCCTCATGTATCTGTCCAAAGAAAAGAAACCCGAAGACGAATTACTTGGATCGAAACTTTTATCCGAAACGGAAAACGGCAAAAACCTATGATGGCACCGATTACACACCTCGTAACAGCGATATGCCGCACTGTATGATACACTAGGTTTAAGATTAAGAAAGTGACTGTAAGGCACGATGGAAACTTTAGAGCAGTTGATTTCCAACGCCGAAGCGGGCGACGTGCGCTCCTGCTTCGAGCTTGGACAAAAATACGCGCTCGGCAAAGATACCGATGTCGACATGAACTCTGCGCTGACCTGGTACAAACGTGCCGCCGTCGGCGGTAGTTCTCAAGGGGCATTTATGGCCGGAGTTTTGATTTCTGCCGGATACGGCGGAGAAGAAAACCCTGCCGTGTGGTACCTGCGTTCGTTACTCAAAGGAAACGGAGACGCGGCCGATGCATTGTCCATATACTTAGCCACGCACGAGTCACCCGACGATGCCTTCCTCTTGGATTACTTCACCAAGGCGGCAGACGACGGAGACGCAGATGCCGCCTATACTTTGGGACGCCTCTACGAACTTGCCGTCGGAGACAGATACGAACCCGAAAAAGCATACGAAGCATTCCTCAGAGCCGCCGAAATGGGCAGCGGAATGGCATCGTATGCCGTCGGACTGTGTCTGTTCAACGGATGCGGAGTAGAAAGAAACCGCGAAGCGGGTCTGACCAAACTGATTGAATCAGCCGATTCCGGATGTGCCGAGGCATGTCATAAACTCGGTCACATTTACGAGAAAGGAATTTACGTAAAAGCTGACCACAAAAAAGCATACGCATATTATGACAGAATGATCGATTGCAAATCGCCGGTCGGACTTTATGAAACAGGAAGATGCTGTCTCGACAGGATTGATTCTGATTTCGATCCGGAAAAAGCCAGCAGTTCGTTTACGGTCGCCATTGCGGCAGGGTGCCGCGAAGGTTTGGTAGGTATGTCCAGATGCCTTATGGGCGGATTGGGCGAAGATAAAAACGCCAGAAAATCGGAAGAATACCTGCAACGCGCTGCTGAAATGTGCTCCGCCGAAGCATTGGTGGCACTCGGATACAAATACGGAAGGGGAAAAGCCGTTAAGAAGGACTCCGTCAGATCGTTCACGGAGTTCCGCACCGCCGCCGATCTCGGAGATGTTCAGGCCCAGGTTATCACCGCCGAAAACTATGAGAAAGGTTTCGGAACACACAGAATACCCAAGATGGCAAAATACTACCGCACTCTCGCGGCCAACAACGGCGATTCCGAATCATGCTATGAAGTAGGCGTGGCATACGCTACCGGTGCCGGATGCAGAAAAGACGATACGGTTGCATTCGGATGGTTTATGCGCGCCGCCGATGACGGATTCATGAAAGCAAAATATTCGGTTGCGGAAGCCTATCAGAGAGGCAAAGGCGTCAAGAGAGATACCAGAGCCGCTTTCAACATTCATAAGGAGCTTGCCGAAAAGGGATTCAACAAATCGCAATACCATGTCGGATATGCATATCTCGAAGGATCCGGAGTCGAAAAGGATGTTAAATCCGCATTCCAGTGGTTCCTCAAAGGTGCAGAAAACAACAATGTACTCTGTCAGTATTACGCCGGATGGTGCCTTAAAAACGGCGAAGGCGTAAAACAGAACGAGTCCGAAGCCCTCAGGTGGTTTACCAAAGCCGCAGAGAACGGACACACTCTTTCGAAGCAGATTGTTGAAAACGCCACCGGCGAGAAGATTGTTGTCAAAGAATCCGTCACACCGTTTGAAGGATACCTGAACTCCGCCAACCGCGGAGATGCTTCAGCCATGTTCATCGTAGGCAGATGTTACAAAGACGGTGTCGGTACCGAAAAGAACGCTGAAGAAGCCAGGAGATGGTTCAACAAAGGTGCCATCGCCGGAAACGACCAATGCAGAAGGGCACTCAACCAGATGCGTGCCCACATGGATTGATTAAACGGGGGATTATCCCCCTTTTACAACTTCACATGAAGTTGATGCAGATGCCGCAGATAACAAGAACCGCGAGTCCGAGCAGAGGCATCATGTTAACGAGTTTATCCTGTGTGGAAATTTTCTGATCCATGCAACAGGGATTACAACACGGATATAAAAACGACAACACCGAAGATTTTATGCAAACCATAATGAACATCGGTGTGCAAACGATATCCGATGAGAGTCGTAAAGGTTTTGTTCGTATGCTACGGAAACATCTGCCGTAGCCCTATAGCGGAATTCGTATTCCGTCGCATGGTATCAGAGTGTGGACTGGAAGATCGCATCAAAACCGCTTCCTGTGCAACCAGTGCGGAGCACATCGGAGATTCCGTAGACTTCCGTTCGGCAAAAGTTCTGTCGGAACACGGCATCTCGTGTGAGGGAAAAACCGCGCGCCGCCTCAATACGCATGACTTCAGTGATTATGACTATATCATCGGAATGGATTCCAATAACCTAAGATATATACGCACGCTTCAACCGTTGGACGGATGCTGCGTTACGGGAAAGATAATGGACTATGCGGGAGGAGGGGACGTCTCCGATCCATGGTACACCGGCAACTTCGACAAGACGTATTCCGACATAGAAAAGGGATGCCGCGGACTGCTGGCGTCGATACGCAAAAAATACGGTTGGTACGATGAGGCTGTTTGTTGAAATTCCTGTTTCGGATCGGAAATCTTTGTATCCCGTGTTGGAAAAACTGGAAACAATCCCCGGGATCAGAACCTCTGATATTTCGCAGATTCATATCACCATGGCATTTCTGGGCGAAACCGACTGCAACAAAGCAGCTTCCGTGATAAAATCCGTTAAAAAATCGGTTGAAGGCTTTACCCCTTTTGATATAGAAATCGGCAAGATAGGTTATTTCGGCGGAAACGGAAGGCCCAGTATAATATGGATAGGTGCAAAACCGTCCGGCACGCTGTCGGAACTGGCGAAACGCATACGCGCAGGTCTTGACGAAAACGGATTCGAATATGACAGAAAACCGTTCAAAGCCCATATAACCGTGGGCAGGTCCAAAAACGGAACAATCCCCGGCAATGACATTCTCTCGTCTTTTGACAAAGTCACAAAAATACACTGCGACCGCGTACTCATTATGTCCAGTGAATTCGATAAAAACGGCGTAAAACATGTCGCGCTGTCCGATGCAGTTTTTCAATGACTGCATCCACTAGTTTTCTTTATATTCACAACTGCTATTGATACGTTCGATCCAATGATCGATAAAAATCTAAAACATGACAGACGCGGAGGTATCGAGGGATTGCCTCTTCAGCTCATGATAATCATCCTGGTCGCCACGATAGGTACCGGAATTATTCTGAACTGGATGGGTTCGATCGAAACCCCGAAATCAATCGGAGACGTAGACGTACTGTCCGATACAGTAACATGCGACAAACTTGGCAATATTTCGGGAGACATAGAAATCCTTGTGAAAGATCAGGAAGGAAACCCTCTGGAAGGCGCAACAGTAATCCTGACAGGAATGGGAGTAAAGAACTCGCATAATACTACTGTTTACGGCACCACAGGCGAAGACGGAACCGTAACATTCAGCGATTTGACAATAACGCCTATGAGCGGTTCGTACGGATATCTGAAGGTAAATGTATCCAAAACAGGATACGGCGAGGATTCCAGCACAAGAATCGTAGTCGTATCGTAAAAACATTAAGGGGATCGTTGCGGAATGTTGTCTATGCCTGTTAAACTAACGGTTTCGTTCCTATTGATAGCTCTTTGCGTGTCGGCCGTTTCCGGCATGGTTCCTTATGCACAGGACAAAATGGCAGAAACGGAAGCAACATGTACGGCAGAAAAAATAAACGAAACCATAGACAGACTGTGGAATTCGGATGCGGGAGACAAACTGACGGTAAATATCTCTCTTCCTTCCGGATGTACTCTGCTCATACATACCGCTCCGATCCCCGTCATAGAGGTTTTGACGGACGGGATATGTATGAACAAGCTGTACCTCAGCCATAATCTGATTAATCCTGCGGAACGCGTATATCTGAATGACGGAGACAGACTTGTTCTTGAAAGGACTTCTTTGGGGATTGCGGTGACATTATGATGGAATTCACCGTTTCCAGAACAGTCCTCTGCATATGCGGGGTGATATTGCTCTCTGCCGGTATTTCAATAGCTGATGCCGGCTGTGACCAAAGAGAAATAACCGATTTGGAATCTGTAGGAAACGGCGTTGCCCGTATTCTGGATGATTTCTGGTATTCCGACCTGGAATCGATAACCGTTGCGGACGGTGTGATTCCTCTGCCGGACTGTACAGTATCGGTTTCACACGGAACCGTTACTGTAACCAGAGGAGATCTGAAATACGATACTGTTACGTCGTATCCGGGAACGCTGACGTTATGTTACGGAGAGAGCGTTGTAATCAGTCGCCGAACGTTTCCGCAATCTTGCGTACGGTATCGACGAATTTATCCATCTCTTCCAGATTATTATATAAGTATACGGAAGCTCTGGCACTTCCTTCGATTCCTTTTGATACATAATACGGATGCGTACAGTGCATACCGGAACGTATCATTATATTTGCCATGTTGTCCAACATCATGGCCACATCATGCGGACCGAGACCGTCGATGTTGAACGAGAATACGCCGCCGCGGAGATTGGGGTCTTCCGGACCTACGGGATGAACATTTTTTACATCTTCCAATCCGGACATAAGGCGGTTCATCAGTACGGAATCCCATTTGGCAATTTCGTCCATACCGATCTTGTTCAGATAATCTATGGCAGCCCCCGTCCCAACTATCCCCGCATAATTATGAAGTCCGGCCTCAAACTTATCCGGGATCGGAGCCAAATTGACAGAATCGTAAGTTGCCAATCCTACTGTACCTCCGCCGACCATCAGCGGTTTAAGAGATTCGAGGACCTCTCTTTTACCGTACATGCATCCCATGCCTGTGGGGCCCAACATCTTGTGGATTGACATACAGTAAATGTCCGCATCAATGTTTTTTAAATTCACCGGCATGTGAGGTGCTGCCTGTGCACCGTCTACTATGACCGTTGCTCCGTAATCGTGGGCAATCTCGGCAACTTCCTTCACGGGAACCGTACACCCGGTAACATTGTTGGCATGCTGTACGGAAACCACTTTTACTTTTTTATCCATACACGATTTGAATGATTCGATATCGAATGTACCGTCGGGATTGGAACGCGACATACGCCTCTCTATACCCACATTATCTCTTAGATAAAGCCAGGGAACATGATTCGAATTGTGTTCCGTATCGGTTGTAACGACAGCGTCTCCCCTGCCCAAACCCAGTCCGAATGCCGCCGTGTTGAGGCCTTCGGTACAGTTCTTGGTAAATACGTAACAGTCCGGATCGTCGGTTCCGAAAAAATCCGCAAGTTTTTCTCTGGTAGAATCCATCGCAAGAGACACTTTGGTTGCCATCGAATGAACGCTGCGTCCTCCGCACGCTGGATAATTTTCATAATAGTCGTTCATAGAGGATATGACGCTGTCCGGCCTCAGAGACTGGCATGCGCTGTCCATATAGATGCCCATCCCTTTGCGTACAGTGGGAAAATCATTGCGTACGGATTCCGTATCCATAACCATACGAAAACTACGCCATATTAATATCCCTATGATTGAATATTCAGAGGAACGCCCGGCGAAACTTCGTCCTAATCTGCCGAATAGGATTTTTGACACATAACAGAATATATTATTATCAGGCAACCCATCGACCCCATCATGGCAATCCTCAGTACGGAGGTAGGCAGTGTTAAACTGAAAAATCCCGGTATGGTAGCATCCGGAATCATGGATGAGACCGGACCTACTATGGTCCGCATGTTAAAACTCGGAGCCGGAGCCGTGGTAAGTAAATCTGTTGGGCTCCAACCAAATGCGGGACATGATAACCCATGCTTCATGGAAGTTTGCGGAGGCTATGTCAATGCCATGGGCCTTCCCAACCCCGGTATCGAACAGTTTGAAGAAGAGATGAAGACGGCAGTCCCCCAAGGCCCCATAATCGGATCGATATACGGAGCAAATCCGGACGATTTCTCACATCTTGCAGGCAGGATGGAAGACTACGGTGCATGCGCGGTGGAACTGAACCTCTCGTGCCCGCATGCCAAAGGATACGGAATGGAAGTGGGAACGGACCCCGCAATGGTCGGGAAAATAGTTTCCGCGGTGAAATCCGCCGTAAACATCCCGGTATGGGCCAAACTGACTCCCAACACACACATTCTCCCCGACATCGGAAGAGCCGTTCAGGACGCAGGAGGCGATGCCGTGGTTGCTATAAACACGCTGAAAGCCATGGTTATTTCTCCCGAATTTGCAAAACCGATATTGAGCAACAAATTCTGCGGATTGTCCGGATCCGGAATCAAACCCGTAGGCGTAAGAGCCGTGTACGACCTGTACAAAGTTTTGGACATTCCGATTGTCGGTGTGGGCGGTATCTCCTCATGGAGGGATGCGGCAGAATACATAATGGCCGGCGCATCCGCATTCCAGGTGGGAAGTGCCATAGGCAGCATCGGAATCGATGTGTTCGAAAAAATAAACAGCGGATTGTCTTCGTTCATGGACGAATACGGATATGATTCCGTTTCATCGATGGTGGGTGTTGCCAATGAGTGAAACCGTAAGAATAGAACAGGTCATAGAAGAGGCATACGATACCAAAACCTTCGTCTTCGAGTGGGATGCCGATGTAAAACCAGGACAGTTCGTTATGCTGTGGATTCCGGGAATAGACGAAATTCCCATGTCCGTTTCCGGAATAGACGGAAAAAAGAAAAGCGTGACAGTGAAAAACATCGGTCCGGCAACCGATGCCGTACACAAACTCGTGCCCGGCGACAGAATGGGGCTCAGAGGACCTTACGGCAACGGATTTGATCTGTCGTCCGAAAACATTCTCATCATAGGCGGAGGCGTAGGTACGGCTGCCGTAATGCCCGCAGTCGTTCAAACCGGCGCCGATGTCATAATTGCCGCCCGTTCGGAAAGAGATGTTATCCTGACGGAACGCGCCGAAAACGCATCCGAAAACGTATGGATTGCCACGGATGACGGCAGTGTCGGATTCCACGGCAACGCCGTACAGCTCATGCGCGAGAAACTGGCCTTGAAAAAATACGACTGCGTTATAGCATGCGGACCGGAAATCATGCTTTACTTCACATACAAAGCATGCGAAGAACTCGGTGTAAAATGCCAATTGTCCCTGGAAAGATATATGAAATGCGGCGCAGGCGTTTGCGGGTGCTGTGCAATGGACGACATGAGAATATGCCGCGACGGTCCCGTATTCAACAATGAACAAATCGCACTTTTGTCCGAATTCGGAAAATCCAAAAGAGATCCGTGCGGACGCACGGTCGTCTTTGGAAAAAAATGAGCCTAAGGGGCATCAGCCCCTCACTTTCCCTGCGAGAACAGATCGTTGATTGCATCCACTACTTCCGGAACGGTTGCTCCCCACGGTACACGTGCTACATTACCGTCAATCTGATGCCCGTTCTTAATTTTACAGCATTTTACTATCGTTTTCACATTAGAATCAGTATAATCTGCAGGACAGACGTTGATAAACGGTACATCCCCGCCGTAAAGAGATGTGTAGATTCTTTTAGACAAATGACATCCGATAAGTGTCACTTTGTGTTTTAATTCCGGTGCATCGTCGAGGAAATAGAACGGCTTGTCCGAAGACAGATGCGAAACTCTGCACGGAAACATTACCGCCTCCGTTTTGACTTCGGGAACTTTGTCTGCCATATCTATGATTCTGTCTTCGCATACAATCGGATAGTCTATGAAACCTGATTCCAAAGCACGGCGGACAAGTACTCCCAACTTAGACGGATACGGAGGAACATTGTCTACTATCATCAGTTTCTCAGGTATCAGATCCTTGACAAAATTAATGTGCGAAAACATACCTCTCATAACAACAGTCTTACCTGGAAATTTGGACTGAAGTTCTGCCAGAGCAGGAGTGTTTAACACGTCCAACAAAGAGTCTTCATAAAACACCGTGTCGTCCGGCAAAGATACAATATCGTATCCTTTTAACTTTCTGAACAAATCGGTTCCCGATTCCTTATGCAGTTCTACGACGGCATATTCGGAACCGTGCTTCAAAACAAGGAATTCCGTGCGGACGTATGCTACCCACCCGTCCATCATCTTAGCTATCGATTCGGCGGTTATGGGAAAATCCACCTCTTTCATAGACACATCCTTGCAGTGCATATATTCCCGAATGAAAATTGATAGAAAAATTCTATTACGACCTTCCCGCACATGTGACGGACAAAATGCCGTATATTCAAACCGACAAAAATTATTTTATATAGGATTGTACAATCAGCATCCTGAAGTCGGGGTAACACAGTGGCTATGTGGCGGACTGCAGATCCGCATATGGGGGTTCGATTCCCTCCCCCGACTCCATAATTCTGCCGTTCTTGTATCACTTGTGTTTTACGGTCTGTTATTGACAAAAACGCGTACACAAACGTCGCTATATTGGAAACTTTTATAAATACTATATAAATAGCCCTCTTTGGTGTTTAAAAGATGGCAAATATGAATATCGAAAATGTCGTAGCATCGACATACCTGGGGCAGGAACTCGATCTCAACAAGATCAAAGAAGCTCTTGACGGAGCTGAATACAACCCCTCGCAGTTCCCCGGTCTCGTTTACAGGCTGAAAGACCCCAAAACCGCTACACTCATTTTCAGAAGCGGAAAGGTTGTCTGCACGGGAGCCAAATGTCGCGATCAGGTACAGGTAGCCATCAGCAAAGTCTCCAAAGATCTCGAGAAAGCCGACATCCACATCACTATCGAGCCTAAAATCGAAGTTCAGAACATTGTTGCATCCTCTGACCTCGAACAGGAGATTAATCTCAACACTGTCGCAATTACGCTCGGTCTCGAAAAGGTTGAGTACGAACCCGAACAGTTCCCCGGTCTCGTTTACAGACTGGACGAGCCCAAAGTGGTAGTCCTTCTCTTCGGATCCGGAAAAATGGTCTGCACCGGAGCAAAAGTACCCGAAGACGTTACCCGTGCAGTCGACAAGATTGCAGCGGAACTCAGATCGGCAAGCCTGATGGTTTGATTACCCCGATACAACCAAACATTTTATGATTCTTCGTCATCCGGGGTGAATTCCAGTATATCCCCCGGTTGACAGTTCAATGCCTTGCATATCCCGTTTAACGTGG
Source organism: uncultured Methanomassiliicoccales archaeon (assembly GCA_934234005.1). Lineage (GTDB taxonomy): Archaea > Thermoplasmatota > Thermoplasmata > Methanomassiliicoccales > Methanomethylophilaceae > Methanoprimaticola. The sequence goes on along the minus strand of CAKQHC010000017.1, from coordinate 252 downwards.
AAAATCTTATGGCAGATATTTTTCCGGTTTTAATGTTTGATAAATTGACGTTGGAAATACCTACTTTCTCAGCTAATTCGTTTAACGATATCCCCCTGTCGGCCATTACTCTGTTCAGTCTAAGAATTATCGCCATCAAATCACCTTACAAAGTTTCGTCGGATTCCTTCTGGAGATATTGACCGTAACGGAAAATCAAAGCGAGCGTATAGATTAGCAGAGACACAAACAATACAGTAAGAGTATTAGATG
>CAKQHC010000016.1 GCA_934234005.1 uncultured Methanomassiliicoccales archaeon | reverse complement strand
GGACTTCCGGATATCGTAATTGAATTCAAGAAAAGCAAATCCAAAACAGACAGTGAAGAAACCCAACTGAAGGAAGCTGAGGAAGCAATCAATCAAATCAAAAACAGAGAATATTCCTACGGACTCGGCAAAAACCTGATTCTGTACGGAGTCTGCTTTAACGGCAAGAGGCCGAAAGTTGTGATGGAATGTACTTCGACGTAAGTTAATTTCTGTTTTTTGTATATGCCTAAATACACCTACTCCGTTTGTTTTAAATAATGTATGTCAATGCGTTGTTACAGTTCGTTTAGAACTGTATACGGAAATGTACCCAATTGGGCGAATCCGAAAAGGTGAATCAAATGAGCGAAGAGACTCAAGAAACACGCCCGGTAAACGGGAAAAGCATGTACAGCTACATTGCTGATGCCTGGAACAACCCCAACAAATCCTACGTAAAGGAGCTTAACTATGAGCGCAGGATTGCTTGGAGAAAGGAAGAGAACTTTTGCCGTGTCGACAAGCCTACCAGACTTGACAGGGCTAGAGCACTTGGTTACAAAGCGAAACAGGGATATGTTATCGTAAGGGCCAAAGTCAGGAAAGGATCATTCCAGAAGAGAACAATCAGGGCAGGAAGGAGAGCTAAGAGAAAGGGAATCAACCAGATTACCGTCGGAAAGAGCCTCCAGAGAATGGCCGAAGAAAGGGCAGCCAAGAGATACCCCAACCTTGAGGTTCTTAACTCCTACTGGGTAGGAGCAGACGGACAGCAGGAGTGGTATGAGGTTATTCTCGTCGATCCCGCACATCCCGTAATCAAATCTGACAAGAAGATTAACTGGATCTGCAACAACACCTCCAAGAACCGTGTATACCGCGGAAAGACTTCTGCCGGACAGAAGGGCCGTGGTATGAGGCACACCGGAAAAGGTGCCGAGAAGGCTAGGCCTTCCGTCAGAGCCAACCAGAGAAGAATCAAGTGATTCTGTAACGGGTAATAATCCACCCATTGTTTTCGGACAATGGGTGATAAACATTTTCTGTTTTTTCGATTCCGTTTTGCGTGAGCATCATCGTGTCGGATTTATGTAATTCAATTAATATACAATATGTTGTATAATTAATGTATGGATTGTTTGTTAAGACGTTACACAATCTTCGGAGTCAGTCTGTTATTTATAACACTGGGTATTGGTATAATAACTAAAGGATCTTTGGGAACATCGCCGATAACATCTATCCCATACAGTATGAGTATGGTGTTCCCTCAGTTGACATTGGGTGAATTTACAATCCTGTTTAGTATTCTTTTAATAATTTTTCAATGGATTCTTTTGGGACCGAAAGTGATTGACCGTACAACCAAAATAAATCTGCTGTTGGAGATTCTGATTTCATTTATATTCGGATATCTCGTGGATTTTGCTATGTGGCTGTTTGCATTCCTGAATCCCGGTGAATATTGGATGCAGATAGTCTGTGTTTTTGCAGGAGTGTTTACACTTGCATTAGGGGTGTATCTGCAGGTTGTAGCAAATGTTGTCATGTTGCCCGGTGACGGATTTGTCTACGCTCTTACGATGAAGGTAAGAAGAAATTATGGAAAGGTTAGAGTAACATCCGATACGACAATGGTAATTATAGCAGCTGTAATCGGTCTACTGGGCATAGGTACGTTGGGAGGAGTCAGAGAAGGAACATTCATCAGTTGTTTCCTGACCGGATTTGTTGCCAGGCTGTATATGTCAAAATTATCGCGTCTTACTTCGATTTTGATTCCGGGCGAGGATCTTAACAATATTTCGGGGGCGGAGAAGGATGCAAGCCGATGTAGACATTTTGATGCTGTCGCGCATATTGCGCATAGCAGGCCGTGAAGTTCACAGGAAAAGGGACGAGAATGCATTAATGCTGGGAATGACGTCTGTACAGGCAGATGCGTTGACATTCGTTATATCCAATCCCGGATGCAGGATAGCGGATTTGTGTGAACAGATGAGAACGTCGCATCAGGCGGCATGCGGAATTGTCGACAGATTACGCGAGAAAGGTTTAATTGAGGTGTCTGTCAGCAGAGAAGATGCCCGTGTGAGGACGATAACAGTAACTTCCGAAGGTTATGGGCTGTATTCCAAATTTATGGAGATGGGGAGAGAATCCAATAAAGCGTTGATGTCGGAACTTACCGATACGGAATTGTCGGAACTGTATGCAATCCTGTTAAAAATATTGGGAAAAGATACACGGAACCGTTTTTGAAACATTCCGATTCCGTGTAATCATGACATAATTTTGGTTCTGTATGTGTCGCTGAGTTTGGATATTTCTTCTACATTGTTCTTATCCACCAGACGGACGTCGGGAAGTTTGCGCGGATGAGCTTTGAGCATACAATCCATAAGATATCTGTCCGGCATATCGGTCTTCTTAAGATACTGTCTGTCCCAATTGGAAACAAGATCCATTACGGATTGTATGCCTCCGTTGAAGAATTCCTGCGTCAACACGGCGATGACCGTGGAATCATTGGACATTACACACACATTGCACCCGCGCACCGCAAATTCCGAACCGTTGAATGCTATTGACAATCCGGATTTGTCACGTACCAAATCAAGTGCCTGAAAATCGGTGTGGTCGCTTCCGACCATCACAGTGGAATCAAAATCTATGCTGGTTTCTTTGCGCATGTTTACCAAAGAATATCCTTTTTTGAAAGAATTCATAGGATCAATCGATTCCATCAAAGACATGGCACACAGGATGTCGGGTATATCTTCCTGGAACACGCGATCCAACGTTTTGATTATACGCACGTCCGCTTCGTCAACTTCCATGGGGACGTCGATTTCATAGACTGTGGAGGGCACTTTTAAAGATGCTATTTCGTTCGCCAACTCCCTTATCCTACGGGAGTCGCTTCTTCCGAATGTCGATCCGTCCAGAGACAGGGCAGTACATTCGATACTGCAGTCGGGGGCTTCCAAGGCATCGGACAGAGGCATTATGGCGTGTTCGTATTCGGATGCTACCAGTGCCGAAGGCATAAGATTCGTTATATAACGCATGGCCTGACACGATCCGGGCATGAGGTCCATGTGATCTCTGCACCAGGTGTAGATGCCGTTGTCCGTAGCACCGAAGGCTTTGAGGAACGGAACAGCCCATTTGACGCTGTTGCCGGCAACCGCCTCTTCCCTTCCCAGCACATACGCGGTCAGATCATCGTATCTGCGAAGTACTTTGAGGAAATTCCTTCCCTTATCTATGTATCTCTCGCACAAATCCCTGACGGGATCGTTGCGTAGAAGAAATCCGTGACAAGATGCGATAAATGATTTTTCGGGAAAAAGACCCAAATCATTGGTCGGATCGAATTCTCCTGCCATATATATCACTCCAACGAAGCATCCACTTCGGCGGACAGGTCGTACGGACCGTTCAGAACCTTTCCGTCTACGTACAGTTTTTTATTTACTATTTTTACGCGGCCTTCTGCAAATTCTCTGATTGTGGCAACTATCAGCGGCAGTTCGCGTTTGGCTCCGTCTTTTCTTATTTTTTCAAAGAGCGGTTCTTCTTCGCCTTCTTCCGCTTTGATTTTATCGAACGGTTCAATCTTTAATTTTTCATCGAAATTTGCCCATAAAGCGTCATATTCCGGTCCGCGTATTGAAAATCCGCAATATGTAATGGCTGCACCTCTGTCCCATTCTTCCGTACATATGTGTAACATAGATCCCTGACGGTCGGCTTTTTCCGATATCAATTCCCAGATTACTTCCTGCCATGTGCCTTTCGGTCCGTCAGGCAGTGCGGGATGGAGGTTGAGCATATTGTATGCTCTGCATGTTTCGTCATCCATCCACATCATGTATCCCGCCAATATGCCAAGATCAAAACTGTATTGGCCTGTTTTTTCTCTGAGGAGTTTGCCGTATTCGTTCCGCCATGCAGCCTGATCGGATTTACGCAATTCAGGTTTGAATCCTTTCCAGGATGCGGTTATCAGCGGAATGCCGTAGCCGTTTACCATGTCAAAGAACAGTTTCCTTTGGTCTTTTTTGGGATTGTCTGTTTCGGTATTGTCCCAATTACAGAACACGAAGGCAATCTCAATATCCAATTCGCCGCTGTTTTTCTTATCCATCACGGCTTTCAGAAGATTGCGGGATCCGGGACCCCTGCCACTGGAGAACCATCCGAGTTTTAGCATAGCATACGGCGGTAGGTTCTGCCTCTATTTAGATTATTGACAGCGGTTATACGTCGAAGATGACCGTCACGGAAGGTATTTCGCGATTAACTTCCATCATGTGGTATGTTACAGCTTTCACTTCCGAGCGCACTCTGTGTTTGTCGCGGTTTAGTTTTTCACCTTTTGCGGTGCACAGTATGCGGTCTCCGTCGAAACGGACATTGAATTCTTTCAGGATGAGATTGTCGCAGTCTTCTATGAACAGCATTTCTGACAGAAATGAGTACAGTCTGTCTTCATCGTCGATGCCAGAAACATCTATTTCAACAGATTCTTCGGTTCCGACAGCAGACAAATCAACAGTCTGATCGAACAGCGCATATGCTGCATTTGCAAAGCATTCTTCCAGCGTTGAACCGTACGCTTTAACCATCATATCAGCCGTGTGATCGATCAGTTCGTATCTGGGCATACTTCTGTATCTTTTTATTTTCTCTTTTAATGTTTTTACCGTGTCAGACATCTGATTTTGTTCGGACGGGATTCAATAATAATATTTTTACAAAAGCCAGCAATGGAGATGTAAAACATAAAACACATCCAATAAAGATTGTTTCCGATATACGCCAGATGTAATTCTTTTATCTGCGGTCAATTCGTCTTATTTTGGGATTCAACCGATTTTTTGAAAGAATTAAACAGTATATTTTAATATAACCCCGTGTCGAAATTCGTTTTTTCGGATGACGGCGGCCGTTTACAGACTCATATCAATTCCCTGTTTGTACACTATTTCGTAATTGTTTGAATATAAATTCTGTATGCTTTATTAACGCACATGAACATGAAAATACCGTGAACTGGAATGAATGATATACTATTCATGATGGTCTGCCCGTTTGTGGCTGCATGTTTATTGTTGGCGGTGAAAAACGACCGTGTGCGTGCCGTCATCACAGAATTGTCTGCAGTTGCAATCATTGCCGCTTCTGTTTTTGTGGCATACAATTATCTCGGCAAACCTCAGACGTTTGATTTGGAATCTGAATTAATCAATCAACTAATGTTCACGATCGAGATTATCCTGGGAATCGCGATAATCTGCCTCGGAATAAAAAACAGGAAACCCGCAGCTTCTGTATTGGGTGCGGCACAGGTTTTGATGTCAATATATTTTGAATTATACGTCGTAGGAGACGTAGACATATCTCATACGATGTACATAGACGATCTTACTATTGTGATGATACTCATAATAGGTATCATCGGAAGCCTGATAACCGTGTACGCGGTCGGATATATGCGCGATTTTCAGGAACATCACCGTGATGAAAAAGATTGCAGACCGTGGTTTTTCTTTTTGATGTTCGTATTTTTGAGTGCAATGTACGGCATCGTGCTTTCCAATGACATGGTGTGGATGTTCTTCTTCTGGGAGATAACGACCTTATGCTCTTTCGCTCTCATAGGATATACAAAGACCGAAGAGGCAGTCAATAATTCATTCAGGCAACTGATTCTGAATCTTATAGGAGGCATAGCATTCCTGGGGGCAAACATCGTTCTTGCGGACCAGTTCGGAATATTGGAACTTGATAAATTGCTTGCATCCGATTCTACGGCGCAGTATGTACTTCTCGCAGTTGCGCTGTTATGCCTTGCGGGGATAGTAAAGTCGGCACAGATGCCGTTCCATACATGGCTTCTCGGCGCAATGGTGGCACCGACGCCTACGTCCGCACTTCTGCATTCGTCTACGATGGTCAAGGCAGGAGTGTTTCTGCTTTTGAAGCTCTCTCCCCTCTTATATGACAATATTGCAGGTTATATGGTTATGACAGTCGGCGGAGTAACGTTCCTTTTGGCATCAATGGCAGCAATATCGCAAAGCAATGCCAAGAGGGTTCTCGCATATTCGACCATAGCCAATCTGGGATTGATAGTAGCATGTGCAGGTATAGGCACGCCCGAAGCCGCATGGGCCGGAATTATGCTGACTGTATTCCATGCAGTTACCAAGTCTTTACTGTTTTTGTGTGTGGGAACCGCAGAACATCACATCGGCAGCAGAGATATAGAAGACATGGACTTTCTGTTTGACAGAATGCCCAGGCTTGCCAGAATAATGCTTGTTGGTATAGCCGCAATGTTTCTTGCTCCTTTCGGGATGCTCATATCCAAGTGGGCTGCATTGACTGCATTCGTCGACAGCAGATATTTGCCAATAATCATATGTATTGTTTTCGGCAGTGCGGTAACTTCGTTCTATTGGACGAAATGGATGGGAAAACTGGCGGCCGTTTCATCGGGAAAGGATAATGTGGAAAGAACGGTACACAGTCAGGAATGGTTCGTATTGGGATCTCTATTGGTTATTGCCGTCTGCGTCTGTGTTTTGTTCCCGGTCATATCGGAGCATGCCGTAATCCCATGGCTGTTTGCATCCTTCGGCAGTGTTTCGGAAAATCTGGTTTCAGCGGTTTCATGCAACAATAAGCTGATACTGCTGTTTATGTTACTGGCACTGGCTCTTATGATTGTACCGTTCTTCGGCAGATCCAATCGCAGGGTAGTTTCCAATTATCTGTCCGGAGTAGGAATCGATAATTCATCGTATTCGGGTTCCATGGGCGTTACTGTAGACATAGGCCTCAGAAACTGGTATATGCCGTCTTGGTTCGGGGAGAGTGCTGTGTGCAAAGTCGGAGAAATCGTTGCCGTTTCGGCGATAGCGGTATCTTTGGGACTTATAGCGGGAGGATGGTGCATATGAATACTGTTTATTGGATTGCAATAGCTTTGGTTTATGCGTTGTTTGCCCCCGTAATCGGATGTTTTCTCGCGGGAATCGACAGGAAGCTTTCGGCAAGAATGCAGGGAAGACGCGGACCGCCGATAGCCCAGCCGTATTATGACGTAAGAAAATTCCTCGAAAAGGAACAGATCACGTCAAACCATGTACAGGATTTCTATGTGGGAGTTTATCTGTTCTTTATCATCGCAACCGGCATTTTGTTTTTCGCCGGACAGGATCTCCTGCTGACGGTGTTTACTCTCACGCTCGGCGAGACGTTTTTGATACTGGCGGCTTATTCTTCCGGATCGCCGTTCTCCCAGATCGGTGCTCAGAGGGAGCTTTATGCCGCTATGGCATTCGAACCTATTTTTCTGCTGATGGCTATAGGATTCTATCTAACAGCAGGTTCGTTTTCGGTTTCGGACATAATAGACAGCGGAACCCTGCCGTCTCTGACAATGGCAGGGCTGTTTATAGCATTCGTATTCGGACTGACGGTAAAGATGAGAAAATCTCCGTTTGATCTCAGTATGTCGCATCATGCGCATCAGGATCTTGTGAGAGGATTGACCACGGAGTTTTCCGGAAGAACCTTGGCTATGATAGAGGTTGCACATTGGTACGAGAATATAATGCTCCTGGGAATGGTAGCACTGTTTTTCCTGGACGGAAGCGTTCTGTGGGCATCGGTCGGAATCGCTGCAGCAGCCATAGTATTCTTCCTGGAGATTTTGATTGACAACGGATTCGCCAGAATGACCTGGCAGACCGCACTCAAAAGCGGATGGTTGGTTGCGGTCGTGTTCGGAGTTCTGAATGTGGCGGCAATTCTTTATTTGTGAGGTGTTTCAAAATGTCATATTCTACAAAATCGCCATGGATACTTCATTATGATGCATCGAGTTGCAACGGATGCGACATAGAGGTGTTGGCATGTCTCACGCCGTTGTATGACGTCGAGAGATTCGGAATAATAAATACGGGCGATCCGAAGCAGGCGGACATTCTGTTGATTACCGGCGCTGTAAACGACCAGAATAAGAAAGTCGTAAAACAGTTGTACGATCAGATGCCGGAACCGAAGGTTGTTGTGGCTGTCGGAATATGTGCGTGTTCCGGAGGAATCTTCCGCGAATGCTATAATATTCTGGGGGGCGTAGATACAGTGATTCCGGTGGATGTTTATGTTCCGGGATGTGCGGCAAGACCCGAGTCCATTATAGACGGGGTAGTAAAGGGATTGGCCGTTTTGGACGAGAAGCAGAAGGCTGTAAAGGAGGGAAAGAAATGAAGCAGGATTTTATCGAAATCGGATGCGACAATGTATTGGAGACAGCACAGAAACTGCATTCCGACGGATACCGCATGGTACAGATCTGCGGTGTGACGAAGCAGGGAGAAACCGAGCTGATATACACTTTCGATAAGGATCATGAAATGATATGCTACAGGACTGCCGTGCCATTCGGCAAAGCAATCAGAAGCATAACTCCCGAATATTGGGCAGCATTCGTTTACGAGAACGAGATACATGATTTGTTCGGGGTGGATTTCGAAGAAAGCAAATTGGATTACAAAGGCAATTTCTTCAGAATGTCTGTCAAGACGCCGTGGAAAGGTTCGGAAGAAAAGGAGGCCGTCCAATGAGTAAGAGGACAATCGTTCCTTTCGGACCGCAGCATCCAGCGCTTCCGGAACCGATCCATTTGGATCTGGAGCTGGAAGACGAGACAGTAGTCAGAGCAGTCCCGTCCATAGGATATGTTCACAGAGGATTGGAAAAACTGGCCGAGAATCATGATTACGAGCAGATGACTTACATCATGGAACGGGTATGCGGGATATGCAGTTTCGGTCACAGTTACGGATATACCAGCGCTGTCGAAGGCTTAATGGACGTGGAAATCCCAGATAGGGCGAAGTATCTCAGGGTAATATTCCTGGAACTTTCAAGAGTCCACAGCCACCTTCTCTGGTTGGGTTTGCTTGCCGACGCATTCGGATTCGATTCTTTATTTATGCACTGTTGGAGGATACGCGAAGAGGTTCTCGATGTTTTTGAAGAAATTACCGGAGCAAGAGTGGTGATGTCGTTCTGCAAGATAGGCGGCGTCCGCAAAGACGTATCTCCGGAACTGCTTTCCAAAGTATCCGGAGTCTGCGACAGAATAGAGGAAGAGGTCAGGAAGACCGGACTCGTGTTCATGAAGGATTCGTCGGTCAGAAACAGGATGTGCGGCACAGGCATTCTCACCAAACAAGAGATTGCCGATCTCAGCGCCGTGGGGCCTGTAGCACGCGGATCAGGCGTAGACAACGATGTCAGATCTGCCGATTCCACGTACAGAAGTTTGGGCTTTGAACCCATTCTGTATGACGAAGGCGATTGCTGGTCCAGATGCATGGTGAGGGTAGACGAACTTATCCAATCCATGAATCTTATCAGAGAAGCCATACGTTCAATTCCCGGCGGAGAATATTGTACGTCGGTGAAAGGGCCGGTGCCGAAAGGCGATTTCGCATTCAGAGTGGAGCAGCCCCGCGGAGAAGGATTTTATTACGTTCAGGGAAACGGAACAAAATACCTCAGCCGCGCCAGGGTCAGAACTCCGACGAATATAAACATCCCCGCATTGGTGAAAACGCTTCAGGGATGTCAGCTGCAGGATGTGACGATGCTCGTACTGACGATAGACCCCTGCATCAGCTGTACGGAGAGATGACGATGGCCGTAATGAAGTTTGCACCCAGGCTGATAAAGAATCTGTTGTCAAAACCTGCCACACGCAATTATCCCGAAGAACCGAGGGCATATACGGACAGAACCCGCGGTCACATAGAATTTGACGTATCCTGTTGTATATTATGCAATATATGCGGAAAGAAATGCCCTACGGGAGCAATTCACGTCAACAAGGCCGCAAGAACAATCGAGATAGAGAGAATGAGTTGCATACAATGCGGATTCTGTGAAGATTCCTGCCCCAAACACTGTATTGTCATGCGTCCCGACTACACTGCGCCGGACACGTCGAAGACGACGGATGTGTACAAAGTTCCTGAAAAACCAAAAAACACTGAAAAAACCGAATAATTTTTTTGAAACGGGGGGCAATGTCTCCCCGCATTTTTCATATTATATTATTGTAGCGTTCCGTCGGATTTTCTTCGATCCGTGGATTTTGTGTATTCTTTTTAGAATAGTTTTGATGCATTTTATACAAATTATTCATATATGACTAAAACCAACAATTCATACTAAATAGATAGGATTAATTCCAGTGTTAGAAACACAAAAGGTGTAAAAGATGACAGCAAACATTCCCAAAGGACCCAACAACAAAAAGGCACAGAAATTCGAAACACTTCAGCTCCACGTAGGACAGGAGCAGGCCGATCCGGCAACTGATTCCCGTGCGGTACCGATTTACCTGACGACTTCGTATGTGTTCCACAATTCGGACCACGCAGCTGCGCGTTTCGGACTTCAGGATGCGGGAAACATTTACGGACGTCTGACCAATACGACGCAGGAAGTTTTCGAGAAACGTATTGCGGCACTCGAAGGAGGAACAGCAGCACTTGCACTTGCATCCGGTGCGGCAGCAATCACGTACACATTCCTCAATCTTGCCAAAGCAGGACAGAATATTGTTGCGGCCAATACGATCTACGGCGGAACATATAATCTGTTGGAGCACACGCTTCCGACCTACGGAATAACCGCAAAATTCGTAGATCCCGAAGAAGGAATCGATGCATTCGAGAAACAGATTGATGAGAACACCCGTGCGGTATTCATTGAAACCATCGGAAACCCCAATGCAAATCTGATTGATGTGGAAGCCCTTTCCGCAGTGGCCCACAAACACGGTATCCCGTTGGTTGTCGACAATACATTTGCGTCTCCGTATCTGTTCAGGCCTCTCGAGCACGGAGCGGATGTTGTGGTTGAATCCGCAACGAAGTTTATCGGAGGTCATGGAACCGTTCTCGGAGGAGTCATAGTCGAGGGCGACGGATTCGATTGGGGCAACGGTAAATTCCCTCTGCTTTCGGAACCCGATCCTTCATACCACGGAATCAGTTTCTACAAAGCTCTCGGAAACACGGCATTTGTGACAAGAATCAGAGCAATTCTCCTTCGTGACACAGGTGCATGCATATCTCCTGTCAATGCTTTCGTCCTCCTTCAGGGCTTGGAGACACTGTCTCTCAGGCTTGACAGACATGTAGAGAACACCAAGAAAGTCATCGAATATCTCTCCAAGAATCCGAAGGTCTCAAAAATCAATCATCCTTCGCTTCCCGAACATCCGGATCACGCTCTGTATGAGAGATATTTCCCCGACGGAGCTGCATCCATATTCACTTTCGACATCAAAGGCGGAGTGAATGAAGCGAAGAAGTTCATCGATGCATTGGAACTGTTCTCGTTGCTTGCCAACGTAGCCGATGTTAAATCTCTTGCAATCCACCCCGCATCGACCACGCATTCGCAGCTCAACGAACAGGAACTGAAGGAACAGGGAATCAACCCCGGAACCATCAGGCTGTCCATAGGAACCGAACACATCGATGATATCATTGCAGATCTTGATCAGGCATTTTCAAAAATCTGATTTCAGGGAGGCGGTCCGGAAATATCCGGCCCATCTCCTATAATCCTACTAAAAAAGTAGGATTAATATACATAGTCGTATATTCAAGTTTCAGAAACAAAACAGTAGTATGGAGACAGGAACATGGCTACAAAACAGATCTATCTCGATAACGCATCAACGACACAGGTCCGTCCGGAAGTCCTTGAAGCAATGCTTCCGTTTTTCGTGGAAGAATACGGAAACCCCGCAAGTATCCACTCTATGGGCAGGCCCGGAAGAGATGCGGTTCTGAAAGCGAGAGAAGCAATCGCACATGTAATCAAAGCAAGATCCGACGAGATATACTTCACATCCGGAGGTTCCGAAGCAGATACGTGGGCATTAAAATCCGCAGTTCTCGGACCGCATGCCAAGGGAAAGCACCTCATTGTTTCGGCGATAGAACATCATGCAATTCTGAACACCTGCGATTTGCTGAAAAAAATGGGATTCGAGACTACGTTTATTCCCGTAGATCATTACGGAAGGGTTAATCCCGCAGACGTAGAAGCCGCAATCCGTCCAGATACAGCCATAATCTCAGTGATGACGGCTAACAACGAAATCGGAACAATAGAACCCATAAGAGAAATCGGTGAAATCGCAAGAAAGCACAAGGTTCTGTTCCACACCGATGCGGTTCAGGCATACGGACAGATAGACATCGACGTAAACCGTGACAACATAGATCTGCTGAGTGCAAGCGCACACAAAATCGGAGGACCCAAAGGAGTGGGATTCTTATACATCAAGAACGGAATCAAACTCGATCCTCTTATCTGCGGAGGAGAACAGGAGAGAGGAATCCGCGGAGGAACAACCAATGTTCCCGGCGTTGTAGGTTTCGGAAAAGCTGCAGAACTTGCAGAATCGGAAATGGCCGAACGCCAGAGCAAAGAGATTGCCCTCAGAGATCATCTCATCAACCGTGTGTTGGACGAAATCCCATATGCCACGCTTAACGGACACCCCATCGAAAGACTTCCCGGCAATGCCAATCTGAGATTTGCGTTCGTGGAAGGGGAGAGTCTTCTCATGTCGATGAATATGGGTGGCGTGTGTATCTCCACCGGATCCGCATGTGCATCCGGATCGCTGGATCCTTCGCATGTTCTGCTGGCAATCGGACTGAAACACGAGGAAGCGCACGGGTCGCTCAGATTCTCCGTCAGCCACAATACGCCTGTGGAGGATATCGATTATACCGTGGACCTTCTCAAGAAGACGGTCGAGAGGCTGAGAAGCATGTCCCCATTGTATGAGGATTTCGTGAAAGAACAAAAGAAGAACAAGGAGGCCTGAGCATGTACGACGGAGTTTACAGCGACAAAGTGATTGACCATTTCACGAACCCGCGCAACGTAGGCGAAATCGAGGACGCATCCGGTGTGGGAACCGTTGGAAACGCAAAATGCGGAGACATCATGAGGATCTATCTTGACATAGATCCAGAGACAAAAGTAATCCGCGACTGTAAGTTCAAAACGTTCGGTTGCGGAGCAGCCGTGGCATCCAGCAGTATGGCTACCGAGATGGTCAAGGGGAAAACAATCTATGAAGCACTCGAAGTGACCAACAAAGCGGTCATGGAAGCTCTGGACGGTCTCCCGGTAGTAAAAATTCACTGTTCTCTGTTAGCAGAGGAAGCAATTCATGCAGCCCTTTGGGACTACGCACAGAAAAACAACATCGAGATCGATGGACTTAAAAAACCTAAGAAAGACGTTTACGATGAAGAGTGATTAAAATGATTTACACAAGCATTACACAGACAATAGGACACACTCCCTTGGTGGAATTCACCAAATTGGAGAAACAGAACAATCTCAAAGCTAAAGTGGTGGCTAAACTCGAGTTGTTTAACCCCGCAGGAAGCGTCAAGGACAGGATTGCCAAAGGAATGATCGAAGCGGCAGAAGCGCAGGGTTTACTGAAACCCGGATCGGTTATCGTGGAACCCACTTCGGGAAACACAGGAATAGGTCTGGCATCCATCGCTGCAGCCAAAGGATACAGAATCATTCTGACTATGCCCGAGACCATGTCTGTAGAACGCAGAAATATCCTTAAGGCATACGGTGCGGAACTCGTGCTTACTCCCGGATCCGAAGGAATGAAAGGAGCAATAGCCAAAGCCAAGGAGATTGCCGAATCCACTCCCGGAAGTTTCCAGCCCGGACAGTTCATCAACATGGTAAATCCCCTTGTGCACAAGAGCACTACCGGACCCGAGATATGGAATGATACGGACGGACACGTAGACATCTTCGTAGCGGGAGTCGGAACAGGCGGAACGCTGTCCGGTGTAGGTCAGTTCCTCAAATCCATGAATCCGGGTGTGAAAGTGGTTGCCGTGGAGCCGAAAGGATCTCCTGTTCTGTCCGAGGGCCATCCGGGACCGCATAAAATCCAGGGAATCGGAGCAGGATTTGTCCCGCAGACGCTGGACACAAAGATCTATGACGAGATTATAACCGTGGCAGATGATGATGCATTCGAGACCGGACGCAATATAGCCAAAACAGAGGGTGTACTGGTAGGTATTTCCTCCGGAGCGGCAATCTGGGCTGCAATCCAGCTTGCCAAGAGGCCCGAGAACGAAGGAAAGACAATCGTGGCTCTTCTGGCAGATACCGGCGAAAGGTACCTTTCGTCACCGATGTTCAATTACTGAACATCAGCATTTCGGGGCTTCGGCCCCTCCTCCTATACCATATCGCCGTAGTCGATCCTGTCTTCCCGATTACGGCGGCCCGTTTATTTTGATAGAATAGAATCGGTTTTATCAATCACGGTCTGATTCTTGGATATTGCCTAACAAAGTATTTTCGGACCCAATCATTATCATATATTTTGGCAATATACAACCATGAAACTCGCCGAAGCTTTGAAAATGAGGGCAGACCTGAATCAAAGAATGTATCATCTGCAGGAAAGACTGGTGAACAATTCCAAAGTTCAGGAAGGCGAGAGCCCGGGAGAGAATCCTTTAGATCTCATCGCAGAGTTGGATTCCGTTGCAGATCAGTTACAGGATTTGATTTGCAGAATAAACATCACAAACAGCGTTACTGAATCTTCGGACGGAGAAACCATAACCTCTTTGATAGCCAGACGCGATACGCTTATGCGCAAGGCAGATATTTTGAGGTCTTTTGTAAGCGAAGCAAGCTGTGTTGTTAACAGACACTCTTCATCCGAAATAAAAATTCTCAGTACCGTAAATGTGAAAGAGATGATGAAGAAAATCGATGACATATCAAAATGTATCCGTGTCACCGATAACAGGATACAGGAACTCAATTGGACAACGGAACTCATTTGAACAGGGTTGGTAGTCCGTGACGGAGTGGGTGCGACCCGGCCAGGGTATGGCATTTATGCATATGGTCCGAAGGGCAGGACTGTTTATTGTATTGCCCCCAATGTTACATGTGCACAGATACGGATATTGTTATTACCGTGTACCGGCCGCAACGGACGAGGGAGGGTCAGGGGATCCCTGTCAATGACAACGTGCCGTATTGTATCATATGCCAGAACCGATATCCGATTCGATGCTGACCATATGCCTGCGCGTATCGCAGTCAATGAGGTCCTGCAAAGTCATATTGTCGACTACGTTGTCTATAGCCTCGTTGAGTTTTTCCCACAAAGGCAATGTAAGGCATTCCATCTTTCTGGGACACGTGTTAATATCTCCTTCCAGACATGCAACGGAACTGAGAGGCCCTTCGGTTATGCGAAGTATTTTGCCTATTGTGTAATCGGATGCTTTACCAACAAGGCAATATCCCCCGCGTGAACCGCGTACGCTTTTTAAGCATCCGGCACGCGTAAGCATGGAACCAATCTGCTCCATATATTTCACGGAAATATCCTGTCTTATGGAGACATCCTTAAAACTGACGGGGCCGTCTTTTCCGTTCATGGCTATGTCCAACATTATGCGTATCGCATATCTGCCTCTTGTGGAAACTTTCATAACGGAGTCTGGATAACCCACAATACATATAGGATTTTTCCTCAGCATTAATTATATGCGACATTCCGTTGTGCCGGATATGGACGAATCCGTATTTGACAGAGCTGTTGAATTTGTCAAACATATTTTTTCGGAGGACAGTAGCGGGCATGACGCATACCACACAATACGCGTTCATAATCTGGCATGCGCCATACAATCAGAAGAAGGAGGCAACCGCGATATAATCAGACTGTCTTCTTTGCTTCACGATGTGGATGATCGCAAACTGTTCGGAGACAACGGATACGCTAATGCCTGCCGTTTTATGGATTCAGAAGGTTTTGACGATTCATTGCAGGATACAGTGTGCAGAATCATAGCGCAGATTTCGTTCAAAGGAAGAGATTCGGTCGTTCCCGACACTCTTGAGGGGCGCATAGTACAAGATGCCGACAGATTGGATGCAATCGGCGCCATAGGGATTGCCAGAGCATTCGCATACGGTGGTTCGCGCGGAAGAGCTATGCACATTCCCGACGAGATCTATCGCGAAAATATGAGCGAAGCGGAATATTATGCGAACAAAGGAACAACTGTCAACCATTTTTATGAGAAGTTGCTTCTTTTGAGGAATATGATGAACACGGATGCCGCACGCCGCATTGCCGATTCCCGTCACGAATTCATGGTGACGTTTTTGGACGAATTCATGGCGGAATGGGACGGAAGCTGTTGACCTAAGCTATGCTGTCATATGTTAAATCATTACGAAATTCGTTATAAAACAATTGAACACAGAGAAAATACGGTTAAAATATACGAATTACGTTGATTTTGCAATATATCTCTGCAAACAATTATTAATCAATACAAGTAACGGGTGTTCATGCGCATAACGATCGTAGGATGCGGTTCAATCGGGTCCAAGCTTGCCAAGGCCGCCGACGAGATGGCCGAGGTAAAAAGAATCTACCTTACGGATATCGACATGGAACTGGCAAAACAGCTCGCATCGGAACTTAAGAAGGCAATTGTAATCGATGATGTCGAGGAGGAACTTTACCACTGCGATCTCGTTGTGGAAGCGGCATCGCAGGGCGCGGCCAAGGACATCCTTCCGAAAGTGGTTGCCAGAGGGGTAGACATTATGATCATGTCCGTCGGAGCACTTGTGGACGATTGTTTCAGAGAAATGGTAGTTACTAAAGCCAGAGAATCCGAAGCAAAGATTTATGTTCCGTCGGGGGCCGTCTGCGGAACGGACGGACTCAGGTCATCCCAGGTCGGAGGATTGGAGGATGTGGAACTTATTACCACCAAAGGCCCCAAGTCTCTGATGGGTATCAAATACGTTACCGATCAGGGAATCGATGTGCAGAAGCTTACGGAAAAGACGCTTATCTATTCCGGACCGGCCAGAGAGGCTGTTTCTCTGTTTCCCAAGAACATCAATGTTGCGGCAACGGTCAGTCTTCTCGGAATCGGATTCGACCGTACGAAAGTGACGATAGTATGCGATCCGAAGACCACCAGCAATTCGCATGAACTCAGGATAAAAGGAGAGTTCGGAGAAATGACCTGCCACACATACAATGTTCCGTCTCCGGACAATCCCAAAACTTCATACCTTGCCGCAATGTCCGCAATCTCCGCATTGAAGAGAATTGTAAGGAATGAGTGGATAGGAATCTAAATTCAATAAGGCTCTGTGTCGCATCCGCAGAGCCTTTCCCTACAATTATATCGCATAAGTACAATGCGTAGGTATGCCTAAAACCAGGGCCGAAAGGCTGATGGAAAATGCTGAAGGTTTGGATGCGATAATCATTGCCAACGGTGATGAGCCGTTTCTTGATTCTACATTCTGGTACCTTACGGAACAGACTTCGGGTTGTTTCGAACATTCATATGCCGTTGTACGTTCCGACGGTTCGTTGGATGTTATTACTAATATTTTGGAAGCCGAGACTGCAAGATCTGCCAAAGGTAACGTGATTGTTCCGGAGACGAAGGATCAGTTCAAGAGTTGTTTCGAGAACGCATTGAAGGGATGCAGAAAGATAGGTTTCAACTACTCCTGTGCTTCGTACGGAGCCGTAACCGCTCTGGAAAAATTCATGCCCGAGGGACACGAACTTCACAATGCGTCGGATGCAATAGAGAAAACAGTTTCCGTGAAGGATGCAAAGGAAATCGATGCTACCAGGGAGGCATGCAGAATATCATCGCGTGTCGCATCGGAGATACCCGATTACCTGTGCGAAGGCATTACGGAAAAGCAGGTTGCAGCCCGCATGGACAACAGAATGCGTGAACTCGGGGGCACCGGCAATGCATTTGACACAATAGCAGCATTCGGTGCGAACTCATCGCAGCCCCATTACATGCCGGGTGATCACAAACTGGTCAGAGGGGAAGCGGCACTTTTTGATTTCGGAACGAAGTACAACCGCTATTGTTCGGATATGACCCGTACAGTGTTTTTCGGAAAACCCGATTCTAGACTGGAGCGGGCATACGAAGTGGTTTTGGAAGCGCAATCTGCAGGAATTGCAGAGTATTGCGACGGTGCGGAAGCCAAGGCTGCGGATCTTGCTGCCAGAAAGGTCATAGACGAATCGGAATTCAAGGGGTTATTCATTCATTCTTTCGGCCACGGCATAGGGCAGGAAGTCCATCAGGGAATCCATGTTTCTCCGAGATCGGATCAGATTCTGAAAGCAGGAAACATTGTGTCCGCAGAACCTGGAATATATATACCCGGAGTAGGCGGAATCAGAATTGAGGATACATGTCTGATAACCGAGAACGGATGCGAGATTTTGACATCATTCGACCATTCATATACGGTGATATGATGCAACAGACTATAATGGAGAATGCACGGCAATCTCAGGATGTGTTGTATGACGCAGTAAATCGCATGAACGATTTGGGTGCCGAATTCTGTGATGCAAAATCACAGACCATACGTTCCACGGGGATAAGTTCACTGAACGGAGAATTGAGACAACTTGTGGAGAAAAGTACGGGGGGCGTATGTCTCAGAGCATGGATCGGAGGAAGATGGGGTTACGGAACCGTAACGTCCTTTGACAGAAAAGACATTCTCAAAGCAGCGGAATCCGCCGTAAGGAACGCATCCGGCGAGAAAAAATCGAATTTGGTTCTGGAGCCTTCGGCTATAAGAAAAAAAGTGGATGCAGACGTCCGTATTCATCCCGATTCCGTCAGTTTGGACGAGAAGATTTCGGCAGCCATTGATATGGACAAGGCGCAGTCGATAGATCAGCGTATTATCAACAGCATAGGTTCGTATTCGGAAGAGATAAAGGACAACTGTCTTGTTAATTCGGCCGGTTCCGACCTGTCGTGGCAGGAGGTTCGTACGTTATGCAGGGCAATGTCCGTGGCGGCAGACGGAAGTAGGATGGAACGTTATTATGACGGTCCGGACAGTACGCGCGGATATGAAATTGTGCGGGATTTGGACATAGAAGGTGTCGGAAGGCGCACCGCGGAAGAGGCCATAGCGACTCTGGGCGCCGAAAGAGCACCGTCGGGAAATCTTACGGTTATTTCGGATCCGATGGTATCCGGATTGCTGGCCCATGAGGCTATGGGTCATGCATCCGAAGGGGATGAAATTACCAAGAAGCGCTCGTTCCTTACCGATGCCGTCGGGAAGAAGATGGCATCCGATGTGATAAGCATGTATGACAACGGAACTGTTCCGGGCGCTCACGGTTCTGTGCCTTTTGACGACGAGGGAACACCGTCGTCGTGTACCAAGATAATAGATCACGGAGTCTACTGCGGATATATGCATTCGCTCGAAACCGCGGCACAGCTCGGAGTCAGGCCCACCGGCAACGGTCGTGCGGAAAATTTCGGTAAGAGAACTTGGGTCAGGATGACCAACACATATTTCGGTCCAGGAACCTGGGACAAGGATGAGTTGATTTCGGATACGAAATATGGAATCCTGTGTGATAAAATGGTCAACGGAATGGAAGATCCGGTAGGCGGCTGTTTCGAAGCAAAATGCCTCAGAGGATATCTTGTGGAAAACGGAGAGATAACCAAGATGCTTCAGTCATTCACACTCACCGGCAAATCTGTGGAGATTCTGTGTTCCGCCGATGCGTTGTCCAAAGAAGTTGTATTGGACGGAGGCATGTGTGGAAAAGGCATAGAAGACTGGGTTCGTGTGTCGTCCGGAGGGCCGTATATGCGTGCAAAGATGATTGTGGGGGGAGGCCAATGAACGGCCATATTTTGGATAAAGCAGTTTCTGCGATGAATGCGTACGATCAGGCCGAAGTGTATATGTCGGAAACATCCGTCAACACAATATATATCGACGATTCAAAAATCAGCAATATCGAGACGAAAACGGAATCGGGAATGATGTTCCGTATGGCCAAAGACGGGCGTATCGGAAAGTCGTCGATATCTCTGAATTCCGAAAAATCGGTCGATAGCTGCATGAGTATGGCCGAATCGGTTCTCAAATTCTCGCCCGTGAATGAAGCATTCAAAGGATACGCCATACCGGCCAAAGCAAAGATTGCTGCGCCGGATGTTTGGGATAAGAATGTAGAGAACATTTCTCCCGAAGATTTAAGAGAGATTGCAAAAGAAATCATTAGCAACTGTCGCGTAAATATTCCCCGTGCCCAGATAAGAGTGTCTGCGAATGTCGGGCATGTCATTAACAGCAACGGTGTGGATTGTGAACACAGAAGTACTTTGGTATACGGCCATTTTACTTCCATGACTAAGCTGGATCATCCGGGGGAGGGAATGGAAACATTCCACGGTACGCACCTCACTCTCGATCCGGCTGCAATAGCACATGCTCTGTCCGATAAGGCCGAGGCCGCGGCAAGATCCAGGGAGTTTAAAGGCTCCGAGAAACTGTCTATGATTCTTCCTCCAAGCGAATTGGGCGATATGATGATGTCTGCAGTCGGTTCTGCGGTAAACGGGGAGAACGTGAAATACGGCCGCAGTCTGTGGAAGGATTCGGTCGGTAAGCAGGTCGCTTCCGAATGTGTAGATATTGTGGATGACCCTACCGTTTCTGCGCCTTTATCTTGTGTTTTCGATGATGAAGGCGTTCCGGCCGAGAGAAAGGTATTGATTGAAAAAGGTGTTCTGAAGGGATTCATCCGCGACACATACTGCGGAGACAGCACAGGTAACGGAATGCGCAGATCGAGTGTCGAAGCGCAGGGTGCTTATGACCGTACACCTACGATAAAACCGTTGAATATGGTAATCCGTTCGGGAAAATTGACCCGTGACGATATAATTTCCCAAACCGATAACGGAATTCTTGTGGAGAAATTTGCCTGGCCGGAAGCGGATGAAATGAC
>CAKQHC010000015.1 GCA_934234005.1 uncultured Methanomassiliicoccales archaeon | reverse complement strand
GGATCAGATTGACAACGGTGCCATTTTGTCTGTCTCTTACGGAGCAGATTACGGCGTCGGAAGCGGTATAGTGTCAAAATACACCGAACCTGCTGAGGCCTGAATTTTTTTAGGAGGGGGCAACCCCTCCATGGTAAATCATGGATCGTGTAAAATGCGCAGATTATTGTTCAAAGGCTGTGATCCCGGGGAATTCGACGAATCTACTCCCGAGTCCGATTATGCACACAGCCTCCATCGTAAAGTTACAATCATCCTGTTGATGATTTTGGCATTGTTTGTTTCTCTGGCAGCGGCATTGAGTCTGGGTGCGGTAGACGTGCCTATACTGGACACTATAAAGATAATGCTTAATTCCGTTACCGGAGGTCTGTTCGGGGATCCGTCGGAAGACTACTACACGCGTATAATCATCAATCTCAGAATGCCGCGTATTCTTCTGTGCACCCTGGCAGGATTCAGTCTCGGATTGGCGGGAGCTGTGATGCAGGGGCTTCTCAGAAATCCGTTGGTCAGTCCTTTTACGCTCGGAGTTTCCACGGCCGCATCGTTCGGAGCTGCGTTGGCAATCGTATTCGGAACGGCTATTCTCGGAGGAAGTTATTACTACAATTTCGAAGTGTTCGGTACATATCTTTCCGTGGACCAACTTATGAAAACCGTGAGTGCTTTCCTGTTCGGTTTGTTAAGTATAGGAATCGTGCTTGTTCTGACGTACAGAGCCAATGTCTCCAGATCTACCCTCATTTTATCCGGAGTAATCATCAGCTACATCTTCCAGGCCGGACTGATGTTTATGAAGTATGTATCGGATGATACGCAGCTTCGCGACATCACAATGTGGATGATGGGAGGTCTTTCCGGAGCCACATGGGGTACGATATTGATTATCCTGCCCGTTGTCATAATATGTTCGATATATCTTGAAAAATTGGCTATCGACATAAACACACTTTCGTCGGGAGACGATGTAGCATCCAATCTCGGAGTCGACGTACAGAAACTGCGTACGAGAGGCTTGATAATCAGTACTCTGATAGCGTCCATATGCATAGCGTTCACGGGAACAATCGGTTTCGTAGGTCTGATGGCTCCGCACATATGCAGAAAAATCATCGGAAACGATTCGCGTTATCTGTTTCCCGCTTCCGCACTTTTCGGTGCTTTGATTCTTCTGATATCAGATATCGTTTCGCGTCTGATAATGAGGCCCAGCGAATTGCCGGTCGGTATTCTCATGTATCTTATCGGAGGAATATTCTTCATTTGGTTGGTGTTCGGTAAAAAACTCGGGAGGAGCGAAGCATGAGAATGGACGTGGTGGATCTGTTCCAAGGGTACGGGTCCAACATCATCATAAAAGACGTCAGTTTTTCTGCGGAATTGGGAGAGGTAGTTTCCATTTTGGGCCCGAACGGATCGGGTAAGTCTACGCTTATCAAGACTATGTGCAACATCATGAAGCCCAAGAGCGGGGACATCAGAATCGATGACGTGGGAATCGCCGACATATCCAAGAAAGATTTTGCGAAGAAGGTGGCATACGTTCCCCAGTCTTCCGAAGTATTCGGCGTAACATCAGTTTACGATACGGTGCTCGCCGGAAGAAGGCCGTATATCGATTGGGATTACCGTTCCGAGGACATCAGAATTGCCGCCGATGCCATGCGTACAATGGGAGTGGACAAACTTCACAGCAAAAGTCTGTCGGAGCTGTCCGGCGGACAAAGACAGCGTGTGCATATAGCCAGAGCTTTGGCGCAAAATTCCGGATTCTTTGTTTTGGACGAACCGACAAGTGCATTGGATCTGCATCATCAGCTGGAAACGATGAAGATAATGAAGGAACTTTGCAAGAATCAGAACAAGGGCGCGATAATTGCGCTTCACGACCTGAATCTTGCCCTGAATTATTGCGACCGTGTTATAATTCTCAGCAACAACACGATATACGATCAGGGTCCAGCCAAGGACGTTATTACAGAAGAGATGATACACAAGGTTTACGGTGTTCGTGCGCGTATATTCGACGATGAATTCGGATCGTTTATTCACGCTTACGATGCCGACATCGACAAAACAGGACTCAACAGCACACTGAGTATCAACTGAGGTCTGCAGCATGGGCGATACTAAAGAAGATTTGATAATCGTTGCATCCGGTTTGCGCAAGACCTTCGGCAAACTGGTAGCCGTTGATAATCTGGATATATGTGTCCGCAGAGGAGAAATATACGGATTTCTGGGGCCGAACGGAGCTGGAAAAACAACCACCGTGCGTATGATAACAACAATGGAGCGTCCCGATTCCGGCAGGGTTCTGATAGAAGGCCACGACACATCAAGTGATTTTATCGAGGCAAGGAGGAGCATAGGGGTCATCCAGCAGCAGAACAGTTTGGACAAAGACATCTCCGTCAGAGAAAACATCATGCACCATGCGCTGATGCAGAATCTGTCGATAAAAGAATCCAAGAAAAGGATGGCAGAACTGTGCGAGGTTATGGAATTGACGGACCGTTTGGACGATCTTGTTTCAACCCTTTCCGGAGGATGGAAGAAGAGAGTGTCGATAGTATGCTCGCTTATCCATCATCCGGACATCCTTTTTATGGACGAACCTACGACGGGACTTGATACGCAGTCCAGAAATATGCTGTGGAAGATGATCCGTCACATAAATAGGAACGGGACCACAATATTCCTGACGACGCACTACATCTTCGAAGCCGATTCTCTATGCGACCGTGTGGGCGTGATAAACAAAGGCCGTATGGTTGCCGAGGGAACTCCGCGTGAGCTGAAAGACAGATTGGGAAAGATTGCTTTGGTATCTGCGGATGACGAAGGCAACGAAGACATTTCGTATTATCCGGACAGAAATTCGGCTAAAATTGCTTCGATGGAATTGCCCCATGATTGCAATGTTACCATAAGGGCTACGAATCTGGAAGACGTATTTTTGGAACTCACCGGGAGGAAGCTGTGATGCATAATATTCCGGGAGAAATATTCAGAGTTGCCTACGGCGACTTATGTTATATGCGTCGCAACCTGATTCAGACACTGGTTTCCACTCTGGTCGGACCTCTGCTTTATCTGATTGCTTTCGGATACGGAATGCGTGCCGGAGATTCCTCGTATATTGCATATGTCATACCGGGTATCGTTGCGATATCGTCTATGAATTCCGGTTTTTCCGCATCATCGCAAAAGATTGTAATTCAAAGGCTGTTTCATTCCAGTTTCGACGAGCTGATTCTGTGTCCCATGCATACAACGTCCGTCATATTCGGAAAATGCATGATGGGTATTATCAGAGGAATGGTCGGAGGATTGATCATAATGGCATTGGGCATGCTCTTGACCGACGGATTACATATAACGGCATGGTTGATACTGGCTATGTTGGCATCAAGCATAACTTTCTCGTTATTGGGCGTGGCTGCGGGCTTATTGGCAAATTCAACACCCACCCTGACAATGTTCAACAGCATTATCATTTTGCCGATGTCATTCATGTGCGGTACGCTGTTTGACGTAAACGCATTGCCTGCTGTTGTCGCCGATGTGGTTTGGGCATTGCCTCTTTCGCATACTACATCCATATTGCGTTCGGCAGCTGCATGTTCCGGATTGGAATGGATATCGGTAGCGATTTTAGTTGCGTATATGGTTGCATTCTATGCGATATGTCATGTCGTAATTAGGAAAAAACTCTATTAAAAAAAAATCCCGGCATCATTGCGATGCCGGTTGTTATATCAATACTCTCTCGATCTTTCGAGCAGTATTTCGCTGATCCCGGAACTCAGTCCCACTTCATCGGCATATTCGAGTTCGATTACTCCGTCGTCTGTTTCTATCGTACGTCTGCGACTTCCGTCCAATCCGAGTTTTTCGGGAATCTCGTTTACGGAATGGTTGCTCGGTGAAACGAACATCGGTATTGCTATGATGTGCGGTGCTTTTGATTTTATCGCCAAGTCCAATGCGTCTTCAACGGTGGGGGACTGCATTTCGTTGTAAGCACAAACAGTTCTGTATCCCATATCACGGACAAATGAAGCATTGAATTCAACTGTTTTCGAATTCGCTGGATCTTTCGATCCGTGTCCGATGAGAATAACAGAAGTGTCTTTCACGGGATATGCATATTTTTCCATAACCTCCTTCATAACATCTTTCATCAGCGGATGGTTTCCGAATACGCCCGTTATGTGAATGAGGATTGGCTTTCCGTTTACGACAACCTCTCCTTCCAGCTGTCCCGGTTCCATTCCCAATTCTTTGGGCAACATTCTGTTTGCCAAAAATCCCGGTGCGAAAAACAGAGGGATGGCCACAATCTCGTCTACGCCGTCTGCAGCCATCAGGGAAACAATTTCTTTCGAACTCGGTTTTTGATGTTCGTGGTAGCAACAGTACACCGGCATGGATGTTCTGTTTCTGATATATTCTGCATGCGAGACTGCGGCATCGCCGTTGGAATTCTCTGACGATCCGTGTGCGCATATCAGTACAGCTTTCATAAATGGCACATAGTTAAACAGGTATTAATTTTTAGGCTCTCCTACATTTTTGTGAAGTGCTTTAAGCATCTGTTCCTGGAAGCGTTCCTGTACAAGGAATGAATCATTCATATCGCCCATCATTCTGAGATACAGTTTGTATGGTACCGCATATGATAATTCCCCTGTTTCCACAAAACGTCTTGCGAACATGTCTGTCATACCTATTACTCCGCACGGTTCGTCTTTTGTTCCTTCGGCAAGAGGAATCGCATAAATCTGTTGACACGCATGTCCGAACGGTGCTATTGAAGCAGATCCCTCGGTTCTTCTGGAAAACGCTGCCAATTGCATTAATGCCGTCAGGCGGGTCGGATCGATTATGAAAACAACAACTTCTATATCGGCATTTGAATTTTCGGCATCATCCAAGTCCTGGAAAACGATGCAGTCGTTTCCGTCTCCTATGTCGGGAACGGCATCAATCTGGAATCTGGCGCACTCGGGATCGGCAAAATATCTTTTTCCGTTTCCGTGATGGGTTCCCTCCGATCCCGGAGGAAATTGCGACATGTTCATACATGTTCTTTCTCTGTTTATTATTCCGCCGAATCCGAATCCGCCCACGGCGCCGTGACACGCAATCTGTTCTTTGGCGCAGGCATATTTTCCGCCGTTTCTGACACATCTCATCAGGAGAGACGGTATGCCGCATTTTATATCGGATGATATTGCATCTTTGGGAATTTCCTTAGAACGGTATATAGCCACAGGGTGGTTGGATAGACCCAATTGTTCGGCGAGTCTGTTCATGTGGCGTCATGGTAAATCGATATTAATTCAGTTGCTCTTTGCTCTTAAGAAATGCGGGTTTTCCCGTAGCTCTTACCGTTATAACGGCACCTCTGAATCTGGGAATTCCGTCGCCCACCAAATCTTTCATGTCGCGCAAACATTTCGTATCCAGCATAATTTCTGTTGCGCCCGATTTCTTAGCAGCGCGTTCGGCCAGCATTTTTCCTTCGGTTTCAGCATATCTTACGGCGGAATCGATATCGGAGAATTTGGAAACTCCTTCGGAGGAAAAAACCGAGCATTCCGGATTATCCGACAAATCGTTCGGAGACGCTTTTACAGTAACCGCAACCGTTTCGGAAACCGAACCTGCCACAGTACCTATCGCATTTCCGATGTCATAGTTGTCGGGAAGAATGAGTTTGCATCCGAATTTGGATGCAGCGCGCGTCAGCCATGCCGATGCAGGGGCGCCGATGCCGATCATCGGAATGCCGAGACAGATTCCCAAGGAATACGGTTGTGTTCCGTGTTCTATAATCATATTTTCAATGGCGTTACGCACAGTATCTTCCACGTCTTTCATCAGAAAATCCATTATGCAGCGGCATATTTTGTCATCTACGAGTTTTTCGGCGGTATCTGTGAATGTTTCTACAGACATTCCGGACATTTGCGACAGAATACGTACACAAATGGATGAAGCATTCGCATCGAATCCGTTATATTGGCCTTTGACTGCGGTTATGTCGGTAGGAGTAAAACCTATGCGGGTAACATAACCTCTGGATTCCAAATCTCCCAAAGCAAATGAATGGATGGCAACATCCAATGCGGATGCGACTTCGTTAACGGTTTTCGGTTCATCGGATATCATTTTGATGAATTTTCTGTTGATTTCCGACAGACACGATAAATCTGTATTCGATGCGGGCGTGAAGAATTCTGTTTTTTGTACTATGTCTGCAACATTCGAATAATCGATTGTTCCGAGATTTTCTGATTTTTCGATATCAGATAATTTGTTTTTTATTCTCGGCCATTTTGCTGCCGCAACGCATATCGGAATCGATCTTGTGGATGCCAACATCAGTTTGTTTCCGTTTACAACGATGCGACTGTCTCCGCCTATGCCGTATGTTCCTATATCGGCGGCTCTGATGCGTGTTTTATGGCTTCCCACAACTGCCCCGTTTTCTGTACGGGGGAATCCTTTTTCTACAATCCCCATGTCGGAGGTTGTTCCCCCCATATCTATAATCAAAGCGTCTTTTATGCCTGTGAGTGTTGTGGCACCGATTATGCTGGACGCGGGGCCGGACAGAATCGTGTCCACAGGTTTTTCTTTGGCGGTATCGGCATTCATAACGGTTCCGTCGCCTTTTACTACCATAACGGGAGCTTCGATTCCGAAACATGACAGTGTTTTTTCTACCGCATCTATAAGTTCCACCATAATCGGAATCAATCCTGCGTTCATTACGGCGGTATTTGTTCTTTCGTTGAATCCGAGTTCGGCAGTCAGTTCGTGAGCGCACACCACAGGTATATTCAGCATTTCGTGTGCAATTTTTCTTACAATATTCTCGTGGTTCGGATTTCTGACGCTGAGATAACCGGCAACGGCTAACGAATCTATAGAATCCTTCATATTCAGCAGAGATTTGCGTACGGCATCCGTGTCCAACGGAACAATCTCGTTTCCCATGAAATCGAATTTTCCGTCTGCATACCTGTATTGGTTTACGGGCATCGTGAATCCAGCCTTTTTGCCGATGGAAATTAGTCCCACACGGCATTTTTTGCCTTCTACAACGGACTTCGTGGCTAACGTAGACGAGAGTGAAACCAGTTTAACCTCGGACAGCAACGCGTCATCAAGACCGCTGAGGGACAATCCTATGCCTTTGGCAAGATTGTCTCTGGTCGTAAGCGATTTGGAACGGCTAACGACAATACCCGAGTCTAAGTCGATAATTACCGAGTCGGTATATGTGCCTCCGGTATCGATTCCCAAGCCGTATTTCATGATGTCTCCAACGGGATTTCGATATATTTATGTTGAGAGAAAAAACCCACGTCTGTATGAAATGCATGGGGCATTCTTACTTTAAATTAGACATATTCAACCATCCATATATTAATGTTTTCCGCGTTAGTTGAAATATGATAATAGGAATTACCAGTTCATATGATTATAGGTAGGATGATTTTCTGAGCGACAGAGGCTTTTTCTCGGGAAGGAAAGCTTTCATTCTCGCTACCGCTGCTTCTGCCGTCGGTCTCGGAAACATTTGGAGATTTCCGACAATGGCATCGCAACACGGGGGAGGGGCATTCCTTCTTGCGTACATCATCGTTGTTCTTTTGTTCGGTGTAATTCTTCTTATGACCGAGATAGCAATCGGAAGGCGCGAACACAGAAGTCCTGTGGATGCGTTTGCAGATCTGAATAAAAAAGGAAAACCGATCGGATTGCTGGCTACTTTGGTTCCAGCCATAATTGCACCGTATTACTGCGTCATATGCGCATGGATTCTTGGATATCTTTTGGGTTATTGCGGCGGTACGGATATGTCGGAACCCGGAACATTCGGCGACTTCCTTATTTCGCCGTTGTCGGCCGTATGCTTGGTGATAATCATAGCACTTGTCGGATACATTATCTATCGCGGTGTTACACACGGTATCGAGAAGATCAGTGTAATTTTTATGCCTCTTTTCATCGTAATGCTTGTCATCCTTACGGTATATATGATGTTCCAGCCCGGAGTTCAGGACGGTATCGGATTCTATCTTTCCATACACTGGGACCAGCTTAACCTCGGGGTGTTTACTTCTGCGTTGGGACAGGCATTCTTCTCTTTGTCACTTGCCATGGGTATCGTAATTACATACGGATCTTATATGAATAAAAAAGAGGACATAGAGAAATGTTCGCTGACTATTGTCCTTATTGACACAGTTGTTGCAATGTTTGCAGGATTGCTCATAGTTCCGGTAGTATATGCTTCGTACGGAGGAAACATACCTTCGGGACCGACTCTTATCTTTGAAGCACTGCCCAACATCTTTTCCGGAATGCCGGCTGCAACGCTTATTGCGATAATGTTCTTCATTATGGTTTTCATTGCAGCGATAACGTCTGCCATTTCTATCGTCGAAGCGGTGGTTTCAACGCTTATGGACAGGCGTCATGTTTCGCGTAAGAAAGGCCTTTTGATTTATCTTATTCCGATGACTGTAATGGCCGTTATAGTGTATCTCGGATTCGGACCGTTGGATTTCATAAAAATCGGAGATAAAGGAATATTGGATCTATTCGATTATGCAAGTAACAACATACTGATGCCCATAGTAGCGTTCTGCACATGTATCTTTATAGGACACATAGTGGGAACGAAAGTGGTTGAAGATGAAATTTCATCATCGAGTAAGTTTAGACTGAGGCCCATTTATCCGTTCATGATAAAATGGGTTGCGCCCATCCTGATATTCATAATCTTTGTCGGCGGACTTATCAGTTAAACAACGCGGGTTTATAAACCCGCACTTTATTCTTTTTTTTACATGAAACTGAAGAATCTGTGTATTATTCTGT
This sequence comes from uncultured Methanomassiliicoccales archaeon, assembly GCA_934234005.1. Classification (GTDB taxonomy): domain Archaea; phylum Thermoplasmatota; class Thermoplasmata; order Methanomassiliicoccales; family Methanomethylophilaceae; genus Methanoprimaticola. Next base: position 12,499 of record CAKQHC010000015.1, on the reverse strand, counting down.
CAATTCTGTTCCCTTCTTTATATTTAATATACGGATTTTTCCAAGGACACGATTCTTTGGAGTTGTTGATAGATGCGCTCATCGTATTCTGTATCGTCCCGTGCGGTCTTATGGGAGCATGGATGTGGTTTTCCGACGGAGTCGGACGCTATATCAACGGATTCGATAATCTTTCACCGGAGATTAAAAACCGTTTTGCTAACTTTTACGGAATTTATGTAATCATAGGTATGTTTCTCATCGCTCTTTCATTGTCATTATTCTACATAGGGCAATTGTTGTCGGGATTCCTCCTCATTGCATTGTCAATTTTCGTTTTCTTTTATCCGTTAAGATATTGCAATAACAAAGTCATGTCTAAGAAGATATTCTTGGAGAATTCTTCACACACAGCGAAAGCATCCGTCTGCATACTTACGGCAACTGTCCTGCTCATGCCTCTTCCCATATGCGACTATATGTTTGACGATTCAAATGCAGTATCTCTGGAGTTTGGAGAATCCGGTTTTACTGTCAAAGCTCCGATGTTCAATCACTCTTTCGATTATTCGGAAATAGAAGGATTGACATACGATTCGGATTTTGATAAGGGAATAAGGGTATTCGGATACGGCGGATCGGATATATGCAGCGGTAAATTCAAGAACGATTCATTCGGGAAGTATGAGTTGGCATCATATACGGATGTCAAACCATGCATAGTGTTTTCCGTTTACGGAGAGATGTTTGCATTCAATCAGAAAAGTGCCGACCTGACTTTGTCCGCGTATAATGAACTGTGCGACCGCACGAACCGTGTTTGATAAATAATTCCTGGGATTTGTTCGGTATGTGTGGCGTATCGGCAGTCTCGGGATAGACGGACGTGTGGTATTGGGGCCCATGTCGGGATTTTCATCCAGCGGTTACAGGGATTTCATGAAACCGTTCGGTGTAGGTCTTTCCATGACAGAGATGGTATCGGATATGGGTGTAATACACGGAGTCGCCAGAACAGAAGATTACGTGTGTTTTCCGCACAACCATCCAACGGGACTTCAGTTGTTCGGAAGCAATCCGGAAAAGATGGCCGAAGCCGCAGCTACGGCTTTAAAATCCAATCCCGAAATCGCTCTGTTCGACATCAATATGGGATGCCCCGTTGCCAAAGTTCTCAGAAGCGGATCAGGTTCGGTTTTAATGAAGAATCCTAAATTATGCGGCAGAATAATCAAAGCCGTATCAAAAGCCGTCGATGTGCCCGTAACCGCAAAAATACGTTTGGGTTACGACAACGAGAATATAAACTTCCGTGAAGTTATATGCGAACTCGAATCCGCGGGAGTCGATGCAATATGCATACATCCCAGAACCAGAACGGAGCATTATCTCGGAGTTCCCCATTATGATATGGTTGCCGATATACGCAAGGATATGAATGTGCCGTTGATCATATCCGGAAATATATTTTCCAGAGAAGATGCCGTCAATGCTTTGAAAATTACCGGTGCCGAAGGAGTGATGGTGGCACGCGGGGGAATAGGAAATCCGTTTCTGGTGACACAAATCGACCGGTATCTGAGAAACGGGGAAGTGTTGGAAAATCCCACCGTGGCCCAACAGGCAGATTGGTGTATGCAGCTTGCCGATATGATCGTAGCCGAAAAAGGAGAGGATGCAGCCTATCGTAAATTGAGAAGTTTCGCCCCCAAATTTGTGGCAGGATGTCCGCGCTGTCGTAAGTACCGCCTCAGACTGGCTACCGAAACCGTGAACCGCGACGCACTGAAAACAATTATGGACGAGATCTGTGCGAAGATGGGGGATGAACGCATTCGTACGCAGGGATGCCCCCTTCCGATAGATCCTAACAGACCGTGGTGAGAACATTTATCAGATTATGTAATGGGGATATGAAATGGCAGTTCCTTTGTATATTATCAGACTGACGCAGGAGATCGATGAAGGCAATCGTGCGTCTTATGAAAAGCTTAAGCAGTTGGCCAAGACAAATCCAGACGCCAAACGCGTTTTAAAAACGGTAAAAGAGCCCCCTGCTCCGTCTAAGATTCCGCCGAAGGTAGCCGCCCAAATTAAACAGGATACTGCCGAAGAGACAGCCGCAAAGGCCAAACAGGGCGATGCGCAATCGATTGCCGTTTTACGCAAAAAGGCAGGTTATGAAGATATCAAGGCACAATGCGCTTTGGGATGCGCTCTGGAATCTGCCGATCCTGACGAAGCCGTGAAATGGTTCATCAAATCCTCGTCTTTGGAAGATTCCAGACTGGGTATAGCCAGATTAGCCATGAAGGGTAACGAGAAAGCCAAGGAGTGGATGAGCGGTTCACCCGAACCCGTCGTTTCCAAAAGGGCGCCGATTGTTATGGGCCAAACATCCCAAAGGGATGAACTCGGATACTATAAGCCGCCTACGAAACACTCAGAACCCAAAATAGGCGACGTATACCGTCTGAACGACGTCATGCTTCAAACCGGTCAGAAGAATACGTATGTGGTTGTGATGAACAAAAAGGGGAAGTTCATCACGGTGGCTACGATTACCGGCGATAAGGGGCGCCATAAGTGTCAGTTGTTAGCCGAACCTATGTATGCCGGGCTTACCGGAAAGAATGTTTACGTGATATTGGATGCCAATCGGCAGATAATGTCCGGGGCTTTGATGCAGTATCGCGGATCTCTCAGCCCCAGAGACATGGAGGCTTTAAACCTTCATTGAGATTCGAAAACCAGTTTTCTGAGTTTTCCCAGGAGGTTTTCGGATTGGACAGCCTTACGGAGATTGATGTCCGATTTCATGTCGGCATCCATCTTCGAGGCTATGTCATTAAACAGGCGTGCCGAGAATTCGTTTATGTTTTCGTTCAGGGTGTTGTCAGAAATCATTCTGTCCGCATATGTTTCGGCCATGTCGTGTATTTCATCATATACCCTGCTCTCGAAACACTTGCTGTACAGACCTGAAAGATCGAGAGATTCATACCAACTGTCGACTGCGGAGGCATTGTTCTTATTCAACAATATTCCCAACATTTCGGATTCTTTGGTTTTGCAGTTGGTGGCCAATTTTACTATATAATCGCGCAGATTCATATTTTTGGGTTTTTCAAGGTATTCGGAACCCATCAATTCGGAAAAACGCGCATAGCATCCGTTTGCCAACGGGCCGTGTTTTTCCGACTGATATTCGGCTCTTTTGAGGACCCTCCACGGATTGTTATCGGATAAAATCACGTTTTCTATCGTTTTGGCTATGGCATTGTACGTTTCGGATCCGCCGCGGAAGCATTGGCTGTCGAATTCGATATCGTCTTTGGAGGGCATCATTCCGTCCATTTGAATGATGTGGCGAAAATCCCATGCATCCACGGTAGTTTTCCGATTGCCTGCAAGCAGAGATATTCTGCAGTCCGTATTTCCGCGGAGAATCTCCGTTTTTACAATTTCCGACTCCACAATCATATTGTTATTACTATCCATCATAATTCACGGACCTGAGACGTCTGGCCTAATCTGACGGTCTCGGTATAACCCATCCAATGTTGGGGAGACCGACCAATAACAACGCCCTAATAAGCATTGGGGTGGCAGTATCCGAAACGGTTTTCATTACTTCCGTATACGGGGGCATTTCCGTTACATATAATATAAGATTTAAGAAATGGAAGTCAATGTGGGTTCGGGGATGCGGGATGTATGTCAGAACAGACAGGGATTGCATAGTGTGCGGGATCAGAGGTGGTACCATACACATTTCCGACGGTTATGTCTGTTCTTCATGTATGCCGATTGAATTAATGCCCGATGCGGACAACATTACGCTTCAAAGGCTGTTGCTGTTTGAAAAAATACATCCGTGCTGCGTCAGGTGTTCCGAAGGAAATACTTCGGAAGATGCGGTATGTTCCGATTTTGAACGCAGCATGCTTTTTACGGCCCGTACGCCGGGTACGTTGGCCGATGAACTCAACAGACGTTTTCTTACTGCCGATTCGGCGGATCTGATAGTCTCGTTCATTAAAATGTCCGGTGTGTCTCTGCTGTTCGATTCCATAAGAACTTTTGTCCGCAGAAATAAATTAAGGATAATAACAACCGTTTACATGGGCATAACCGAATCGGAAGCGTTGTATGAATTGGCATCTTTGCCGAATACCGAAATCCGTATGGAACTGAAATCAAAATCCAGCCCGTTGCATGCCAAAAGTATGATATTCGGAAGCCGGGACGGAAACGGTACGGCATACGTCGGTTCGGCCAATCTGACAAAATCGGCTTTAACTTCAGGGGAAGAGTGGGTAGTCAAACTGAGGGAACAGGACGTTCCCGAACTTGTATCCGATTTGAAAAACGCGTTTAACGCCATGTGGAATTCGGGAACTCTCAACAAGGTTACCGAAGCAAACAGAGCAGATGTGGAAAGAGCATTACAGTCGTACGGAAGATGAATCTCATGGATGGGAATTTCAAAGGGGACGGAACGGAAATGAATGAAACGCAGGACGAACGCGTAGGCGAATCCGTGGAAGAACAGGTTACACAGCCGACGGATTTCGAAACGGCAAATGCTGCCGTACCGGAGGAACAGATTCCGCAGGATGCGGAAGAGGATACGGGGCAAAACGTTCTGAATACAGAGAAAAATGCAGAGCAGATTCCGCAGGATGCGGAAGAGGACAGAGAACCGTTCATAGATTTGTTCATAGAGCTTCAGTTTGAGAAGAAAGTAAGCTATGTGATGTATCACAACAAAATGAACATAATCAACGTTGCCAGTGCAGTAAACAAGGGCGACCCGTTGAAAGATGTTGTTTTCAGACTGTCCTCCGTTCCTTCCTTTTTTAAACCTGTTGAGTCGCGTTACGATTTAATCCAACCCGGACAAACAGTGTTCCTTCTTCAGGATCCGTCTTTCTCAGTTATGCTCGATCCCGCCCATATATCGGAAGTAACCGAGAAGGAAGTGTGCACGATAACTTTGGATGTTTTCTCGGAAAGCAACAAAATCCATGAGCGCACATTCCTTGTGGATGTCCTGCCGTTTAATTTCTGGCCCGGAGCGAATATGCCGGAAACCATAGCGTGTTTTGTCATGCCCAATTCGTCGTGCATGTCTATGATGAGGTCCGAAGCTTCCGCGATACTGAAATCATGGGATGCAAGTCCGTCATTGGACGGATATCAGTCGGAGGATCGCGATACCGTAAAAAGACAGGCGGCCGCCGTGTACGCAGCAATGGAGAAACGCAATATAATTTATGTCAACCCTCCGGCCAATTTCGAAAGCAGCGGACAGAGAGTACGTACTCCGGAGGAGGTTATCGCCAACAGAGAAGGTACGTGCATAGACCTGGCGGTAACGTACGCATCCATTTTGGAATCCATAGGCATAAACCCGCTTGTCTTTATTATAAAAGGACACGCGTTTGCGGGATTCTGGTTGGTGGACAATTATCAGAACGATATCGTAAATTTGGACAATGCCGCCGTAACGCGCCATATACGCAACAGGGAACTTTTGGCAGTAGAATGTACCGCATTGGTATCCGGTGCGGGTGCCGATTTCGAGGAAGCATGCAGATCGGCTGCGGGAAAATTGGAAGATGCCGAACGTTTCATCTGTTCGGTAGACATAAAACGTGCAAGGAGAACAATTTCCCCCATGCCGTCACGCAGGCTCGTAGACGGATTGTGGGTTGTGGAAAGGGAAGATGTCAAACCCGTAAGTAACGGAATTTCACCCGTAGGCATGGTCTATGAAGATATGTCCGCCAGGAAACTGACCAAGGTCGATATCTGGAAGCGCGATCTTCTCGACATAACTTCAAGAAACAATATGGTCAACATGAAGATGGGTACCAAAGTTACCCCTCTGCTGATAACGGATACGGCGTTCCTGGAGGATGTAATTTCCGAAGGAAAGGAACTGAAGGTCCAGTCCAGGCCTCTGGATTGGAACGGTTCGGAGCAGTTTGGCGGAAAGCCCTTCGAATCCGAGAACTACATATGCAATTATCGCGAAGGATCTGTTTCCGACGCTGCCAAAGGTATCCTCAGAATACCCATGAACGACAACGATACCCAACGTACGATGAGGTCGATATACCGTCAGGCTACAAAGGAGATCGAGGAGAGCGGATGCAACTCGTTCTTCATAACTTTGGGTGTTTTGAGATGGTATGAGGGTAAAAGTACCGGCGCTCCCCACTATGCGCCCCTGATACTGATTCCGGCTACGATAAGGAAAGTACGCGGCGGGTTCGCCGTAAGCAAATCCGACGAGGATACGGTATTCAATGTGACCCTTCTGGAAAAACTGCGCCAGGAATTCGAAATAGACATTCCGATGGAGGATCCTCTTCCGACGGATGAAAAAGGAGTGAATGTCGACCGGATTTTCCAAATCGTACGCAGATATATCTCCACAAAGGACGGATGGGAGGTGTTTTCGGGAGCATCGATGGGTGTATTCTCGTTCAGTCAGTTTGCAATGTGGAAGGATCTTGACACAAATCTGGAAAGACTCTCGCAAAGCAAGATTGTCAGAAGCCTGATCGACGGTACCGTTCTTCCAGGAGACAACGTCATAGACGATTCGTGCGAGCCGTACGGGTTATGTCTTACCGTTCCGGCGGACGGTTCGCAGATAAGGGCGGTGAGAGCATCCGGCCGCGGAGAATCGTTTGTTATGCACGGTCCTCCGGGAACAGGCAAATCTCAGACTATTACCAATATAATTACCAATTGTCTGTACGAAGGAAAAACCGTTCTGTTTGTTGCCGAAAAGCGCGAGGCTTTGGTGGTGGTGCAGAAACGTCTCAACGAAGTAGGTATCGGCAACCATTGTCTGGAGCTGCATTCCAACAAGACTTCCAAGTCGCAGGTATTGGACCACATTAAACATGCCATGGAGCGCTGTCAGGCGTGCGAGGGTACGGAAGCATTAGTCAAACAAATCGAAGCATTGCGCGAGAAACTGGATGCGTATGCCTCGGATTTACACGAACCTCTGCCATGCGGAATCAGTATGTACGACTGCATATCGAGGTACGAATCATACAACGCGGACGGAACATACGACATTACCGTGGATTCCAAGGCTGTTTCCGGTTACAGATATGAGGACATAGAGGGATTGGAGCAGATGCTGCACGAAGCCGTCCGCGTGTACAGGTTCGTCATGGACCATGATACGGACGAGATGAGGATGATTCTGATGGACCGTCCGGCCGCATCCCTCCGTCAGGAAGCAGAAGATAAGCTGAATACGCTCGTGGAAGCATCCGAAAATCTGAAGGAAGTGCAGGATCGTATTTCCGTGCTGCACGCACCGTTCGATACCAACGATTGCGATCTTGTCAATACGTTCGTTTCCGTGTTCAAACAACCGTCGTCCGTATTGCTGTCGGAACCCGATCTTAACATACTGTCGGCCAAACTGTCCGATGTACGCAACCGTCTGACGAATTTCCGCGATGCTCTGTACAGGCTTCCGCCCCATGCATCCCTTTTAAACGACGCATCCGTCGAGGCTCTCAGATCGGCAACCGCGGGAATGTCGTCCGTCGGCCAGGATTTGGCAGCATGGGGTATATTCCCTCCGGAGACGTCCGTTGACGGAACTCTTGCAACCGTCGGTGAATTTACATCCGTATATGACAGGATTAAAGTTCCCATGCGGACGGTATCCGATGTATGGAATGACGGAGTATATGCGATTGACCGCACATATCCGTTAAGTCTTAAATGGGCCGAAACCAACAACAAGGGCTTCCTGGCAAAATCCAAGGCGAAAAAAGAGTATATGGCGCGCATTTTGCCTGCATTAAAGGATCCCGGGACAAAATTCGAAGACCTGTCGCTTACGGCGGGAACGGTTTCGGCAATATCGTCAGATGTCATGGGGTTGGGTTCGATGGTCGAATCCCTGCGTTCTGCAGAGAGGCCGTGTACGGAATGTATTTCCAGACTCGAAGCCATGGAAAGGGCTGTTGCCGATTGTATTTCGTCTTTGTCTTCGTACGGTTTTACTTCCGGCGAATACCGCAAGGCTACCGAACTGGCCCAGTCCATCGGACCCGTATTCAACGATTTGGACTCCAAAACAGATGATTGGAATGCCGCGCTCCATCATTTTTCTGTATGCGTGAAACTGTCCGAATCCGCACGTCTGTCGACGCCGGACGATTGTATCGCATTCTGTAATGCTTTGTCCGGTCATTTCGACCACATATCCGATTGGGCCGAGTGGAACCGTAAGGTAACGCAGTTGGCTTCTATGGGATTGGCCGAAGCTGTGGACATCGTCGCATCCAACATGCGCGAATCGATAATAACGGCATCGGTATGCCGTTCGGTGTACCGTTCGCTGATTGAGACAAAGAGACAGAGTTCGGACATCCTGCGTATGTTTGCTGCATCGGATTTCGAGAATCTGATTGCCAAGTTCAAGAGATTGGATCAAAGTTATCTCAAACTCAATAGGAATCTTCTCAAATATTCTCTGTATCAGAAAGTTCCCCGCGATTTGGAAAAATCCGTCAACGGCAGCGAGGCCTATATTCTGTACAAGGCCATAAACACCAACACGCGCAAGTCGATAAGGAGACTGATAAGCGAGGTCCCCAATATCCTTCCCAGAATCTGTCCGTGCTTCCTAATGAGCCCGCAATCTGTTGCCCAGTACATAACGCCCAATTATCCGATGTTCGATGTGGTTATATTTGACGAATCGTCGCAGATTACCACGAGTAAGGCGGTAGGTGCGCTCGGAAGAGCCGGAACGGCTGTGATAGCCGGAGACAACAAGCAGCTTCCGCCCACGACTTTCTTCCAAAAGAAAATCGAACCGGGAGAGGACGAAGACGAAGATCTCGGAGATGCGGAGAGTTTCCTCGACGACTGCCTCGGACTGCATATGCCCGAAACCTATCTCGAATGGCATTACCGCAGCAGACACGAGAGTCTGATAGCATTCAGCAATATGATGTTCTATGACAACAAAATGCTCACATTCCCCTCGCCGAACGACCAGGAGGCGCGCGTAACGCTCAGGTTTATCCAGGGAACGTACGAGAAGGGAAAGAGGGTCAACACCGCCGAAGCGCAGGCGATTGTGGAAGAGATACGCAGGCGTACCATGGACGGAAGTCAGAGTATAGGCGTCATAGCATTCAGTACGACGCAGCAGGCCTGCATAGAGGACATGGTTGACGACCTTTGCAATTCGGATCCGGAATTTGCCGAGAAATACAATACCATGAAGGAGGAAACGTTTATCAAAAACCTGGAAACCGTCCAGGGAGACGAACGCGACGTAATTCTGTTCTCGATAGGATACGGACCCGGTCCCGACGGAACGGTATTCCAGAATTTCGGACCGATCAACCGCGAAGGAGGGGGAAGAAGACTGAATGTGGCTGTTTCCAGAGCAAGAAACGAAATGGTTGTTTTCTCATCGATGAAAAGTTCACAGGTAAACATCAGCGCTTCGTCTTCCAGCGGAATCCGTTGTTTCAGAGAGTTCCTCAAATTTGTCGAAAACCACGGAAGATTCTACGGCGAGCAGCATTCAATTGCACCGGAAGGAGTTTCCAGCATAGTATCTGACATAGCGGAGAATCTTCAGCAGCACGGATACAGGACACATTACAATGTGGGTAAATCCGGATACAGGGTGGATATTGCCGTTGTCGATCCGGACAATCCCAAGGAATATATCCTGGGAATCCTGGGTGACGGAGACAACTACCGCTGTTCCGACAATACGCGCGACAGAGAATATGCGAGAGAGGACGTGCTGAGGAACCTTAAGTGGTCGGTGATGCATGTTTGGTCCATGGATTGGTTCTTCAGGAAAGAGGAAGTAATCGACCGTATCATCGGAGAGCTCGAATCAATCCGTAAAGGCGAAGTCAGAAAAACAGACGAACAGCCCGATGACGATTCGATAGGCATTCTGGCAGACGAATGTTCCGAATTCGGTATCGTTGCACCCGCCGGCCGCAGGATAACCTATCTTCCTCCAGATATACCGCGGCGCGACATAGACCAATGGGACGCCATAACCAAACCGTCAATGATCAGGAGCATCGGAGGAGACATACTTTCGGCTGAATCTCCGATAAACGAGGAGTATTTCATAAGACTGTATTCCAAATGCATAGGGATACAGAGGCTGACCGAGAAGAACCGCAATCAGTTGGCATACGCTCTTCAGAAAGTATTCTCGCCTGTGAGCAGATACGGGTTTACAACATATTGGAAAGGAGAACCTTACGAATTGGAGCATTACCGTGTATCCGACAATCCGGAAGACAACCGTCCGATAGAATGCATACCCTTGGAAGAGCTGTTGCTCGTATGCACCGAGATAGTCGAAAAGTCGATATCGATTCCGAAGGATCTGATTGTATCCGCCATGGCCAAAGAACTCGGATACAGGCGTGCCGGCGACGTAATAAAAGGTATTCTTGAAGATGTTGTAACGGCAGCGGTAAAGGAGAACATAATCGCAGAAAGCGACGGTGCGTACAAATTGGCATGAGGGGGATTATTCCCCCTGCATGTTTCAAATTGACGAAAGCGCTTTTGCAAGCTGTTTTATCTTTTCGGCATCCGATTCCTTCACAGCCGATTTAATCGAGAAACTCGGCTCGACGATTGATATTCCTTCCATCGATGACAGAAGTTCCTTAATCTGTTTTCCGGCCACCGGACCCCATGAGCCGTTGTCCACGACCGCTACGCTGCGGTTACGGAAGTTTTTATGTCCGAGTTCGCGTACGAACCACTCCATTGCAGGAAATATTCCGTTTTCGTATGTGGTGGTCATAAGCACTGTTCTGTTAAATCTGAATGCGTCCGATACGGCGTACGACATATGGGTGCGGGACAGATCATAAATCTGTACGTCTGTGTCCATGGATGAAAGTTCGTCTGCCAGCATTTTGGCCGCTTCTGCGGTATGCCCGTATACCGAGGTGTATGCTATGAACACGCCGTCTGTTTCGGGTTCGTACGAGGCCCAGGTACGGTACAGCTCCAAATATTTGCCCAAATTTTCATCCAGTACGGGTCCGTGCAACGGACACACGGCTGAAATATCCAATGCTGCCGCTTTATCCAACACAGGAACAACATAATCTCCGAATTTGCCTACGATGTTGAAGTAATAGCGTCTGGCCTCGTCATCCCATTCGTAAGAGGGATCGTACGGTCCGAATCTTCCGAAAGCGTCTGCGGAAAAAAGGATTTTGTCGAAAGAATCATAGGACACCATCACTTCGGGCCAGTGCACATTTTGGGCCATGACGAAGGTAAGGCTGTGTTTTCCCAGACAAACAGTGTCGCCGTCTTCGACGATTACCCTGTTGTCGGCAGGTATTCCGGCAAAATAATTGTCCAGCATTCTGGATGACATTTTGTTAACCACGAGTTTTGCTTCGGGATGTTCCTTTACGATTTTGGAGATATTGGCGGAATGGTCGGGTTCCATATGGTGTATTACGATGTAATCCACGTTTCTGTCTCCGAGAACTTTTCTGATGTCGTCCATCCATTCGTCGGTGACTCCGCTGTCCATCGTATCCAAGATTGCAGTTTTATCGTCAAGGATGACATAGGAGTTGTAACATACGCCGTCGGGAACGGGATACATGCTTTCAAACAGATCGATGTTATCGTTCTGAGTGATGCGTATTACAGAATCCGTTACGTTCTCTATCATAATGCCTAATCATATTCGAACTTAAAATACAATATGTTCTTTTTATCCGTCCTATCGGCATAAAAATCGGCAAACTCGGGGAGTAATCATGTATGCAACACATCCGAAACAGACTGCTTCTGTCCTGAAAATCACAATATGATATTCCCGTATCCGAAATATAATAGAATGCGGCGGATTCAGTCTATGCAATCAATTCATACAATTTTCGATAATTCCGACAAGTTCCGTTCTTACGTTATCGGGAGAATTTGTATTATCGATAACAATCCACGAATCGCGGGAGAGTTCTATCATGAGGTTTCCCGTTCTTTTCAGATCGTCGTCATTTTCGAAAATTTCCCGTCCGTCTCCGCGGTTTTCTATTCTTTTCATGGCAGTTCCCACATCAACATGTGCCAAAATTCTTGTTTCAGGCATCGGAAGAATACGGGAAATAATATTGTAGGCTTTGAATGCAAGTCTGTTCGGAAGGTAGGCTACGGACATTATATATCTCACAAAAACAAAATCATCGTATTCGGATTCCTTCAGCCATTTCAGAGTTAACGATCCCAGAACATCGGCGATGAATGTAACCGTTGTAAGAATTTTGGACAGTTTGCCGCAATCCGATTGCAGAAGGCATGATTCCAATCTGCCGGCTATTTTGTTTTTATCAGGATGCTCGATGAGAAGAACTCTGCGTCCTTTTGATTCGAGATGTTCTTTGATAATTTTGGCCATCGTGCTTTTGCCTGTTCCGTCCATCCCGTCCACAACGAACCATGT
>CAKQHC010000014.1 GCA_934234005.1 uncultured Methanomassiliicoccales archaeon | reverse complement strand
AATATGAATTACAAAGGAAACACATGGTTCGATGACCTGAAGGTCAGCGAACACGAAAACTGCATGAAACTGAAGAACTCGTTTCCCGTGATTTCTGTATCCATGAAAGAATTGACCACATACTACAGCGGGTTTATCGAAGATATCGGACTCAGCGTAGCGGATGTATATCTCGAATTCGGCTATCTGAAAGATGATAAAAACATGCCCGAAGAACGCATGGATTTTTACATGAGAGGTCGCGCCAACAAACTGTCCGAGGTTGAACTAAAAAGATCACTAAAGGTTTTGTGTGAACTTTTAGAGAGTTATCATGGCGTTAAACCGATTGTTCTCATTGACGAATATGATAATCCGATTAACAGCTCGTTCAACAAAGACACTTACGAACAGATTCTTTCGTTCCTGAAAGGATTCTATTCGTCGACTCTTAAAGATAATACTCACATTAGTTTCGCCGTTGTTACGGGAATAATGCAGATTGCCAAAGAGAGCATCTTCTCCGGATTGAACAATCTGCGCGTGAACAACATATTCACGGAAAAATTCGATGAAAGGTACGGATTCACCGAATCCGAAGTAAAGGAAATCTGCGAATATTACGAACATCCGGAGAAATTTGCGGAAGCCAAAGAATGGTATGACGGATACAGATTCGGTAATGCGGAAATATACAACCCATGGAGCATACTCTTCTATGTATCCGTTGATTTTAAACCCGGAACATACTGGGCCGGAACAAGCGGCAACGATATTATCGATACATTAATGGACAATGCAACTGACAAGATCTATTCCGATCTTGTCGACTTGGCCAACGACAAAACTGTCGTGGCAGAGATAAAACCTACCGTAGCCATGAAAGAAGTGATCTCAAATCCGTCCGTCATATATTCTGTGATGGCTGTTTCCGGATACTTTAATGCAATACCGGGGGAATTTGACTATACAATATCCATACCGAACAACGAGATGCGTAATGTGTTCGGAGAAATGATGTCCGAACACATCCAAAAAGGTTCGGCATCCACATTCAAGAAACTGTTCGCAGGATTCGAAAGAAATGATATGAGTCTGATCAAAGGATCATTGACAACGATTCTTGACGACAATATTCCGTTTATCCTTCTTTCTAAGGAGAAAGATTATCAACTTATCATCGGAGCTGCCGCGATGGGCAGCGAAGGGAAGTACGAGGTTTATTTGGAAAAAGAATCCGGAAACGGCAGAGCCGACATAATTATGAAACCGCGTCGCTCCGGATTACCGAGTGTCATAATCGAACTGAAAAAGACCAGGGCAAAGAAAGATATGCAATCTTATGCGGAACTCGCTCTGTCCCAAATCAGGGAAAAAGATTACTTCCGTTCGATGAAAGGTAGAATTTTGGCGTACGGCATATGCTTTAACGGTAAAAATTTTGAAGTTATTTCGGAAGAAATCAACAAATGATTGACATGTGCCCATGCAATCCAGAACCCAATGTTAATGACATCTATGATACAAACTCACAAAATTCATCCTTAGACGAGTGAGCTTTTAGCATTAGATTACTATAAACACAAGTTTGAATAAAGAGCGAGAGAAATCTTCTTTCTAATCTAATGCTAAAAGTTTGTTCATCCCTGATGGATTATTAAAAGAGTGTCGGAAAACCCGACACGTTTATTTTTTACTTCAAACCTACGATTCTTCCATCGGGAAGGAGATCCATTCTCATGGCTGCTGGCACTTTTGGAAGTCCGGGCATAAGTGTCAGGGTTCCGCAAACCGGGACTATGAATCCGGCACCGGCAGAAAGGTTTACTTCTCTGACGTTGAGAATCCATCCGCGCGGGGCACCTTTCTTCTTAGAATCGTCCGTAAGCGATGCCTGTGTTTTGGCTATACATACGGGCAGTTTGGCATAACCGTCTGCCTCTATTGTCTTTATCGATTTTTCAGCGGCCGCGGAATATGTAACGCCGTCGGCACCGTAAATCTTCTTGGCAACAGTCTCGATTTTCTCCTTTATTCCGGATTCGTACTCGTAAAGGAATTTGAAATCCTTCTTATCGTTCTCAATGGCATCAATAACAGTATTGGCAAGTTCTACCGCGCCCTCGCCGCCTTTGATAAATGCATCAGAAAATGCTACGCGCACTCCCATTTCCTTGCAGTGGTCGCGCACCATGTTCATCTGCTCTTCGGTATCAAAAGCAAAATGATTTATGGATACGACAATGGGAACGCCGTAATAAGACATATTCTCAATGTGCTTGTCAAGGTTACAGAATCCTTTTCTGAGAGTTTCGTTCGTCAGTGTCGATTCGTCTTCGAGGATGCCTCCGCCGTGTGTCATAAGAGCTTTGATAGATGCTACGATGACAACACAGTCGGGTCTCATTCCGGACTCTCTGCAGACAATGTCCATAAACTTCTCTCCGCCGAGATCGGAAGCGAATCCTGCTTCGGTAACCACATAATCGGCAAGTTTAAGCGCAGTCTTTGTCGCTATGATGGAGTTTGTTCCGTGTGCGATATTTGCGAACGGGAATCCGTGAACAAATACGGGCTGTCCGTCAAGGGTTTGGACAAGATTCGGATTAATGGCATCTTTCAAAAGAACCATCATTGCTCCGACACATCCGAGATCTTTTACCGTAACAGGCTTGGATGAAGTATCATACGCAACCACCATATTTTCGAGTCTTCTCCTAAGATCGTCGCGGTCCGTAGCAAGTGCAAGAATCGCGGAAACTTCGGAAGCGGAAGTCATAAGGAAACTCTGCTCATGAGGAATTCCTCCCAGAATTCTGTCACGTCCGAGTCCGGTAACGATGTTTCTCAGTTCGCGGGAGTTAATGTCCATTGCTTTCTTGAAAACTATGCGCGTGGGATCGATATTATGCTCATTGTCCCTTACAAGCTCGTTATCAATAATAGCAGACAGAAGATTGTGGGCTGCAGTAACCGCGTGTATGTCTCCGGTAAAATGGAGATCGATATCCCACATCGGGTACACCTGAGAATAACCTCCTCCGGTTGCGCCTCCTTTGATTCCGAAAGTAGGTCCGATAGAAGGTTCTCTGAGAGCTCCGACAACATTCTTCCCTATATGGCCGAGACCCTGAACGAGTCCTATGGAAGTAACTGTTTTTCCCTCTCCTGCGGGAGTGGGAGTTATGGCAGTGACCATGATAAGTTTGCCGTCCTTCTTATCCTTGTATCTGTCAAGGGAATTCAAAGGAACTTTGGCGATATACTTTCCGTACGGAACAATATCGTCCTCGGACAATCCGATTTTTGCGGCAATCTCTTTGATGGGCAGAACTTTTGCCTCTTCAGCAATCTCGATGTCTGTTTTCATCATATGATGTTTCGGACTATCATTATTAAAAGCATAGGCAAAACAGAGGTATCAAAACTCGAAAAAAGTAAAAGGTATGTGCCTTATCCGCAACATACGCAAACCCCCAAACAGACGTTTGTAAATGGCCGGATTGCTCCGGCTGAAATTGTTTAGATTTTGTTTCTCAGAATAAGAACTGCTGCGATTACGGCCGTTATTGTAATAACTGCGCCGATTATCAGAATAAGCGAAATGCCGGAATCCTCTGATTTTTCGCATACAATTGCATAATCGGAGAAATGGTTTGTCTGGAATGTTACGTATCCGTTGCTGTAACTGCACGGAATCTTCTCGACAACCTTTCCTTCGCTGATGTAATATATTGTCAAATCGTCCGGACTCTCTCCTGATCTCAGAATATATGGTAAGGTTATTGTCGCCTTTCCGTCTCCGAATTCGACATTATCTCCGAAAGATATGGAATACAGAGGATTATGTCCTATCAAATCGGTGATTTCTTTACTCAGATCGTTTGGATCCGTACATTTCAGTACCAAGGCTGCATCTGCATCTTTAAACGACTCGATGGCCTTCCAGTCGAACGAAATGTTTCCTTCGTCCATTTTTACAGATAACGACTTGTCCGAACCTTCCGAAGATTTTATTTCGGCAATCTTATCCGAGGGTAAATTCGCAGATTCGTCTCCGGAAGCTTCGTATATGCCTCCGTCGGACTTCGTAACATGAACATATTTTATGAAAACGGCCGAAAACTCCATATTGCCTCTGACTTCTGCGTTGGCATCGTATCCTTCCCAACCTTTAAACACGTAATATTCGCGCTCACCTGATTCCTTTGACGGATCGATTTTGGGCTTTGATAATTTAGTTCCGTACTCGGCATCTATTGTTTCATATTCGGAACCGTCTGCGTAGAAAATCAGTTTGTATGTCTTCACCGTCTTTTCGAAAACGGCATACGCAGTGATATTATCGCATGCCGTCTCGGAAATAGAGATTGCGTTTCCGTTAACATCGGACCATCCCGTAAACTTATAGTCATACTGTTCATCGGATTCCTTTGAAGGAGTCGGAACGGTTATCT
Organism: uncultured Methanomassiliicoccales archaeon; assembly: GCA_934234005.1. Lineage (GTDB taxonomy): Archaea > Thermoplasmatota > Thermoplasmata > Methanomassiliicoccales > Methanomethylophilaceae > Methanoprimaticola. The sequence goes on along the minus strand of CAKQHC010000014.1, from coordinate 17,322 downwards.
TGGTTCCGTAAACCATAATTTCGTCCGAAATCTGCTCTCCTCCGTAACCGATAAACACAATCCTGTAACTGTTTATCGAATACGTATAGACAATTGCATTCTCGGATTCGTTATATGATATAGTTATGGATTTCACATCCGGGGCCGTATATCCTTTTATAAGCGGAACTTCCGGGGAAAACTCTGTTCCGAAATCGGCTGTTCCCGATACGGGGTCTGCTACATTGTTTCCTTTTTCGTCAACATAACTTACGGAATACGCATATTTGTTTGCTGTCATAGTTGCAACAAACACAATGTCTGAGGCTCCGACGATGAACTTACCGTCATTGACTTCTGCAGTTTCGGTAATCCAATCCGATACCGTATATCCGGCCTTTTCGTACGGTGCGCGCACTTTCTCTTCGGCACCGTACGTGTATGAGTCTTCAAAAATTACATCGTCGTTGACTTTGTAGACGACTTTATACTGATTTATGGTACTGAATGCTTCGAACAGAATGTTTTCCGTACCGATGGCAAACTTACCGTTTTCCACAACAACACCGTCGGAAGCCCAATCTGAAACTGTGTATCCGATCTTTTCATACTTCTCGCGGAGCGTCACAACCTCCCCGCGGTTATAGTATTCGGTACCTACGACATTTCCGTCCACCATATATGTGACGGTAAAATCCTTCAACTTCGAACTGGCACTGAAACATATGTCGGAATCGCCCATGACAAACTGTCCGTTGATTATTTCCGCGTCTTCTGTGGTCCAGTCCGAAACATTGTATCCCTGTTTATCGTACTTTGCACGCACGTCAATATGACTTCCGTATGATTCGGTGTACTCCCCTACTACTTCTCCGTCAACTTTGTAGACTACTTTATGTTTGTTGGGCTCGGAAGTTGCGACAAATGTAATTCTGTGGTCGGTAACAGCATATTTTCCGTCTACAACTTCCGTGTCTTCCGTAGTCCAGTCCGTAAATGTATATCCGGTCTTTTCCTGTTTCGGAAGGACCTCCAATACTTTTCCGTAATCATATCTCTCAACGGATATGTTCTTTCCGTCGAGTCTGTAAACAACCTCATACGAATTGATTGCAGATGTTGCCGACAGTGTAACGGTGGAATCGATCATAGTAAACTGCTCCATATCGATTTCTACTTCGTCTGTGCTCCATTCGGATACGGTATATCCCTTCTTCTGGAATATCGGTGCAACATCGACTGTCGCCCCGAAATCGTACGATTCCGACGAGGTTTCGATTCCGTCTACTTTATAGACGACCTTATATTGGTTTACTGTGGATGTTGCGTTGAACACAATATCGAAATCTTCCACGACAAATCTTCCGTCGACAACTTTGACATCGCTTGTTTCCCAGTCGGAAACGGCATATCCCCTCTTCTCGAATATATCGCGGACAAACGCGTTCGTGTTATAGTCTAATTTGTGAACGTCCACGACAATGCCGTCAACCTTGTATTTCACCGCATATTGGTTGATTTTCGAAAAAGATGTAAACAGAATATCCGAATCGCCCACAACAAACGATCCGTCTTTTATCTCCGTATCTGTTGTTTCCCAATCAGAAACGGTATGCCCTTTCTTTACTTCTTTCGGCAAAAGCTTCAATGTCTCCCCGTATTCATGTTCGCTTTTTTCTATAAGTTCTCCGTCGAAAAGATATGTAACACTGAATTTCTTTATTTTCAGCGTTGCAGAGAATACAACATCCGAATCTTTTATGGTGAACTGCCCGTTTTCATCCACTGTGGACCCGCTTATAACCCAATTGCTGACCTCATACCCGGGTTTGGTGTATTTGGGTTCGACATCGAGTACCGTTCCGAACGAGTACGTTTTGTCGCTGATAACCTCGCCGCCGACAATATACTTGACAGAATATTTGTTTACGGTTGATTCGGCCGTAAATGTCACGTTGAAATCGCTCATGACGAATTTACCGTCCGTCACTTCGACATTATCCGTAATCCAATCTGTGTATGTGTAGCCTGTTTTCGAATACTTTTCGCGTACTGTTACTTCGGAACCGTAACTGTGTTCGTCAAAAAATACGTTTTTCGAATCTACTCTGTAAATTACAAAAAACTTCTTTGCAACAGATTCTGCTTCGAAAACAACATCGGAATCGGATATTGTGAACTGATTGTATATTACCTCTATGCCCTCGGTATCTGTTTTCCAATCGGAAACATCATATCCCCTCTTCTCGAACTTCGGACGCAGATCCATAACTTTGCCATAAGTGTCCGAATCTTCGTATACAGTGTTTCCGTCAACTTTGTAGATGACTTTATACACATTCGGTTCCGAGGCGGCAAAGAATGTTATATCGGATGTTCCAACCGTAAATTTACCGTCCTTTACTTCTACATTGTCTGTATTCCAATCTGTAACGGTGTATCCTTTTTTCACATATTTCGGCTGTACGTCCAATTCCTGACCGTATGAGACTTTCACAGTATCTACAATTATTCCGTCTACCTTATATGTCAGAACATAGACATCAAATTCCCAGATTGCATACAGCGTAATGTCATTTTTAACTTTCAACGGAAATGTTATTACTTCGCCGTCGGGTTCTAAAGCCCAACCCACAAAATGTTTGTTTGCGGGTTTTTCAAAATAACAGGACTGAGACAGCAATTCGCTGGCCGAAACGGGAGCTATCTTTCCATATCCTCCGTTGGCATCAAACTTCACAGTATATTGTAATGCTTTATCGGCATCGACAACCGTATCGCCTTTCAGAACATATTCGGGCCAACTGAGATCGTATCCTTCTATTGACGGAAGGTTTGGTTCATCCACTTTTTCCGTTCTGTCCGTATATGTTACTGTGCCGATTTCTTTATCGTCTACGCGGAACGTAACCGTATATGTCTTCTTGGAGAGAATTCCGTTGCTTCCGAAGAAATCACAGCCTTTGAGATTGTCCGAAGAAGGATCGATTTCGGATCCGTTGTAATTGAATTTTACGTCGAACGCATCAGCCGCTACTGTTTCCAACATATTGCTGAAATATACCGATTCCAATGCGTTGCAACCTTTGAATGCCCCCTCGCCGACGGAAACAATACCGGCACCCATTCTGACAGTCTTCAGCGAACTGCATCCGGAAAACAAATTCTTGCCTATGGATGTTACTCCGTCATCCATTATTACTTCAGTAACCGTATTTCCCCACGGCCCGGTTTCATCGTAATCCGATGTTTCACCCGAGCCTTTTATGGTCAGGACAGATCCGTCCAGGGACCATTTGCAACTACCTGTCTGATCGGAAGTCTGTTCGGCATCTGATCCGCCGATACACAAAACTCCGATAAGAACAGCCATAGTTGCAACTAATGCTACAAATGTTGTTCTTCTCAAATCATATCCCCAATCGTATATGGATTGGATTCAACCCGGACATTCCACTTTTAGCTTTATTAAATAATTATCTTATACTAAACGCCAAAGTAAACATGTGATAAGCGAAACGGGAGTCTGGCCATAAGACATAAAACAAAAGCGTGTTTCCGACTTCCGAAAAAATATTTTTACATATAGCCACACACGAAAAAAAATAAATTTTTTTAAGAATGTTTTAATTTGTTTAGGTCTGACTAAAATTTATATACATTTAGTACTTCCTAAACCTCATGAGCGTATGCGGTAAGCATAATTGCACGGATTGCAGCGAATGCACAAAAGTCGCCGCTGATCTATCTGTGCCCGGCATTCCGATTTCGTTATCGAAGGTTGGTGATGTCGGTACGGTGATCAGAATCAGCGGCAAAGAGGAAGTAAAGAGATTCCTCAACGGCCTCGGATTCACACCGGGCTCGCGTGTGAGCACAGTCTCCACTTCCGGAGGAAATGTGATTATAGATCTCATGGGTTCCAAAATAGCCATAGACCGTCACATGGCCTCCAAAATCATGATCAGTCCGGAGAGTTGATTTCTATGACAACTTTGAAAGAAGTTTCCGTCGGCAGTACCGTAAAAGTGGTAAAGCTGCGCGGAGAGGGCGCAGTTAAACGCCACATCATGGACATGGGAATTACCAAGGGTACGGAGATTTACGTACGTAAAATTGCTCCCCTCGGAGATCCCGTGGAAATTACCGTGAGAGGTTACGAACTGTCCCTCAGAAAGAGTGAAGCGGAGATGGTCGAGGTCGAGTGACCTCTGTCTGACGCTGTTTTCCGATTATCATAACTTGCCTTTCAGCGTAAGCTATGGACTTCGGAAGAGGTGATTGAATGAGTTTGACTATTGCACTTGCAGGAAACCCGAACTGCGGTAAAACCACGATGTTCAACAGACTGACTGGTGCCAACCAGCGTGTCGGAAACTGGCCCGGAGTAACAATAGACAGGAAAGTAGGAAAAGTCAGAAAGATGGACGGGGCAGAACTCGTCGATCTTCCCGGTATCTATTCGCTGTCCCCGTATTCTCCGGAAGAGATTGTATCCAGAGATTTTATCATCAACGATAAGCCAGATGCGATTTTAAACATCGTTGATGCCACCAACCTTGACAGGAACCTGTTCCTGACACTCCAGCTTCTGGAACTTAACGTACCTATGATCGTCGCACTCAACATGGTCGATGTTGCCAACAAAGTGGGCGATGTAATTGACGCGGACAAACTGTCGAAAGAACTCGGATGCCCCGTAGTTCCGGTGTCCGCACTGAAAGGAACTAACATCGACCAAATGATCGACGTACTCAGGAACACAGCAGAGAACAAGAAATTGCCGGAAGGCCTCAGATACAGTGCCGAAATCGAGAAGGCAATCTCTGCTGCCGAAGCGGCTCTTGACGGCAAGGTGCCGGAAGACAAGAAAAGATGGTATGCGATGAAACTCATCGAATCCGATGAGAAAGTCATGGAATCATTCTCCGCCGAGAGAAATGAAGTATCCGCCGCCATCGACGAAATGGAAAAAGCCCTTGACGACGACGCGGATGCCTGTATGGCCGATGCCAGATATTCAAAGATTACCGAGATTACCGGATCCTGCGTCAAGAAAGCCAAGAGGGACGAACGCGGAACCATGTCCGACAGAGTAGACAGAATTGTCACCAACAGGATTCTCGGTATCCCGATTTTCATAGGAATCATGGCCCTTGTATTCGGTATTGCCATCGGATTCGACACATTCGGACTTACCGACATCCCCGGTCTCGGAACATACTGTACCGACTGGCTCAATGATTTCATCGGCGGACCTGTCACAGAAGCGGCACAGGAATGGTGCGATGCCAACGTTGAGAGCGAAATTCTCTCGTCGCTGTTCGTTGACGGTATTATTGCAGGAGTCGGAGCCGTTATCGGATTCCTTCCCCAGATGCTTATCCTATTCCTTTGTATGACAATCCTCGAAGACATCGGTTACATGGCAAGGGTCGCCTTCGTTATGGACCGTGTTTTCAGATACTTCGGACTTTCCGGAAAGTCCTTCATCCCCGCCCTTATCGGAACCGGATGCGGTGTACCCGGTATTCTCGCATCCCGTACCATCGAATCTCCCAGAGACAGAAGAATCACCGCAATGACAGTTACATTCATGCCCTGCGGAGCAAAACTGCCCGTTATCGCAATGATTGCAGGTGCTATCTTCGGACAGAGCGGATCTCTCGCACTCTTCTGTTACTTCATGGGAATTGTGAGCATCCTTATCTCGGGAATTATTCTCAAGAAATTCAAGGCACTCGCAGGCCAGCCCGCACCTTTCATTATGGAGCTTCCTCCGTACCACATACCCAGCCCGTTCAACGTAATCAAGGGAACCCTTGACAGGGGATGGGCATTCGTAAAGAAAGCTGCAACCCTCATCACACTGTCCTGTATCATCATCTGGATTCTCTGTTCGTTCGATACATCCTTCAACTGGATTGGATCCAACACCACCGAGGGCTCTATCCTTGAAGCCATCGGAGAGGCAATCTACTGGATCTTCCTCCCGCTCGGATGGGGAGACAACTGGGAGCTCACAGTCAGTTCCATCACCGGACTTCTCGCAAAAGAGAACATGGTCGGTACGCTCGGAGTTCTCCTCGGACAGGAAGTCGGAGAAGAAGGAGAAGAAATTTGGGACATACTCGCCGGCATGCTGAACAGTGCAAGTGCGATATCCTTCCTTATGTTCAACATGCTCTGCGCACCCTGCTTCGCAGCAATCGGAGCACTTCACAGAGAGCTCGGAACCTGGAGAGACACACTCATTGCCGTCATCTACCAGTGCGTCTATGCATACCTCATTGCACTCGTGCTTTACGGTATCGCGTCGCTTGTCTACGATGTCAGCATCAGCCCGCTCGTACTCGTTGCGACAGTTGTTGTAATTGCCCTCTTTGCATACCTCCTGGTTGCCAAAGATCCGTTCAAACAGCTTGACCAGATTATGGAGGAGAAAGCATGATGTACGGAGACATAGTCATCATACTGGTTGTGATTCTCGTAATTGCGGCCATTGTCGTACCCCCGATCTACTCCAAACTGACCGGTAAGAAAATCAAAGGTCCGTGCGGATGCAACTGCGGATGCGATTGCTGCAAATCCAAGGAACCCGAAGACAAAAAAGAAGAATGAATTCTGCTAAACGGCGTCCCCTCCTGCGTGGGGGCGCCCCCTTATTTTTTAAAAATCCAGATAATAATGCCGATACCGAGCAAAAATGGATTTAGATTAAATAGATGAACCGCGTGAGACATTTTCAATGAAATACAAATGTCCCCTGTGCGGATACATCTATGACGATGACAAAATGGACGTGAAATTCGAAGATCTCCCCGACGACTGGATTTGTCCCGTATGCGGAGAGTACAAATCGGAATTCGAACCCGTTGAAGAGTAATTACTCGGTTCCGTCAATTTTAATCAGTTGGGTGTTCTGTCTGCGACGGATGCTCTCTACAATCTGCATCGCGGCTTCATTACCCGATGCAGCGGATTTACCGAGATATCTAAAACCGCTTTCAATATCTTTTTCCGTTCCGGAACCTTCCAAAAGCATACTGCCAACCATATACATGGCATCGGCATCTCCCTTGTCTGCCAACTCTTTATACAGTGAAAAAGCCCTGGTCAAATCTTTTTCATCGGCATCGCACAATGCGGTCGCAAGATTGAACTTGGCTTGTTCCAAACCGGCATTTACGGCAGACTCGTACCACTCTACGGCCTTTTTTATTCCTCCGGGTATTTTTCCTTCGTGACACATAACGCCGATTGAAAACATAGCCTGCGGATATCCGGCTTCTGCCGAACGGCACATATAGGCTATACTTTTTTCATGGTCGGTTTTAACGCCTATTCCGTCCCCGTACATCATAGAAACAGCATACATCGCATCGGCATGACCCGCTTCCGCGGCAAGGGAATACCAATGAAATGCCGCTTCAAAATTCTCAGGGCCCCCGTAACCGCTCATATATATGCCTGCTATCTCCGTATAAGCATCCTCAAGCCCCGCTTCGGCAGCCCTCAGGAACCATTCTCTGCACTTCTCCGGATTTTCGGTACTTTCGAATTCTCCCGAACATAACTGACCCAAACGATACATCGCAGGGGCGTGACCGGCCTCTGCAGCCGATTTATACATCGAGATTGCAAGATCCGAATCCTTTTTCACACCGTGACCTCTCAATAACATTTCGGCCATTCCGAATGCCCCGTTTGCGGAACCTGTTTCCATGGCTTTGCGGAATAACGAAAAAGCATACTCGGGATTGCTGTCGAAATATGCAACTGCCTGATCACACAAAGAATTCGCATCGTCCATAACCATGTATCGGAAAACAAGCATATCCGTTTATCCATCGTAATATATGAATATCGGATAGTAAGGATAATAACCGTGTATTCGGTAACGGCAGTCATGAGAGGACCGTTGACATATGCCTGCGTACTGTTCGCCGGCATCCTCCTGGCGCTTTCGTTCGCAATATTAGTCTTCCCTGACAGTGTAGAAACTTTTCAGGTAGCCTATGGCATCTTCGGAATCGCTGCCGTGATCGTACTCATCCTGATCATGTTGCGTGTGAGGAAGGTTCAATGAACAATTCAGAAAAATCCTGCCATTGCAGAAATGACGCTAATGTAAGTATCGTCAACGAACCGATAGTTGACTCACTTTCCGAATTCTTCAAAATATTGGGCGACTCTACACGCATGAGAATACTTCTGGCACTCGATAACGGCGAGTTATGCGTGTTTCATATAAGCGAGAAACTCGGAATGTCTATGTCGGCAGTTTCGCATCAGTTGCGTACATTGCGCGACGCAAAATTGGTGGCTTCCCGCAGAGACGGAAGGAGCATCTATTATTCCCTGTGCGACGAACATATCAAAACAATCGTTGAAACGGCGTTAGAACACGTTTCTGAAAAAGAATAAGCGCCTACGCGAAATATTTCTATCTGTAATCTATACCCCCCATGATGGGAATGTGGGTTGGAATCGACCTAGGAACAACGAACTCTACAGTTGCGGCTATAGACGACACGGGAGAAGCCGTAGTCGTTACAAACGAAAACGGAAATCGGTATATGCCGTCCGTAATATGTTTTACCGACGACGGCAAAACGATTGTAGGCAGAGAAGCCAAGTGTATGATGGATCACGGAATCGGGCGCTGTGTTTCGGCTTTTAAATACGGAATAGGCAGTAGCGATAAGCTGATCTCCGTAAACGGACGCGACTATACTCCGGAAGACCTCTCTGAGATTATGATCAAAGGTCTTATCGAGAACGCCAAAAAGAATACCGGGGTACAGGATATAACGCACGCAGTCGTTACCGTACCCGCATATTTTGACGACAACCAAAGAAAGTCTACTGTAAGAGCCGCACAGAAAAACGGATTGAATGTTATGAGGGTCGTAAACGAACCGACATCCGCAGCAATTTATTACGGATATCGCAACAGCAAAAATCGTACGATTCTTGTATATGACTTGGGCGGAGGAACTTTCGATGTTACGTTCATAAAAATCGAAAACGGAGTCCTCGACGTCATAGCCTCCGGAGGAAACAGCAGACTCGGAGGTTTGGATTGGGACGGTGTCATAACCGAAAAAATGATCAGAAAATTCGAACTCGAACATAAATTCAATCCAAGAAAAGATTCTGTAGCACTCGGCGAATTGAAAATATCCTCGGAAAAATGCAAAATTGCACTCAGTACGAATGATGAATACCTCATGGATATTACAATTGCCGGAAAACGGGTAAAACACCGTTTCACACGCGAATGGTTCGAAGATGCATCACGCTCACTCCTTATGGAGACAGAAGCGTCTCTTGAGTCGGTAATGGAAGAAAACAATCTCACATGGGACGATATAGACGAAATACTTATGGTCGGAGGATCTTCAAAAATTCCCTCTGTACAGGAATTTGTACGTTCGATGTCCGGAAAAACCGTATCCGTACATGACGATATGGATGTTGCAGTAGCACTGGGTGCCGCAACGATGGCAGGCATGTTTGCCAAAACAAAGAGAGGGGTACGGGCAATGGATGTTAAGGATGTCACATCGCACAGCATCGGAGCCCTGTGTACCGATCCCGGAAGCAACAGTTTCTTCAACAAAATCATAATCAAACGCAATTCAAAAATTCCTGCGGAAGGAATGACGGAATTCAGAATAGCCTCGAACAACATGTCCAGAAGCCTTAATGTGTATATCCTCCAAGGAGATTCGCGCGATCCTACCGACTGTACCGTACTGGATCATAAGATAATTTCAGGTTTCAAAAACATCGGATGCGGTGTGATAATAGAAGTTTACATAGGATATGACGTCAACGGAATGATTACCGTCAGAGCCACGCACGACGGAGAAGAACTGATTGTATCCGACGGAACCTTAAACGATGATTATTCCTGGATGGGCGGAAATGTATCCGATGCACCGCGCGATGCAGATGATATTACAGACACCAACATCATGTTTTGCATTGATGTGTCACGCAGTATGGAGAAGGACGGTGCCCTCGACAGAGCCAAATTGAATGTAGCCAATTTCATACAGCGTGTCGGTACCGACAATGACAACGACAAGTTTCACTACGGATTGATTGCTTTTGGGGACAAAGCAGAATATTTATGTGATTTTGACAAACCGACATACGAATTCTCCGAGAAACTGAAGGAACTGAAGCCCAGTATGTTCGGAAGAGGAACCGATTGCTCTCCGCTCGGTCTTGCCATGTCCGAATTATCATCCCGCATCGGAACCGGAATAATAGTGATAGTTACAGACGGCAAATGGGGCAATACCAAACAGGCCCTGAAACAGGCCAAAGAATGTTCGAATAACGCGATTCCGATATTTGCCATCGGTTTCGGTAACGTAGACATGACATTCCTGGACGCAATTGCCAACACGGACGAAGGTGCACTGTACACCAAAGTATCTAATCTGGAAAACGCATTCTCTACCATAGCTGAAGCCATCAACTCCGGACGTATCGGCCTGAGGTCCTCAGATGTATGAAAAACATAAAGAAGATTTCAATTGCTTCCACGTACTCAATCTGAATCCTTTCGAAACTGATGCTTACAGCGAAGAAGACATCATCGAAAGAATCTCCGAATGTAGAGAAAAATGGGAAAGGTGTTTCAGAAGCCGTAACAGCGAAGCCGAGGATAAGATATCGGCCCGTATCCGTCTTGATTCGATAGACATAATCGAGCATCGCATGACAGATCTCGAACTGAGAAAAATAGAAGCTTCGGAGGCCGTCAAACTCGTCACCAAAATGGCAATGTCTCTTGTCAGTGACAGCGTGGTAACTCCCGACGGCGTAATTCATGTTTTTCCGGATTCGGTAAGAAATCTGCTTGACAATGCGGAATGGGATTCCGTCGAAGTATCGGACTTGCTCTCATGCGCGAATCTGTCCGAATCGTCGCCGGAACTTCCGGTAAGCGGAGTGATGATACGTACCGTAAACCACATTCGTCAATGCGGAATGTCGTTGCCGTCCGAATTCCTAAACATGATAACAGACGACATAAACGACCTCTCCAAATACAGACTTAAAGACGGCTTTGACAAAGAATCGTTCCTCGAAACGTTAAACGCATGTAAAAAGAAGCTGTCTCTTGTGCAGGATTCCAACTACCCCATGAGAGATGTTTACTTCAGAACTGTCAATGCCATATCTTCCTCCGAAAAAAGCAGAAACGAATCCGTTGATCTGGAAAAACTGTGTAAAGCCTGGGAGGTCGCCGACTGCATCGTCGGTACGATTTCGGCCGAAAAACATCTGCGGGTATTGGGCAGCACGTATATGCACGATTTGATAGGCTGTTTTACCGACCAGACGGACGATTATGGATTGGTTCAGTCCATAGTACTGTTCCTGTGCTACAACGACCACATTCCCGTAGACATGACGTCGGATGACGTAAACTCGGTCAGATGTCCCTCATGCCTTGCTCTCATAAACAAAAGCAAAACATCCAAATGTCCTGTATGCGGAGCCGTACTCAAACATCCGTGTCCGAAATGCGGATGTCTGCTTCCCCCGGGAGAACGGCACTGTCACCAATGTCATTGCGACATTGATTATTCCGAATTGCGTCTTTCCGAAAAATATGATGAGATCGAACACTTACTGGAAAGCGGTAAAATTCATTCCGCGCTGATGGCATTCCAACCTATCGGAAACAAATATCCGTACAGCGAAACAGTCTCCGGAATATCCGAACTCATAAACAAATACAAATCGGAGAGGGATAAAAAATCAGAACACGCGATGAAATCCTACAACTCCGGACGTTTCTTCGATGCCCATGAAAAACTGACGTGCTTCATATCGGAATATCCGGAGGACGGATCAGACTACAAAGGGTATCTCACCGATTGTAAAATGCATATTGCCGAATCCGACAGATTGTGTGCGGAATCCGATGAATATCAGGGCGATCACAGACTTTCCATACTGCTTAACGCATCATCCGTATGCACGGACAATCCCCGCGTAGTTTCAAGGCTTGAAAAATACCCTCCGGCCGAACCGCAGTCCATAACTGCAGAATCATGCTCCGGCAGCATTGTACTGCGTATAATTCCGCCGGCAGGAAACAGAATGACGGTATTCAGAGTATATCGCGAAAATATCCTTACCGGAGAGAAATCATTCGTGTATGATGTCGACTCCGCTGTATGCGAGGACCGTATGACCGAACCCGGCGCCCCGTTTAGATATGAAGCGTTCTCGGTGAGAGGAGGAATACGCTCCATCCGTTCCGCAACGTCTGATGCGGCAATCCGCTTATCGGAACCGGGCAATCCAAAATCGGAAGAGAAAGACGGCGGAATCACGATATCATTCGTCAAAGCACCCAACTCATGTAAAACTCTGATTCGTCGCGAATTAAATACCGGCATAACCGACTTTTTCACGGAAACCGAATGTTTCACAGATCCGACTCTGTCTCCCGGCGAACATGTCACATACACGCTGAAATCCGTATACAGACTGAACGGAAAAGAGGTTCTGTCCGACGGCATAATGATTGCCTGTGCGATGAAACCGTATATTCCGGAAGTTAACAACCTGCACATATCCAGATGCATCGACGGTTACAAAGCTAAATGGGATTGCGAAGCTGATGTTGTCCTGTATGTATCCGTCAAAAGCGACCGCAGATATCTCGGCGTCCGCCCCATATCCGAATTCGACAGAACAATGAAACGCATAACTCCCACACATATACTGTCCAAAGGAATGATATTCAAAACGGACGAAGAAGGCGAGTTTGAGATAGTTCCGGTATCCGTATCCGGAAATACCGGGCGCGAAGGCGTTGCGGTATTCATGATAAATGTCAGTCCGTTCAAAAATGTCACCATACGCGAAGTTGAAAAGACCTGTATCATAAAAATGGACTGGCCGAAAGATGCGTCCGAAGCACGCATATCATGGAACGTCAACGGCACGGAATACACCGAAATCAAAAAATCCTCGGATTATACCCCGGACGGGTTCGTATTCTCCGCCGAAACAGAGGGATGGGTCGAATTCAGAATATGTGCAATATACCGTTCTTACGGCAAATCACTTACATCCAATCCTGTGGTACTCCGTTGCTTCCTCGGAACCAGAAAACTGATAAGATACAGTATTGTCGAAAACAGATTCTGGAAAGGCATAACGGTATCGTCCGATTCGGTTACGTCGATTCCCCCGTTGATTGCGGTAGGACTGACCAACGGCCTTCCGCTGACTCCGCACGAAGGAAGGGTTGTATGGGAATCCAAAACGTTGACTCTCCGCAATAACAAGATTTCGTTCACGGTTCCGCAGACATCGTCTTCGGAAAAGGTCAGACTGTTCTTCAGGAACAACACCGACTACGAACAATACTCGCTTGTCTATGATAACGGAAGTGATCGCGCATGAACGGTTCTGAGTATTACAGATGTCCCCATTGTTTCACAGTCGTACGTCCCGGCGAATATCACATGCAATGCTCCAACAGAAAATGCACGGGCGGCAGAGAAATCGATACCGAAAAATGCATCCTGTTGGGAATCGATCCAAACGGTCCGAATCCTATAACGGCACAGCATCATATCGTAAGGAACGGGAACGTATGCGATGTGTGCGGAGCCGTTCTGAAAATACGGATTTGTCCGAAATGCCATCATGTAATCAGAACAGAACTGTCTGCAGACGAACTGAATGCGGTAATGTTCTTGGCACCGCATAACTGCGGACTCAGCCACTATATGGTGTCGCTCGTCAGAGTTATGCATAATGTCGCCAAAAGAGAATTCGACGGCAATCTCAAACCGGCAGACAGTATGGTGTACGATTGCATGCAGAAACAATATCTCAGCTACATATCCAGAGGCATGGTGATACCGTCGTCGAAATCGCCTCCGGAACCCATTGTGTATAATCTCAACTGTGCATCCAAAAACCTGACGCTTGTGTTCGTGGATGTAGCATGCAACAAATACGGCCTGCCGAATCTTAACAGAGGCAGCGACATAGAAGGCATAATGAGGGAATCGTCCGGAATCGTTCTTTTGATCGATCCGGAAACCGAGGAAACCACCCATGCCTCCGCCAATATCCTGTTCCATATAACGGAACTCCTGCACAATTCGGAAGATGTCGATGCAGCCGGCAAGATAACGATACCTCTGGCAGTCGTACTTGCCAAAGCCGATCTTCTTATGACGGGTGACAATCCTCTTCTGGGACCGTGGTCCTCCGTCCATATGGCACGTTTGCCGAAAGAACTCAATGACCTGTCGTTTACGCAAGTAGATATGGAGGTCAGAGAAATTGTCAAACGCATATCCGGCGAAGAAATCGTAGAAACCGCCGAATCTTACAAAGAAAACATGTTTTTCGCCGTCTCGGCAATAGGATATACTCCTGTCGAAGGCAGCCTGACGCGCGGAATAGAACCTTTCAGAGTGGAAGACCCCCTGATATGGCTGCTTGGGAGGAGATAAAATGACAGAAGAAAACAGACTGAAAGCATTTCTTGAAAACGGCGAACCTCCGCAGACGCCGCCCAAACCCGTTGCTCCGCCGAAAGTGTCGGAAAAACAGCCCGATACCGATATCGACAAAGAAATGAAGATGATGCGCGAAGAACTGGTAAAGATGCGCTATATCCTTGAAGACGTACGCGACGGAAAGATAAATGCGCCTGATGAAATAAAAACCATCATGGCCAAATCTCCGGAGGATCCGTCGGTAACCGACATACTTTCCAAAATTGCCATGATCAGAGAAGACATTCTCAGACTTCTTTACGGAATGAACGACGGACGCAACATATCCAAACCTAACATAATAGCCTCGCTTGAAGCATACAGCATAGACCTTGAAAATCTACTCCTGGACTACGGAGTCTCCATATCCCCTCATATATCGGAAGACTTCGATGTAAAGTGCCAGCAAATTTCATCAGTGGTGAAAACCGACGATCCGTCCCTGCAGGGAAAGGTTGCCGAATCCATAGGGGACTACTATGTAAGAAACGGCGTTGTAATCTGCAAAACCAATGTGAAAGTATACAAATACGAAAAGAAACCGGAAAAAAGACAAAAGAAGACGGATATAAACAAGGAGGTTATCGAATGACAAGAATCGGGATAGACCTCGGTACAACATATTCATGCGTATCATATCTGGACGAAAACGGAAAACCGGTAATATCTCCGGATGCGGAAGACTGTACGAACACCCCGTCCGTCATACTCTTCCGCGACAGAGACTCGGTCATCGTCGGAACGGAAGCAAAGGAAACAAGCGCGCTTTTCGATCCCGAATACACTGTGGAATCGATAAAACGTATGGTAGGTACCGACTACAAGGTTTCGATATATGACCGCACTTATGATCCCGTGTCTCTTTCGTCCATAATTCTTAGAAAACTGCTGGATGATTTTGAATTGAAACACGGAACCAGACCGACCGAGGCTGTAATCACATGCCCTGCATACTTCAAAAACAACGAAAGAATGGCAACCAAAGATGCGGGATATTCTGCCGGCCTGAAAGAAGTGACACTTCTCAACGAACCGACTGCCGCCGCAATCTGCTTCGGATTCGGACAGGACGACAACAGCCACAAAAGAATATTGGTATACGACCTGGGCGGAGGAACGTTTGATGTGACCATTCTGGACATCAACGGCAGGCACTTTGATGTCGTAGCCACCGACGGAGAGAGAAAACTAGGCGGAAAAGATTGGGACGAACGCATAAAAGAAATGATTCTCGACAAACTCAGTCAGATTTCCGGCATACAGATCGGCAGTATGAAGAAAAATACAGATCTGATGGCCCGCCTCACCATGGATTCCGAGAATATCAAGAAGAGACTCACTGACAATGAAAAGGCCAATATGACCTGCGTTATCAAGGGATCAAAATACAAGTATACCATCACCAGACAGGAATTCGAGGATGCTACATTCGATCTCGTCACAACCACCGCAGATATTGTCGACCGTGCGCTCGCATCCAAAAACATAACCGAAGACGAAATAGACGAAATCGTACTCGTCGGAGGATCTTCGCTTATGCCGCAGGTGACGGAGACTATCAAAAACAGATATCCCAACAACAGGATATCGATTTACGATCCGCATGAATCCATTGCCAAAGGCGCTGCGATATTCTCCGCATCTCTCGATTCCGTTACATCCGACGAAACTGAAAGTACGCATGACGCCGCTGCGGAAGAAAATCCGAAAACTGGAGAACCTGCAATTACAATCAACGATGTTCTAAGCAGTTCATTCGGAATTATGGCCAAAGTATGCGGACAGGACATGATCACCAACATTATCTTCAAAAACAATCCCCTTCCGATTACCAGAGAAAGAATGTACTATCTTCAGGAAGACGGTCAAGACGAACTGGAAATAGAGATATACGAAAGTTCCGCAAATGACGACAACGCGGGAAAGAATATCCCGTTGGACGAAGGAACGAATCTTGGTAAGTTCATAATGTCTTTGCCCTTGGGTGTCACCCGCGAAACTCCCGTAAAGATAACGTTCAATGCGACCAAAGAAGGCATACTTACAGCCACAGCCACCTGTATGGACGCCGTATGCAGTTGCAGAATCGAAAGAAAACTCACCGGATAAACCGACAGACCGACTGTCGGTTACGTAAAAATCAGTTAAATAAACCGGTGCGGAACTGTATCCGCATCGGAAACTTTCAATGTTGTGTGCAACAGATCGGAAACCTGCGGCAATAATGTCCCGACCTCAGCGACTCGGCACAGTGCTGTTAACCAATATAACGTGACACTCTGCATTTTTTACAACATAATTGGAAACGCTTCCCAGAAGAATGCGGTCGAGTGTGGAACGGTCGGTACGTCCGAGGATTATAGTATCACATTTGAAACGCTGTGCAATCTCGATTATCTTCTCTCCGGGTTTATTTCCGGTTTCTATTATCGTATGTACGGTAACGCCCTGCGATGCTGCTTTCTTCTGTGCCGCTTCCATATATTCGCGTATGGATTCGTCAATGTTCTCAGGATCCATCTGTTCCTCTTTGACGACCGTCAATATGTACAGAGATTCAGAATATGCCAGAGCATGACGGATGGCATAATCCAGAACATTCGAATTTTCCGTACCGCAATATGCAAAGAGAGTCGTCATATCAGAACATGCCACACATTACTATGAAATAAAAGATTCCCCGGAAGGGAGGAGACAGAAACCCTCCGGGGGAAGTGGTTTAGGTGACACAAGACTGTGATCAGAGATCGTAGTTCTTGGGGTTGTAGTTGGGGACGGAGTC
>CAKQHC010000013.1 GCA_934234005.1 uncultured Methanomassiliicoccales archaeon | reverse complement strand
TCAACGCAGCTCCATTCGTCCTGCATAACGACTTCGGATACGCCGCGGATGTTTTCTACGATGATTTTACGTTGGTCGTATGTGAGGGACGGAAGATGTTCGTGGTTCGCGATGGCCGAATCGGTCATCAGACCGATCATGACTTTTCCGTGTTTTACGCCTTCAGAAATCACGCTGATTATCCCAGGGTGGATTATGTCGCCTTTCAGTGTTATATAGACTCTTTTTTCCTGCATTTTATCGTCCTATAGATTTCCGGATTGTTGTCACGGTTTGGTATCGCGTTCCATATCCAGGATATATTGTTGTGCTGCACAGCACGGGTATCCGGATGCTCCGGTTCTGTCGCTGTCGTCCGGAGGGGTCATGTAATCTCCGTAAATCTGTGTCAGCATGCTGTCGTATTTTTGCGGTATCGGTACGGAAATATTTTCAAAAGAAGCCCATGCCGGTTCGCCGTAGTCGGTTTTTTCGAATATGCATCTTTTGAAATAATAATCTACGACGGTTGTCAATCTCGAATTTTCGTCGACAACCATTTTGCGGATTTTTGCAAAAAAACCGACGCTCCATGAGAATAATTTCACGCATGTTATCGAGTTGATGCGGTTTAGGATATTGGATGCAATCAGTTCTCCCCATACGGCCGTATTGTAGAATTTCCTGCGCAGCCATGTGGACGGATATTTTGCAATGACAAAAATATCTATGAACGGCGCCTTTTTTTCGTTTAGGTCTTTGACCATGTTTTTTGTTTTAAGGATAACATGCGGATGGCTGTCGACGAGACGGCGTTGGTAATAATAGCGCCCTTTGTCAAGATTTTTTTCGAGGGCGGAGTCCACTTTGTCCAAATCCTCTTCCATGACCGCAATGTCTATGTCGTCATCCCACGGGATGAATCCTTTGTGCCTGACCGCTCCGATTACAGACCCGTATGCCAGATAGTAGCGTATATTCTCCGAGTCCAATGCAGATGCCATGTCTTTGTACATTGACAGCAACTCAGTTTGTCGGTCATTCACATTGTTGAGATATCTTTCCGATTGATATTGTTAGCGATTGACTATTCCGGAGGTTTACACATCGGACGGTTCGATTAAACGTATGACGTTTGTCCCTAACGGAGCATTCAGCGAATCCGCTACCGGTTTGCATTTTGTTCTCAGCACATGTATTATGGGAACAGGTAATTTTTCGCCGAATGAAGCTTCGAAGTTGGCCATTCCTTTTGCTATAATGACGGTGCCTTTGTGCAATTCCGAAGAGAGTTCGTCCGGGATATCGTGCCAATCGATCCCTATGAAGAATTTGCCGGTTGTGAGGATATCATCCAGTTCTTTGTCCAGTCCTATGCGCAAAGCATCGTTCATGGAAACATCGTTCAGGATTTCTTTTCCGCGTACGACGCCTACAACACGTTTGCCCAACGACTTCAGCTGCCGTATCAACAGTTTATCAAACTGGGATTCTCCGCAGTTGTCGAACATATACACGATTTCGGATGAGTTCAGAACGGCATTGCGTATTCTGTTGAATTCGTCCTTGTCTATACCCTGTCTGAGCATATTTTCAACAATCGGTATGAAATCGTCGGGGTCGTCAATTGCTTTACCTATGCCGAAATCCATAATATTACCGATTACGGCAACGAGGAACGATGCTTTCAAACGGTCTTCGGATGAGGAAACAAGTTTTTCCATAGAGGGGAGAAGATTTCCGGCGACTCTGTCGGCGCGTATCTTCAAGTCCAAATACGGATCGTCGATGCCCATTGCATTATATCCCGCAGTGTGAACCTTGGTTGCCACGTCTACGGATCTTCTGTTTTCTCCGATGTCGGCGGCCAAAGCTTTTACGGCATCTTCGGCAGCCCGAAATTCGCTTCCGTTGTCAGCAAGTTCTGCCTGAAAAACAATCCTTTTCAGGAGACAAGGCACACATTCCGCGTGGATTTTCATACCCATGTTATGTTCATTATATCGGTTCGATAAATCTGTTATTGTGCCTGTCAACAATATGCGTTTACACAAATTTGCTGGGATTGGAGCGGGTGTGGGTACTTTTTATAACTTCACGCGTGTTTTTATATTAGATAAGGTATCGCAAAATTATGGCAGCCGACAAAATATGCTCTTCATGCGGAAAGAGACTCATCGGACACGGCAACACTTTCTTCAAATGCCCCAAATGCGGGGAGTATGAAATCGGAAGGTGCGACCAGTGCCGCGACCAAGGCGTCTCTTACGAATGCAAGAAATGCGGATTCATGGGACCTTGAGGTGTTCAGATGGGAGCAATCATCGCAGCATACGATCTTTTCCCCGAGAGCACTGACGTGGATTTGAACGCAATCATCGCAGGACTCAAAGACATTCTACCTGTTGGAGTAGAGTTCACGGACGATGAGCCCAAAATTCTCCCCGTCGCATTCGGACTCATGAAAGTAAACGCTGGATTCAAAATCGACGATTCCGATGAGACCATCGGAGGTAAACTCGAAGAGGCCCTTCGCGGAATCCCCGGTATCGAAAACGTCGAGTGTGTTGCATCCACCGTTCTTTGATAAACTGTAATGGGGGAAATCCCCCTTTTGTTTTTTAATGGTATTATGTCTGATTGTGATGCCAAGTTTTTAGAGGACATACATGCCGGTTTATTGGAAATAATCCTCGATTTCGACAGAATAATGAAAGAAAACCATTTGGAGTACAGTCTTATCAGCGGAACCGCATTGGGTGCGGTGAGACATAAGGGGTTTATTCCGTGGGACGATGATTTGGACGTATGCATCAAGGAATGCGACGTACCAAAACTGATTGACATTTTCGATAATGACAAAAACAGCAAATATTTTCTTCAAAAACCGCTGTCAATCGATTGGACAAATACATTTTTCAAATTGAAACTGAACGGATCTACGGCCATAGAGCAGTCACATCTCAATACAAGAATGCATCAGGGTTTGTTTATCGACATCTTTATAATCCGTGATTATCCGGATTCGCGTTTGATACGCGGGTTGTACAAACTGTTGGTTATCGGTCAGCGGGCCTGTCGGAGATCGGCCGATATTTTTCAGGGTAAGCCGAAAAGGGATTGGCTTCAGAAAATTGTTCATAAAGTATACAGTCTCGATTACAGACTGTGCGGATTTATTTCAAATAACGATTCTAAAGTGATGTTCATAGATTTTCCATGCAGAGAGTTTAGGTTATTGAATCGCGAAATTGTGAATAATTGTACGGATGTTGTCTTTGAAAATCACGAATTACGTATGTATGCAGATTATGACACCGTATTGACTGTGCTTTTCGGTTCCGATTATATGACTCCCCCTCCTGAAAACATGCGTTACGGAGAACATTTGGTAGCATACGACCGTAATGTGGATTATAAGGTGTGGCTCGAAGAATATCACAAACAAGAAAAGAAATCGGATTGATGCGGTTTACGATTCGTATATAATTTTCTTCATTTTTCTGACATTATTCCCGATGCTGTCATCATTTTTGAAAATAGATGTCGAACCTGCCACCAGTATTTCGGCACCGTTACGGATGAGTTGCGGAATCAAATCAAATGATACATGGCCGTCTGCTTCCAACAAAACGGGATGTCCTTTTTTGATAAGATATTGTTTCATTTCGGTAAGTCTCTCCATAGCATTGTCGTGAATGGGAGCTCCGGCAAAGCCGGGCGCAATCATCATTACTAATGCAACGTCTATGTATTCGCAAAATGGATATATCGATTCCAGAGGCGTTTCGGGATTTATTGCAATTCCGTATTTTACGCCCATTTTGTGCATTTTTTCTGATAATTTTAGGTGATTTGTATCGGATTCGATATGTGTTGTTACAATATCTCCCGGCAACAGTGTAAGTTGATCTATGAGGACGTCTGGGTTTTTAACCAGAAGATGCACATCCATACGAACATCGAATTTGTTACGTATTTGATTAAATAATCCGATTCCCAGAGTTATATTGTGTGCGAATGTCCCGTCTATTATGTCATAGTGGATGTAGTCAACTTGTTCTTTGCACAATGTTGCTATTTGGGAAGATACATTCAGTAAATCTGCGCACATTAACGATGCCGATATTTTCACTCCCATTGTATCATCACTTTGAAATAGGGCTTCTCTTTGTTTTTCATAAGCTGCAGTCCCATTTTTAACTCGTCTGAACTATATCTTGCGGTAATGAGTTTGTTCAATTCATTTGCAGATTTTTCCAAGAATTCAACGGAATTTTTCCATTCACAATATTCGCCTGATAAAAACTGTGAATTCCACACTCCGTGCAATGACAATTCTCTTCTTAGTATCTGCCAATAATCTTTTTGGGACAGACTCATCTCACCTTCGGGATTGCCTACAAGTACGATGTCCCCTCCGTCTTTGCAAATTGAAACAGCATTTTTAAAAGATTCGTTGGATCCCACGGCTTCAATTACCGCATCGTATTTTTTATCCGATACGGACAACGAATAATCAAGATTCAGATCAATGACGGTGCTTTTTTTGGAATCGTTGCGTCCGATGACGGTTACGTCTTCAATTCCCAGTTTTTTCGCCCAGAGTCCGGAACAAACTCCGATGAGTCCGGTTCCGATAACTGCCAAAGATTTCGGTTTTTTGGATATTATTCTGTTGACGGAATGCAGAGCCACGGATAACGGCTCGACCAATGCACCCAAATCAAAGGAAACCGTATCCGGAAGTTCAAGGAGATTCCATACGGGAGCCGAAACATATTCGGCAAATGCCCCGTCCCGTCTGGAACCGATATAGTCATAATGCTTGCAACGCTGATAGTTTTTGGAAAGGCACTGTTCGCATTTCATGCACGGTATCAACGGGAACACACAAACTCTCTTTCCGATCCAGTCTTTGTTTTCGGAATCGGCTACCGAATGTACCACTCCGGAGAATTCGTGACCGGGGATTGTCGGAAAATGGTATGTGCCTTTGGAAAATATGCGCGGAATGTCCGAACTGCATATGCCGGACGATTTTACTTTGATTAAAGCCCACCCGGCAGGGGTTTCGGGCAGAGGTACGTCCATATAATCCAGTTGATCGATTCCGTTCAATACGTACGCTTTCAAGATTTCACCTCTTTTTCAAATCTCTTCAAATCGCTTTCGGTTGTAATTTTGTAGTTGTGTTCATCACCCGTGATTATTTTGACCGACAATCCGTGTTTGAATGCAATTTCGCTGCTTCCGTTGATGGCTTTCAAATCCTCTTCCGAATATCCTTTGTGGGCAGAAAGATATTTGCCGAATTTGAATGATTCGGGTGATTGGCCGGAATACAGTTTGGAGCGGTCTAATAATTGATTAATCGATCCGTCGACACAGTAATAGATGGTATCCTTGACCGGGAATGCGGGCATAACGCCGTCTGAATGTTGGCATTCCGATATGCATTGATTAAGCAGTTCCTGCGACAGCATCGGACGTACGGCATCATGGATGACAACGGTTTCGTCATAGTTGTTTATTATTTCTTTGCAGACTTTCAATCCATTCAGAATGGAGGCCTGACGGCAGACTCCCGGTTCGGCATATGCGACAACCTTACGAATGCCGAATTTACGCAATTGCGATTCGATGTATTCCTTCCAATCCGGAGAGGCAACAATGACGATTTCGGAAATCAGATCATTTTTCTCAAAAACATTCAGCGTATATGCCAGAATAGATTTGTTGTCGACTTCTATGTATTGTTTCGGAACGGAGGAATTCATTCTTCTTCCGACACCGCCGGAAAGGATGATTGCAATAGCCATTTGTCCCGTAAATGCAGACATTATATTATATTTCTAACCATAGAACCGACGGACAGGATTTAACAATCGATTGAGGCGGGCACCGTCATCATACAAAACGGGAGAGCTTCTTTTTTAATACATCAGGCATAATCGACAGTACCATCTGTTTTTCATTTTTGTTCATCATGGCGAACATGACAGGAATGTATGCTGCCAACATTAAAGCGGCCAACGGTATAAGAACGAACCAACTTCCGGCAACGGTTATGATTTCCGTCAAAAGTCTAATCAATGCAGCAATCACAAAAGACAATCCTGTACCTAAGATAATGGGTTTCATCAGGTAGAATTTTTTGGTTTCGAGGATGGATTCGTTATAGAACACGGTTGCGCTTGTATAGATTATCGTCCAGAAAAGCCAGATCCACATCACGGTTTTCATGTCGCCGTCCATAACCGTCAGGGCGAATACGGCGGTTATTATATTCGCAAGTCCGAACACCAGCGTTATAACTGCAATCGGTTTCATGCGTACGAATGCAACGGGAACGCCTTGGAGCACAGTGGACGCACAATAAATCACGTCGCTGATCATTGCTATCGATACCAAGGTCGACAGATACACGTAGTCTTTTCCAACCCACGCGGTTATTATTTCAGGGGACAGGACAATTATAAATGCCACAGGCAGCGCGAAAAGAATAGAGATGAATTTAATGCCGCATCTCAATATGGCCTTCAGTTCCTCGATGTTGTTTTTGGCATAATCATTGAATATGAGGGGCTCAAACGATGTGGTTATGGACCAGCAGGCCGTATGAACCATAGATATCAGGGACGTTACGATTGCGAAACCGCCTCCCGCCTCCGATCCGAGAAACATGTTGATTAAAACAAGAGATGCCTGGATGTACAGCATGCTTCCGAATTTGGATATAACCGACCATATTCCCAGAGTGCCCATTTTTTTGAAAACGTCCATATCAAATTCGTGACGTTTTATCTTCAGCGGAGGGTAGCAGCGTTTGGCCAGTACGAATATCATTGCAAAATACAAAACCGACGCCAAAAGGTAGGAAATTCCGACTTCCAATAGGCTGGGGGTTCCCATCGAAAACAGAAGCACTATCAGTCCTACCTGCATGACCGTATTGAATGTTCTGGCAATGTACAGCAGGTACAGTTTGTTGAACGCGTTGAAAATACTGATCAGCGATGAAACGCTGGCAATTATGAGAGATGATATCAGAATCAGCAGGAACATTACCTGGACGTCTGTTGCGTTGTTGCCTTCTATGTTGAAGATAACAGGCGTCAGCAGAGAGAGCAGAATCACGACGGGTATCAATACGGCGCATCCGCGAACTATTCCGAAGAATGCCGTGTTCAGGGTTTTTGAGACATTGTTGTTTTGGTGTATGGCCAATACCGAATAACGGGTGCAGGCGGTACCAAGAGAATCGGATACCACCATAACATAAGACGTCATGGTTGTCGCCAGCGGTATGATGCCGTAAGCGGAGAGTCCCAAATTGTCTATATAGTACGGAACGAGTAAAATCCCTGCCAGGCTCATTACCAATGTTCTGACGACATTGACTACGGTATTGAGAGGGGTTCTTTTCCAAAATTCTCTGCTTGTCTCTCCGTTGCTCATGCTCTTTTGACTTAGAACGAACTACTATGAAAAATCTGGGTTTTGCATTTCGTCAGTATCGGCCGTATCGGATTTGCGGATAATCATATTTCTTTGCGATTACATCAAATACACGCACGCGTATGCTTGCATCGGTGTAATAGCATGTATGTTATCTCCCTGATAGTCAAGAACGAGTTTGGCGTTATGCAGAGGGTCATGGGCGAATTCACACGCAACAAAATCAACGTCGAAACGATTGTAGTTGGAAAGTGCGAACTCCCAGGAAAATCCCGCATTGTTCTTTCGATGAACGAGAAGAGCGCCGCCGATCTTGCCGCGGGAAGATTGCAGAAGCTACAGGATGTGTACGAAGTCGAATTGGTTCCGGAATCCGGTCAGTCCGCATACGCACTGCTTTCCACGTCAAACGGAAATGTCGGTGTCGTCGGCGGATCGGATCAGGTCGAGGAGCTGATCGAGCGTAGCAAGCCCGAGAGGTATGTCAAGGCCCTCAATGCACTTTAATGAATTCCAAGGTGTTTACATGGATAAAACGGAAAAAATCTGGTTGAACGGAAAGCTTGTCAACTGGGCCGATGCGAAGGTTCACGTTCTCGCTCATGCACTTAATTACGGAACCGGTGTTTTCGAGGGAATTCGCGTTTACCACACTCCCAAGGGACCTGCAGTCTTCAGACTCAAAGACCATGTCCGCAGACTTATGGACGGATGTAAGGTTATGGGCATCGATCTCGTGTTCGACGGTAAGGAATACGGATTCGACGATCTCATGAACGCAATCAAAGACACCGTCAGGGCCAACGGTGATGCAGTCGATTACGTCAAACCCTGCGTTTTCCTCTCCGGGGAGGAAGTCGGACTTAACCCTGTCGGCGTTCCTGCTTCTATGGCGATAACCTGTATCCACATGGGAGCATATCTCGGAAAGGATTCGTCCGCCGGTGCAAAGCTCATCACTTCTTCGTGGCAGAGGCCCGATAACCTCTGTGGGCCCGCAGGCGCCAAAGTGAACGGATCTTATGTTGCATCCACTCTTGCCAAGAGAGAAGCAGTCCGTCAGGGAGCAAACGAGGCAGTTATGCTCAACTCCGTCGGACATGTTGCGGAATGCACCGGAGAGAATATCTTCCTGTACCGTCACGGAAAGATTCTCACACCTCAGACTGCAGAATGCATTTTGGAGGGAATTACAAGGCAGTCCATCATCGATGTCGCACGCGACATGGGCTACACCGTTGAGGAAACTCAGGTCAGCAGGATGCAGCTCATCACCGCCGACGAGGTTTGGATGACCGGAACCGCTGCAGAAATCGCGCCTGTTACCATGATCGACGGCAGGACAATCGGAACCGGAAAAATCGGCGAAGTTGCCACCAAGATTCACGAGAAGTTCCACGACATAGCTACCGGAAAAGCACCGGAATACGATGCGTGGCTCGACTACGTCAACTGATAAACAGGGGGATTAACTCCCCTTTTTATTTTTTGGAAGCAACATCCTTTAGGATGCGTTCCAGATTGCCTATGTGGGACGGCCACGAATAGAATTCTGTACGTTCGACGGCGTTCCGTCCCAGTTCGGTACGTTTGTTTTCATCATTAAGAAGATCGTTGATTGCTTTTGCCAGGGCCTGCGAATCTTTCTTAGGGACAACAACTCCTGCATTTCCTACGGTTTCCGGCAGACCGTCTGCATCCGAGCAGACAATCGGACGGCCGTGGGACATCAGTTCGATTGCGGCCAGACCCAGACTTTCGAATTCCGACGGCATGACAAAGAATTTGCAACTGTCCATAAGTCTGTCTTTTTCCTCTTCAGAGACATAACCGCGCATTTCAACCTTATTTTCCAAACCGAGTTTTCTGATTTGTTTTTCCAATTTTTTGGTTTCGGGACCTTTTCCGCACATTACCAGTTTGCAATCGACGTCCGTCATGGCCTCGACAAGGTATTTCAGTCCCTTGGTGGCGACCTGGCGACCCAAAGAGAGTATAAAATCCCCCTCCTTCGAATTGTTGATTTTCGGCGGTTCGGAGAGGCATCCCGGAACAAAAGATGTTTTCTCGCGGGGTACGCCTTTGGAGATTATGTCTTCCTGCACGAACCTGCTGACGCATATTATGTGATCGAATGTAGGCAGAATCTTCTTGCCGAATTTGTTGTCGTTCATCATCGACAGTTTTTTTTGGATTCCGGATCCTTCGCCCCACATGTTGTGGTAGGTGAATACTTTGGGGCCGTCGTATTTCGCCATATCTTTATCATACGACGGCGCCCAGCGGTAATTGTAATTGACAACATCGGCATCCAGAGACTGCAGTGTTTCGAGAACGTTTTTTGACGATACGAACGGAGGATTATAGATATTTATGAAACGCGAGTCCAAACGTATGATGCGGTATCCGAATTCGGTTTTTTCCTCCGCGGGAGTGTCTTTCAGGCGAGATGTCAGTATGGTAACGTCGTGACCCATTTCGGACAGCAGTCTGGCGGTATCATGCATACGGTGCTCTATACCTCCTCTGTAGGGGTAGAAGAACGGATTTACGTCGACAAACTTCATTGTTCCAAACCAGCTTTTTTCTTTTTCATGTATGATGCAATCATGCTTATGGCTATGATAATCAGAACGAACACAATGGTTATTTTAAGTGCGGTGTTTCCTCCGAAATATTCGTAGAAGAAGTTGGTGGCAAGAAGGATTATGCCATATTTCAGTATGCATCCGATTACGATGTAAACCGCACATTTTTTGGGATCCCATCTGTCGACCAATGCAATGAATGCCCCGGCAAAGGGAATCATAGGTGCAATTCTGTTCACAAGAAATATTTTTTCGTCGTTTACGAAAAGGAAATCAGTGTATTTTTCCACTATTTTGGAGATGCGCGACGGTATGCGGATATGTTTCACTATGTAATACAGCGAGAATATGCCTATAAGTTCGGCAATGACCGCCATCAGTATGAGCCCTATGCCGTATGTTATCGTCGGATTATAGTCAAATCCCAGGATAAAGAACACTTCGGGCAGTGCGGGAAAAACAAGGGCGTCGATGAGAAATATCAGGAATACACCGATCATTACGCCTATGTCGCCGTAGTCCCCGAAGACGTTGTAAATGGCATCGCTGATTCCGCTCATTTACGGCCCTCTGCAACCTTTGTGTACAATGCAATCAATTGCTCTGCCGAGTTTTCGCGCGAGTTTTTCAAAGCGGTGGACAGCTCCATGTCAACCACTTCTTCCGTAGCATGTATGGCACTTTCTATGACCAAAGGCAGTTCCTCGGGTTTTGAAAACAAAAATCCGTTGACGTGGTCTTTGATTATGTCATGGAACGCACGCGCATCGCGGCATACAACCGGTGTCCCGCAGGCCATGGCTTCCAATATAGACAGCCCCTGTGTCTCAAATTCCGATGCGGATACGACGGCATCCGCCAGGCTGTACAACTGCAATAAATCGGAACCGTCCAGGAATCCCGTGAAGATTACCTTGTTGTCAAGCCCTTCTTCGGATACGAGTTTTTTCAGTTCTTCCTCGCACGGTCCGGAACCGGCGATGACCAATGTCGCATCGACACGGTGCATGGCACGTATAACCAAATCTATGTTTTTCTCATAGGACAGTCTGCTTACATGGGCCACAACATATCCGTTGCCGAGCTTCAGTCTGTTTTTCAATCCGGTACAGTCTATGTTGGGATGAAAGCGCCTCGTATCGATTCCGGTCGGAATGGTTACCGTTTCGATATTTCCGACAATATTTCTCAGTTCATTGCCTATTCCGGGAGTGGGAACAATGACGGCATCCATGCGTTTGAGGATGAAGCTGATGTATTTCCATACCCATTTTTCAACAAAATCGTTTTTGAGGGCTACCGGGGAATAGAACTGCAGCACGTCTC
Organism: uncultured Methanomassiliicoccales archaeon; assembly: GCA_934234005.1. Classification (GTDB taxonomy): domain Archaea; phylum Thermoplasmatota; class Thermoplasmata; order Methanomassiliicoccales; family Methanomethylophilaceae; genus Methanoprimaticola. Next base: position 10,649 of record CAKQHC010000013.1, on the reverse strand, counting down.
CGACCATGGTGTGGAATGTCAGTACCACGGGTTTTTTCAGTTTTCTTGAGTATAACAAACCTCTCAGAGCCATGACGGCTATTCCGTGGATGTGGATTACGTCAACGTTCAATTCTTCTATTTTGCGCAGCGCCATGCTGGGAAGAATGGGGATAAAGTATCCCGCATAACTCTTGAATTTTATCGATCCGATGTAAATGACGCCTTCCTGCCGGTCATTTTTGCCCGGATCGGGTGCGATGACAAACACCTCGTTCCCCATATCTTCCAACGCTTTTTTTGTGGTGGTAATGGATGTGACTACGCCGTCCCTGGTGGGGTAGTAGCTGTCCGTAATCATCGCTATGCGCATAGATGCCACTATACATGTTACTTAAAAAATGATTGTAGCGCGTTACAGCTTTTTTGTGGAATCTACGCGTTCCCAAACAGGCACATCGTGTTTGTTTTCTTCCACATATTTGCGGGCCTTTTTGCGGCAGAACAGTTCCAAACGGGCAGTCTGTATGATTTTGATGGGATGGAATCCGAGTTCGGGAAGCGATTTAATCGTTGCTTTGACCAGTACGGAATTATCTCTTGAGGGATTGTAGTATTCCGGCAGCGATTCAAGGTAGCATTGGCCGATGTTCGTCCTCACCCTTTGTTTTATGAAGTCTTCGCGGGTTTCGGGTCCGCGGTTATATACGGTTGCTTCTGGAGCGTATGCGGGAAGATAGTGTTTGGACTCTATTTTCATCCTCATGAGTTCTTCGTCGTTCTGTGTATCCGTCGGAAGTCTGAAACCCAAATCACGGTACGCTATCAATTCTCCGATTTTCGGTGTAATCATTGCCATGTGATGATGTACTATCCATTCCATCCTGGAAGCGAAACTTGCTACGGTTTTGCCGTCGTTAAGTGCAATCGGATGGCCGCCTACGATGCCTATTTTGGGGTTTCTGAACGGTTCTACCAACTTTTGCAGGCTGTTTTCCGTACAGAGTATATTGTCGGCATTAAGAATGACCACAATTTCGGTTTTTTTCGTATCGAGGAATTCGTTTATCGCATGGTTTTTACCTTTTCTTTCGGGCTGTGCGATAAGTTTGAGATTTTCATGTTTTTTTGTTAAATCCCTGACTATACCGTCGGTACCGTCATCGCTGTTGCTGGATACAACGATAACTTCTTTCATGCAGAATCCGTCGAATTTTTGGCTGTACACGGATTCGATGCATCTGCCGATGTTGTCTGCTTCGTTGTACGCACATATGCATACCGAAAATTCCGTCGGTGTATCCGCAGGTCCCGCATCATATTCCCGGATGCGTTCGCGCAGTTTTACCTTCAGTCTGTCTATCGGCGGTACTGTTCCGGAGTTGATTCCGCGGATTTCCGCCATATACATAGAAATGTAGTCGCCCAGTATCAGTGCCCTGAACATGTTGTCTGTTACGGATATTCCGTCAAAGTACAGCATACGGTATCTGCAGCCGTCTTTTTCAAGAGCATCCGCTTCACGGTTGATTTCCGCATCCTTTGATTCGCAGAGAACAATCAACTGCCTGTTCTCGGCACAGCATTTGTTCCAGGCTCCGGTGGCACAACTGTTGAATTCCTGGGATTGGTTGGTGAATGCAACGAATTTTGCGTTTTCGTTGATCTGTGTTTTCCACCTGAGTGCTATTGATTTCAAAGATGCGTCCGACAGCATGATGGGTAAGCTGCCGACGAAACTTTCTGCCAGTTTCCATGCCAGCCCGGTGTGTTTGTCTTTAATCCCGTCCCTGTATTCTTTCAGCGACGGTATGCACTCGGTCAGACGGTGCCTTATATCCGGCCCTCCGGCTGCGATTACGGCTGCAAGAGTATATCCGATCATGAAGCCGATCGAATGGCGCGGATGCATATTTTCCGGCATCAGGATGAGTGTATCGGAGTTTTCTTCCGCCATTCTTTTCAGATTGCCGCCCGACGTGATTACGATTGTTTTGCATCCCATCGATTTGGCCTGAAGATAAGCGGCAATGGTTTCCTGCGTATTGCCGGAATACGAAGAACATACGGCCAACGTATTGCAATCCGACCATTTCGGCATTACCGGATACTTCAGAACCTTCAACGGAACGTCCGAGTCTGCGAAGCATAAATCGTATACGATGTCTGCGCTTATCGCGGAACCGCCCATGCCGCACATGATTATGTTTTCGTAGGTGCGCCCTAAATCCATTTCGTATGACAGAGATTTTTCCAAATCGTCCGCAAAATGGTATAATTGTTCTTCGGTTGTCTGAATCGGTGCACCCATTATGTCCCCTATATGTGTAACAGATATTAACCGATTCGGTGGATGGGTACGGTAGTTTCAGCCTTCTGAAGGCCGTCAGTGTTTCTGGATATGAACAAAGATTTTAATTTCTTATATCTGTGTTGAAAAACTTCTGCATTAAAAAATATTAATACCGTCTTAATTATTGTAGGCGAACGGGGTAACAGGGTGTTCGAACTTCAGGTAATAAGCAACGTTCCTATGACCGGGGAACAGGACATAAACGTCATTGCGGAAACTTTTCTGCTCAATATCGGATATCTTCCGAAAGGATACGATCCGAAGACCGATACAATAGGAGTCCGCGACAGTGTTCCGTACAAGCTGTTCATCAATTATTTCATGGCGTATCCCGACAAAGCTTGGGTCGTAGAGGAGCTCGCATACCTTTTGGGCACGACCAAACCCACAATATACAGGCATATAAACAAACTGAAAAACATCGATTTGCTTGAATCGATGGATGTTGAATACGACGGTACCATGCGCAAAGGATACCGCATCAGGTACGGCGATCTCACCAAAGCGTGGAGTTTTGTCGAAGCCAATGTGAATCTTGCCATGGAGAATTACAAGAAGACCGTGAAACATTTTCAGGATCTTATAAGGGAGGGGAAGAGATGAGTGCGGATTACGCATTAACCGCAGGTTCGGAGTTTAAGGTATATTTTTCCGAAGAGAATTCGTTCGAAGGTTCGTTCGAAGGCATGACCGTCATAGCCGGAGCTACGGCTTTGGTTTTCAAGCTGAAAGAAGGGGGCATACGCTTCATACTTCCTTCAAAAATTGTTATGATGGACCTCATTTCGATGGCACCTGCGGTAAAGGAAACTCCCAAGGACGTCGGCAGAGAGTACTATGGCTGATTCAAGAGTCGTTTCCCTTGCATCCGACATAATATCGGCGGTCAAGAACGGTACTGTGAAGGATCGGGAACAGCTTCAGAATATGAAACTGAAGCTGTGCAAAGTATACGGTCTGCCGGGAGTACCTCCGAATTCGGAGATATTGGCCGAAGTCTCCGAACAGGACAGAAAGCTGCTCACGCCTTTTCTCATCAAGAAACCTATGCGTACGATGAGCGGGGTAGCGGTCGTGGCGGTCATGACATCCCCGTATGATTGTCCCCACGGCAAATGTTCGTATTGTCCGGGCGGAGTTCAGAACGGTTCTCCGCAGTCATATACCGGTAAAGAACCTGCGGCACGCCGTGCCGACCGTAACGGTTTTGATCCGTGGTCGCAGGTTAGCGACCGTATAAGGCAGCTTACGGAAATCGGTCATAAGACCGATAAAATAGATCTCATAATAATGGGTGGAACATTCACATGCAGAGATCCGGATTATCAGGAATGGTTTGTCCGCAGATGTTTCGATGCCATGAACGGTACGGATTCCGATACGCTGCAACAGGCGCATCTTATCAACGAAACTTCCGAACACCGCTGTGTCGGATTGACGGTGGAGACCCGCCCGGATGTTTTTGACGATGCCCAGATTGAGAGGGCCATGGAGTTGGGAGCTACACGCGTGGAACTTGGCGTACAGATTCTGGATGACGGCATTCTCAAAGGTGTCGACAGAGGTCACGGTACGGCCGAAGTACGCAGGTGCACCAAAGCATGCAGGGATCACGGATTGAAGGTCTGCTATCATATTATGCCGGGATTGCCCGGAACAACCCCCGAAAAGGATCTTGAATGTTTCAGGAAAGTGTTCGACGATCCTTCGTACAGGCCTGATATGCTGAAGTTCTATCCGACGCTGGTTGTGTCGGGCACAAAATTATACGACATGTGGAAAGCAGGCGAATATACTCCGCTTGATGTAGACACTGCAGTGAAACTGCTGTCCGACATGAAGTCAACGGTTCCGGAATATGTGCGTATCCAGAGAATACAGAGAGACATTCCGGTTCCGCAGATATCCGCAGGGATACTGAAGAGCAACATCCGTCAGCTCGTGGAGGACAGTATGGCATCCGAAGGGCGTGCCTGCAGATGTATCCGCTGTCGCGAGGTCGGCCATACGGGCGCGGTCCTGGAAGATCCTGGCAGGATTGTGATGAAGGATACGGAATATGAACTGAACGGCGGAACCGAGCATTTCATATCGTTCGAATACGAAGATTCCGTAATCGGTTACGTCCGCCTTAGACTGGACGATAATGAATTGGCCACAATCCGCGAACTGAAAGTTTTCGGACGCATAGCGGCAATCGGTGACGAGGGCGAGGATTGGCAGCACCGCGGATTCGGAAGAGAGCTGGTGGCTAAGGCCGAGGAAATCGCCAAAGCCCACGGACGTAAAGGAATCCGCGTAACCAGCGGCGTGGGCGTGCGCGGTTATTACGCATCATTGGGATTCTCCAAGGCTTTGCCGTATATGGCGAAGATGTTTTGATTATCCGTAGAACGGTATATTGTCCCAGCTGGAGCGTCTTTTTACAACATTCCTTCCCATCTTCTCATAATGTTCGAAAGTCTCCCTGTCGACGGACGGGGGGATTTCGCGCAGAGCGGCTTCAAAGTGCCTTTTGCAAACTTTGGTTGCATTTTTGTCTTCACGGTAAGCCTGTATTGCAGCTTCTCTGCACAACGCACCCAAATCGGCACCCACATATCCGTCTGTTTTTGCAGCGATATCTTTGAGATCCACGTTGTCGAGCGGCATGCGTTTGGACTGTATTTCGAGGATTGCCAAACGCGATTTTTCGTCCGGTTTGCCTATGAGAACCATTCTGTCGAATCTGCCCGGCCTGAGCAGTGCGGGATCGATCATATCAGGACGGTTGGTGGCTGCCATGACGGTCACGCTGTTCATGCTTTCCACGCCGTCCATGGATGTAAGCAGCTGTGCCACAACTTTTTCCCACTCTCCTCCGCCGTTGCCGCGTATCGGAGCTATCGAATCCATTTCATCGAAAAATATTATGCTGGGGGCCATCAGTTTGGCGCGTTTGAATATCTGGCGTATGGCTTTCTCGCTCTCGCCCATCCATTTGCTGGCTATTTCCGGGCCGCTGACCGATATGAAATTGACGTTGGACTGATTGGCAAGAGCTTTGGCAATCAAAGTTTTGCCGGTTCCGGGAGGGCCGTACAGAAGAATGCCTTTTCCCGGTTCGACTCCGAGTTTTTCCAGAGGACTTGTACCGTCTCCGGGCGAATACATCTCTTCGATTTGTCTGCGTACGTCGTCCAGCCCGCCGACGTCATCCCATGTTACTTTGGGCACTTCGACCAGAACTTCTCTCATCCCGCTCGGTTCGACTTCCGTCAGAGCAGCATTGAAGTCGGCCATCGTTACCCTCATATCGTTCAGAACATCCTGAGGGATGGGTTTGTCAAGGTCCAGTTCCGGTATTTTTGCGCTCAGGCATTTCATTGCTGCTTCCCTACACAGTGCCGCGAGATCGGCACCTACGAATCCCTGGGTTATGTCGGCCAGTTTTTTCACGTCTACGTCGTCCGTAAGTGGCATATCCTGCAGGTGGATTTGGAGTATGTCCGATCTGGCATTTCTGTTCGGTATGCCTATTTCGATTTCCCTGTCGAATCTTCCGGGTCTCCTCAGCGCGGGATCGATGGAATCCTCGCGGTTGGTAGCACCGATTACGATGACATTTCCCCTGTCGCCCATGCCGTCCATAAGGGATAACAGCTGGGCCACCAGTCTTTGTTCCAAATCGCCGTTGGTACTGTCGCGGTTGGGGGCCAAAGAATCAATTTCGTCCAAGAATATTATGCTCGGTGCGCTGTCCGATGCCGATTTAAACATGTCTCTGAGCAGTTCTTCGGATTCTCCGTAGTATTTTCTCATTATTTCCGGTCCGCGGACGGAGAAGAAACTTGCTCCCGATTCATTGGCGACCGCCTCGGCTATCAGCGTCTTTCCGGTTCCGGGAGGGCCGTACAACAATACTCCCTTGGGTGCACCGATACCCATGCGGTCGAACAATTCGGGGTGTTTCAGAGGAAGTTCGATCATTTCCCTGATTCTGCGTAACTCTTCGTCCAGACCCCCGATGTCGTCATATGTGACATGCCTTGTCTGAATCTTTTTGATTTGTTTGTTGTCTTTTTTTCTGGTCTCCGCCGTTTCCTTTACCGAGATTTTTGTGTTTCCCATGACCATAACGGGTCCGGGAGGTTCCGTGGATACGACAGAGAACGTGTTTCTGCTGCCCATCAGAGCAATGTTGGGAACCATTATGTCTGTACCGGACAGAAGCGGCCTTCCCAGCAATCCGTTTCTGAATGCCCCTTCCATACTTTGGTCGAATTTGAACATTTTATCTTCGGGTATATTGGGTGCCAGAACAATTTTTTTCGCAGGTGCCGGATAGCATTTTCTTACAGTGACCGTATCGTCTACGCTGACGCCCGCACTGGTTCTCATTAATCCGTCGATGAAAATGAGTCCACGCCCCTCATCCTCCGGCTGGCTCTTGAATACCTTGGCGACAATCGTACGTTTGCCGACAATCTCGATGGTATCTCCCATGTCCACCCCCAGGGCATCTCTGGTAAGGCTGTCTATTCTAGCGCGCCCGTAACCCGTCTCGGATTGGCGTTGCGCCATTGCGACCTTGAGGGTTAGCGTATCCTCATCCATGCGTGGTGCATGGCATCCGAACGATAAACCTGTCTGTCGCGCATGTTCGGACTCCCCATTCAGTTGCGTGCGCGCACAACTATTATAGGAAGGAGGCGATGCATCAGACGATGACAGTAATCGAGATCAGAATCGAGCTCAAGAAAGGCGTTGCCGATCCTGAAGGTAAAAACACCAAGAAAACACTGGAATCCCTCGGATTCTCGGGCATTTCGGATGTCAAGACGGTTAAACTCTTCGAAGTTGAGACGGATCTTCCCGCAGACAAGGCCGTCGAGGCGGGAGAGGAGATGTGCAGGAAGCTTCTGGCCAATCCCGTCATTCAGAACTATAAGGTCACCGTGAGATGATTTCGATGTCCGGCATGATGATCAAACGCGACGTCCCGTTTTCGCTCTATGAGGTAGACATCCTCGGAGCAACGGACGAACAGCTCAGTCAGGTTTCGGCCGATATGAGCCTCAGTCTGTCTCTGGAAGAGATGAAGACGATTCGCGACTATTTTAAGAAGGAAGGCAGGAATCCTACGGATATCGAACTGCAGTCCCTGGGGCAGGCATGGAGCGAGCATTGTTGTTATAAATCGTCCAAACCTATTCTGAAGGAATTTGTTTTCGGAATCGACCGCGACGACGTCCTCTCGAGAGGAGACGCGGGAGTAATGGTATTCGACGACGATTACGGATATTGTCTGAGGATCGAATCGCACAACCACCCGTCCGCCATCGAACCGTACGGAGGCGCAGCAACGGGAATCGGAGGTATCCTCAGAGATGTCGTGTGTATGGGCGCTCAGCCGATAGGATTGGCAGACCCTCTCTGTTTCGGTCCCGTCGACCGCAAAGGCGAACTTCCTCCGGGAATAAAACACCCCAGATATCTTGTCAACGGTGTGGTATCGGGTATCCGCGATTACGGAAACCGTGTGGGCATCCCCACCATCACAGGCGGATTCTTCTTTGACGAGAAATATACCGGAAACTGTCTGGTCAACGTTGCGTGTCTCGGTATCGTCAAACGCAAGGATTTGGCCAACAATTTCGCCGGAGGACCCGGAGAGGTCATGATTCTCATAGGCGGCCGTACCGGAAGAGACGGTATCCACGGAGTTAATTTTGCATCCGCCGATCTTACCGCGACATCCGACGAGGATTCCAGAGGGGCGGTCCAATTGGGAGACCCGATTACGAAAGAACCCGTAATGCATGCCTGTTTCCAGGTGAATGCCGAACATCTCATAACGGGAATGAAGGATCTCGGCGGAGGAGGACTGAGCTGCGTTATCGGAGAGATGGCTCTGGATGCGGGATGCGGCGCGGATGTCGATTTGGAGAAAGTTCCTCTGAAAGAACCCGGCCTGGCTCCGTGGGAGATATGGGTCTCGGAATCTCAGGAACGCATGATGTGTACCTGCAAACCCGAGAATGTCGACAGGGTGTTGGAAATCTTTGACATGTGGGATGTATTGGCTACGCCCGTGGCTAAGACAACCGATCTCAGGCGCACCCGTCTGTTTTGGGACGGAGAACCCATATTCGACATGGATTTGGAGTTCCTTACCGGAGGGCCTGTTTACAACAGGCCGTATACACTGCCTACCGTTTCATCCAAAGACCGCGAGAAGTTCCCGGAGTTGCCTTCTGACAGAGAAGTAATACTTTCGTTGCTGTCAGATCTTAATGTGGCCTCCAAAGAATGGGCTATCAGGCAGTACGATCACGAAGTACGTGCGGGAACGGCTGTACACCCGATGGTCGGCAAGATGAACGAAACCGGACCGGGAGACGCATCCGTTCTGTTGCCGGTGCCGGGAAGAAGAAAAGCGCTGGCGGCAGCCATCGGATGTAACCCGTGGTTTACAGAAGCAGATCCCTACAAAGGCGGTATGGCCTGTATTGACGAGGCGTGCAGGAATATTGTAGCCGTAGGTGCAAAACCCAATGCGTTCACCGACTGTCTTAATTTCGGCAACCCGGAAAAACCGGAAAGACTCGGAGAGTTCAGGGAAGCCGTGCGCGGACTCGGAGAGATAGCACGCGAACTCAACATACCGATTCCGTCAGGAAACGTCAGTCTGTACAACGAGGCTCCCGGAGGCCACCATATTCTGCCGACTCCGATGATACTCGGTTGCGGCCTTATGGATGATGTCACAAAGGCAGTCACGGCCGATTTCAAGAAGACAGGCAGCTGTCTGTTTGTAGTGGGTAAGACGAAGGACGAGATGGGAGCATCGCTTTTGTTCCGTAAATTCGGCGGTGTCGAAGGTGCGGTTCCCGAAGTGGACATTCCATCGCTGAAGAGGAATATGGACAAGTTGCTTAAGGCAATGGACGAGAGGCTCGTTTTAAGCTGTCACGACTGTTCCGACGGAGGAATCGCCGTAGCCGTTGCGGAGATGTGCATTTCCGGACAGGTCGGTGCGGAGATCGATCTTTCTGCAATGAACGGCCCCGATTTCAGAAGGAAGCTGTATTCAGAGAGCAACAGCCGTTGGATTGTAGAAGTAGACGGAGCGGATGTAACGAGATTCCAGGACATAATGGGCGCGGATGCTGAGTGCATCGGAATCACCAAAGGCAACTGTCTCAAGTTGAAAGAGACCGGAGAGACGGTTACCGTTGAGGAAATGAGGAAGGCTTGGAACGACCCCATTTGGAACATCATGTCCGGAGGTGCATGCTGATGAAAGCTGAAGACGTCAAAGTATGCGTAATAAGAATCGAAGGAACGAACTGTGAAGACGAGATGGCCGAGGCATTCAGGATGGTAGGCGCACAGGCCGAGAAAGTTCATCTGAAACAACTCATCGGACAGGCCCCGGCCGGACTCAAACGCAGTCTGGAAGATTATGATATTCTGGCTTTTCCCGGAGGATTCTCCGCGGGAGATTATGTCCGTGCGGGCGCGATATTCGCTGCAAGAATTAAAGCCGGAATCGGTTCCGATGTGAAGAGATTCGTTGAATCCGGAAAACCTGTGCTGGGTGTTTGCAACGGATTCCAAATCCTTGTGGAACTCGGGTTGCTTCCTGCTTTCGAGGAAACGATGTCCGATGCGCCTACCGCCGCATTGTACAATAACGATTCTGGAAGATTCGAATGCCGTCCCACGGTTCTCAGGAACGATAATAGAGGAAAGTGCATCTTTACTTCCGAGATACCGAAAGGAAAGCTTCTGACAATTCCGTCGGCCCATGCCGAGGGAAAGCTTCTGAGTCTCGATCCCGATTTTGTCCAGAAACTCGAGGATAATGACCAAATTGCTTTCAGGTATGTATGTCCGGATGGGTCCAAGGCTGTGTATCCGTGGAATCCCAACGGATCACCGTCCGATATTGCGGGAATATGCAATCCTGCGGGAAATGTTCTTGGAATGATGCCTCATCCCGAGCGTGTTATGACACGTTTCACGCATCCCGATTGGACCAGAGGTTACGATTCTGAAGACGGAGACGGAAAAATAATCTTTGAATCCGTCATGAAATCTTTGGAAAAGGCATGATGTAAGCGGGCTTCGGCCCGCAAACATCACTGTAAAGATATTCGGTTTGTAAATTGCATTTTTTTGAATCGGAGCTTGCCAAATCACTTCATTCTTGCATTCATTCGATGATTCTTTCCATCAAGACCTTCGGCCTCTTACCGTTGAAACACACGCCGTACAGAATCAGATTTTTACCGAGTCCGTAAGAGTACTCTCTGTTTTTGATTTGGTTGAT
>CAKQHC010000012.1 GCA_934234005.1 uncultured Methanomassiliicoccales archaeon | reverse complement strand
CGGCACCGTTGTATCGGACTTCAACTGTGATTGATGAGACTCCACAAAGGATTCTTTGAAATCTCGGACCACGATTCTGTGGATGCAAATAATTCCGTTGCTTTAAAGTCACTGTCCGAGAATGCAAGGCGCAGAGCCCCGCCCAATTCTCCTTCGTTAAGGTAACGGGCATTAAACGACCCGATTTCGCGATTGAGTATCAGGAGGAGTATGTCGACTGTGTCATGACCTCTTGCAATGATCCACGGGTCGTAATCCCTTTCGTTAAGGAATGCGTCGTATATTGTTTTACGATTTACTTTCTTTACAACGGTGTTTAAAACAACAGCATCGATTAATGCACGATAATCACATGTAATTGAACGGGTGTTGATGAAACGTTTAAAATCGAGATCCTTGAAACTGAGGCATGCTCCGAGATCGCGTGAAACCTTCATCAGTTTTCCCACATTGGAACTGGCTTTTACAATAGATTCTCTGACAGATTCTATCGTAAAACCTCTGGAATCTATGATGTCACGATTGCCGTACTCGTCCATGACGTCATTAAACGCATTGCTGCGAATAAGCATCATCTCCATATCGCGGCAATCTGTGTAATATATCGGATGTTTTTGTTTAAATCCTTCTACCAAATCCAAATCGGGGTCGACAATGCCTATTATTCTGTTGTCTTTTCTTTTTTGTTCCATGCACTTTACTGTACTTTTTACCTTATCTTTGGAATGCGCCTGAATCAGACGGACATTTTCTTTGTCGATGAATTTTTCGAACAACCTTTGATCGGTGACTCCTTCCACGACAAGAATTGTTCCGTTAAATACGGACCTCATCATGGAAATTTGATTCGATATGTCGTCTGAAGTAAGGTATTCACGCATCATCAGACCTCAGTTCAACGGCGCAATCCCATCTGTCGTGTATTATTTGCGGCGAGTGGGTAGCGACAATCATTTGAAGATTCCTGATGCGGCATATGTCTTCAAACAGAGATCCGAGACGTTGCTGCCAACTGACGTGAAGAGAAATCTCAGGTTCATCGATTATTACCAAAGAATTTTTACATGTGTGGAACAGCAAATTGTAGAACATGATGATTATCTGTTTCTCGCCGGAAGACAGTCTGCATAACGGAAGAGATGAACCGTTACTTAGTTTCACTACTATTTTTCCATTGGGATTTATCTCGACTTTTTTATTGATGAATATACTGTTGACAATATCTTTGAACACTATGACCGATTCTGCGATTTCATAATTGTTTTTCAGATATCTGCTTAACTCTTTGGCAAAAATAATGTAATCGTTGCGATAATTGCTCAATTCGTATCTTGACGGGGGCATTCTCATTCCGGGAGGAATTATCGGCTGCAACCCTGCGCCGGACATGTATTCCAATTTGGCTTTTATATCACGGAAACGGCTTTCGAGTTCGGCATCACTCATGGTGCAACCCGCATCGGTAATTTCTTCCAGTGCCGAATGATCTCTGGCAGAAGCTATGTTTTCATAAAGCTCCTGCGCATATGTTTCCAATGCGGGCGAAATATGTCCGTCACATTTTCTAATCAACAATCTTTCGGGACCTATGTAGCATACAGGCATAATCTCTTCCATATCGGACGGGGAGAGAATTGTTTCCAAACCGTTTTTGGACATTTGGACTGTTAACTTTCCGTTGTTGTTTTCGACAATCAGTTTGGATTCATCGGTGAAAGATATATCCATTCTTTCAAACTGCGTCCCAGAGATATAATCTACATCTCCTTTCAATGCGGCCGTTATCAGATGCATTACGGTACTTTTGCCGTATCCGTTCGGGGAATGAACGTACGTAAGGTTTCCGCATAGTTTCAAATCATAATCGAATTCACCGAAAAGGCCTGTTATGGAAACGTTGGTTATCGTCATGACATGCAGGTATCGTATTCAAAGATAATACGGTTGACGGTCGGTCTCGGATAAATTTTATTAAATCGGTGGCAATCGAGAGCGTATGGATACCGAATCAGCTTTCGCGGAGATTACCAAAGATATAACCGACGGAAATACAGATTGTATCGGCCGTAAGGTTCTGGACATTGTTTCAGAGGATAAAACGCCGTTTACACTGATTAAGTCTATCTCTTTGTTGAAAGTTGTCAACGATTTTGAATCCATTCATATTGTTGTAGATACTCTGCTGTCTTCCCTTCCGGAAGACGAAGAGACAAAAATGCAGATTGCGGCAGCATTGAACGGATTGGAAATGCCCACGGTAGCATACGGTATTCTCAAAAACATGTCGAAAAATGATTCCGTAAACAGACTTTCCGCAATCTGTCTTTTTGATATGGAAGAATACGAATCCGCGTTGGATAAGCTGAACAGTATAGAAACTATGGAAACTGCCGACCGTATCCTATTAACAAGCGTTTTGAGTTCGCTGGGCGAACATTCCGAAGCAATATCCAATGCCGAAAAACTATTGGGCGAGAATCCAAAGTCATACGACGTCCGTTCGTCTTATGTGGGTGCGCTTATGCTTGCCGGACGCAATAAGGATGTAGTCAAATATGCGCGTGCCGCATTAAAGGATAAAACCGCCGATTCCAATGCGTTGGCGGCTTTTGCTATGCGCGTGTCCGGAAATATCAAGGCGGCTGCGGGTTATGCGAGTCGTGCCATACAAATGGATCCTGCCCACATCGGAGCTATGGAAACTTTGGGATTATGTCTTGTCGAAAAAGGAGAATACGACAAAGCCAAAATTATCGCGGGAGCGATTAATGAAATCTCTCCCGGCAATAAAGCCGCAGTAAACATCATAAGTTACTGCAATGTCCATTCGGCTTGATCGGAGAATCAACAAACAAACAAAGTCAATCTTCTCTTTTGTTCTTGGATTCCCATTTCAAACGAACTTTTGTTCTGTGATTCATCCAAAGTTCTTTCCAGAACGACGGTGTGAAATAAATCAGAGCTACGAGGATTTCCAAACGACCGACCCACATCAGGAATGCAAGGAAGGTTTTCAATGAACTCGGAAGTGTAGACATTGATCCGTACGGTCCGTAATTGCCGAAACCAAGGCCGCCGTTCGATACTGCGGATACGCTCAATCCGAACGAATCTGCCAAATCAAAACCGTAAGCCATGATAATTGCGGCAGCGACAACCAAGGTCATTATGTACACGAGAACTACGGAAACTGCCGATACAACGGTGTCGTTGGACACGGTGTTGCGATCCATTTTAACCGTAAATACGGTATTGGGCCTCAATGTACGGAAGACGGCATTAGTAAGAAATCCATACACGACCCTGAGGCGATACAGCTTGATTCCTCCGCTTGTCGAACCTGCAGAAGCTCCGAAAAATGCAACAAGGAACAACAGCATGATGACAAATACGGGGTATTGCGTGTAATCATTGACCGAAAATCCGGTTGTGGTACCCAGCGACACCACGGTAAATACTATATTCTTAAACTCTCCGAGATAGTCCGACAGCGATCCGTCAAAAATTTCCGTATGGGCCAACACAAACGCGTATGCGATCACGGCAATTCCCAAGAACCACAATAGGTTGAATCTGAATTCGGAATTGCTGAAATATACTTTTATACGTTTGACAATCTGCAATGACGAAACAATTTTTTCCCAGACTGTCTCTTTTTTCTGTTCTTGATAGTCGCGCGATTCCGGCATCAGGATTTCGTTTACGTTTGATTCCTTGCAATATATTGCACGGTAGTGGAGATAAAAGTTCACTCCTCCCATGAACATAAAAATTACGGTGATCAACTGAACAACAGTTGAGAAACTTTGAAGACTGTCATTGGTACACATCAGTCCCCCGGTAGAGATTGTAGAGAACATCATACAGGTTGCTTCAAAAGGCCCGACACCGCAAATCAGTAAAAGTCCCAAGTGCAACAAGCTGAGAACCGCATAAACCACAATGAACGACCTTGCGGCTTTTTCCATTTTTACTGTATAATTTGATGAACCGGATCCCGAAAGTTCGTTGGAGAACAGCGCTCTGCCGACACCCAATATGGGCAGAATATACATGAATATGATAATTACGGCAAAACCGCCAACCCACTGAGTGAGACTGCGCCAAATCAACAAACTGCGCGGATATGATTCGATATCGCTCAGTATCGTTGCACCGGTGGTGGTAAACCCGCTCACCGACTCGAACAGGGAATCTACGAACGAAAGTCCCGAAAGCCAATACGGAATCATGCCTATGAGAAACACGAATGCCCATGCAATAACAACAATCAGCAAACCGTTCACACTGCGGATATTTTTGGAAGGCGTGAACAACAGATATTGAAGCAATCCTGCAATGAACAGAACCGGTACCAAAACTATGAACGGAAATATGTCTTCTTTGTAATACACGGCAACGATGCACGGGATGAGCATTATAATTGCGAATACGATCTCCACGAGCCCCATCATTCTGACAGTTCCGCTTTCGTACCTGCCCTGTACAGACATATGACGACTCAAAGAATCACAACTCCGGTAACGATTCTCTGCCGAATAATTCGGCTAATACCGACGAATCTCTTGTGCACGTAAAAACAATTACCGCGTCGTTCAGTTGAATGAGTGTATCCAATTTAGGATAGATTACTTCCTTGTCGCATTCCCTGTCACACGATTTACGCTGTATGCCTACGATTCTTACCCCTTCGGGGACGGTTAAATCGCCGAGGTACTTCCCGACAATCTTTGATTTATCGGTTACGATGTATGTAAAGAACATTTCCGAAGGATTGCGCAGTCTGACCAATGCTTTTTCGTCGGATACGAAAATTTTTGTGATTTCATTAGAAATTATCGTCGGATAACCTATCAGCGAATCCAATCCCGTATACATGAAAACGTCTTCGTATTCTTTTTTGGAATAGCGTGCAACTAATTTTCTTGCTTTGTATTTCTGTCCGGCCATGCTCAGCAGAAGATTTGTGTCATCTTTACGGGATGCGAGAAGCGTACAGTCTGCTTTGAAAAGATTCTCGCTCTGTTGTATTTCCGGATCTGTAAAATCGGCATTAACAACCATCACATGATCCAATTTTTTAGACATCATGTTGCAGAGCCTTGTATCTTTGTCAACGATTTTAACTGCATGCGTCTGCGGATTTTCGGATATCATTTTAGCCAATCTGAATCCGGCAATCGAACCTCCGAGAATGGCAAACTCTTTGTTGTGGTCGTAAACTCCGATAATTTTGTTGATCTGTTCTATATCCGAATCGTTACCGAATACCGCTATGCGGTCTCCGGACCTGATATCCATTGTATCTACGCGCGTATACAGCACGTCGTCGCGGTAAATTCCGAAGATAGCACATTTTTCGGGCAGCGGCAGTTCCATTACTATTTTTCCTACAACCGAATGAAAACTCTGAATGGAATAGATGCAGACCGAGGTGTTCATGCTCTCTAAAAATTCATAATCTATCGCATTTTCCAACATTGCGATACGGTACATTTTACGCGCGGCGATTAATTCAGGCGTAATTATAAAGTCCACACCCGGAAATCCCTGAGTGCTTTTTTGGATGATAAAATCCGGATCGGTAACGGATGCCACTGTTCTGATGCGTGAATCTATGCGGTCTACCATCATACAGATGAAAAGATTGTTGGCATCATCGTTGGTTGCGGCAAGCACTATATCCGCACCGTGCGTATTGATGCAGAATGCGAGAACCTGCGGATTGGTACCGTCTGCAACGTAAACAGATACGTTCAGACGCGATTTCACCATTTCGGCGATATCTTCGTTTTTCTCTATGACGAGGACATCGTGTATTTGCGAAATCGTATTGGCTGAAACAGAACCAACGTCTCCGGCTCCAACGATTATAACTTTCATTCGGGATATCCCAGTACGCGCCCGAATATAAGGCTTGTCTTAACACATGTGCTTATGCCGTATATGCGGGCATTTTGACACATAATCCACAGTATGCCGACGGAAACACTGTTGGAATTTTTAATGCGATTTATTTGTCCGATCCGAAATACAGTTTATCTTCCCGTGTAATGCCGCATGTACCGTTTTTGTTATTCAGTTTTATTATCCTAACATTACCGTAATCATGGATTTTTAAACGGGATTAACTGAAACCGGATTACGACAATAGTTATCAAAATAATAATCATTAATGTCTAAACCTGTATCCAGATAGGTAAGCGCACTATCTGTAGCGGGTTGAACCGATGCTTATATATCGCACGTAATAATAGGCAATAATCATGTGGAAGCAGGTCAGCGAAGACTTCTGGAAAGAAAACCGTGAATCCAAAGTCGACCAGGTTACGGATACCGTCAGGGACATCATTGAAAGTGTCCGCGAAAACGGTGACAAAACCCTAATTGAGTTGGCAAAAAAATTCGATAAGACCGATCTCAAACGCATCGCAGTCTCACGCGACGACATTGAAGAGGCATACACCAAAGTTTCGCAGGAAGTAGTAGAAGAGCTGGAAAATGCAGCATATAACATTCAGCGCTTCCACGAAATGCAGATGCCGAGAGGACTGTGGCTTTCGGAGGTTGAACCTGGAATCACGCTCGGTATGAAATCCACTCCGCTGGAAAGAGTAGGATGCTACATACCCGGAGGAAGGGCATCATACCCCAGCACCGTACTGATGACAGTGATACCTGCACGCGTCGCGGGTGTTGACGAAATTGTTATGTGCACCCCCGCACCTGCAAACCCGATAACACTTGTTGCAGCAGACATAGCAGGCGTCGACGAAATCTATCTCACCGGCGGCGCACAGGCTATTGCCGCCATGGCTCTCGGAACAGAGTCTATCGAACCCGTTCAGAAAATCGTAGGTCCGGGAAATGTGTTTGTAACCGCCGCAAAAATGATGTTGCGCCACAAAGTAGACATTGACTTCCCCGCAGGGCCCAGCGAAATAGGAGTGCTTGCGGACGAATCCGGAAATCCCGAGTTCATAGCATCCGATCTTATCGCACAGGCTGAACACGATCCCTCGTCTGCATGTTTGATGGTAACGTCCGATCCGTCACTGCCCGACAAAGTTTGGTCGTATATGGAGAAAATGATTGCAAACGCTCCCAGGAAAGAAATCATAGAGAAAGCGCTGAACAATTCGGGTTACATTGTCTGCGAAGATCTCGATCTTGCAATCGAAACGATGAACGGAATCGCTCCGGAGCACCTTTCGATACAGGTAAAGGATCCCTTGGACGCACTTTCCAAAGTAACTAACGGCGGTTCGATATTCGTAGGCCCGTACACGCCCGTTGCCGCAGGCGACTATGCTTCGGGAACCAACCACGTTCTGCCTACTGCCGGACACGCAACTACCTGTTCCGGACTCAATGTATCGACATTCATGAAAACATCGACCGTTCAATATCTTACCAAAGAGGGTTTGTCCAATCTGTCCAAAACAATTGAGACCCTTGCCACCGCCGAAGGACTGAATGCCCACTGCGAATCCGTCAAGGTGAGAAAGGCCGATGCAGACGAAGAGTGAAGAACAGAAGCTTTACGACTCTTCCAATTACATCAACAGGGAGTTGTCCTGGCTTGAATTCAACAGACGCTGTCTGAATCAGGCCCGGGACACTTCCAACCCTCTCTTGGAGAGGGTAAAGTTTTTGGCAATATGCTATGGGAACATGGACGAGTTCTTTATGATCCGTGTTCCCGGCATAATGTCCGCGATACCTATTCCCGGCCCGGATTATTCATCGGTGTCCAAAAACTCGTTGTTGGAAAAAGTATCAAAAACAGTACAGGAGCTTGTAGTCGAATACGGAAAATGTTGGGTCGATTTAAAATCGGAACTTTCCAAGACCGGAATCCGCATATGTGCAGTGTCGGAACTCAATCCCGATCAACAGGCATGGATTGCGGAATTCTATCGCAGCAGAGTCCATGCCCTTTTAACTCCGCTCGCACTCGACATAACCCATCCTTTTCCGTTCATATCCAACAACTCGCTCAACATAGCGGTAAGACTTACCGATAAGGACGGCCGTCCGCTTTATGCCCGCGTAAAAGTTCCTGTGGGAACCCTGCCCAGATTTATATCCGTTCCCTGCACAAAGGGAGAAACGATGGTGCAGCTGGAAGACGTAATAATGACTCACGTCGGTGCGTTGTTTCCGGGTTTTGCGATTGACGGCACACATGTGTTCCGCGTAACAAGAAACGCGGACGTAAAGGTCACGATAGACGAAGCATGCGACTTTATGTCGGCCGTCGAGGAATCCATCGAAGACCGCGATGTGGGATTCCCGGTCAGAATGGTCGTGGACAGATCTATGCCCAAAGATATGGTCAGATTATTCGGTAAAAATCTCAATCTGACCGATTTGCAGATACACCGTACCGATGCCATCATGCTCGTGGATCTTTGGCAGATTGCTTCTCTGAAGTATCCGAAACTCCATGACAAACCGTTCGAACCGTATACGCCGCCCGAACTCGCGGAAGGTGTTGACATTTTCAAATCCATCCGCAAACGCGATTGGATTTTGTTCCATCCTTACGAAACATTTGCCACCATAGTTCGTTTTGTGAATTGCGCCGCATCGGATCCCGATGTTCAAAGCATTAAAATCTGTCTGTACAGAATAGGAAAAGACCCGTCGCTGGTCAAAGCAATTATGCGCGCCAGAGAAAACGGAAAAACCGTTTCTGTTCTGATGGAACTCAGGGCAAAATTCGACGAAACCAACAATATACGTTGGGCCAGGGAATTGGAAACCATCGGAGTCCATGTCGTTTTTGGACCTGTCGATTTGAAAGTACATTCAAAATTGTTGCAGGTAGTCCGTTTGGAAGGAGACAAACTCATAAGATACACGCACATGAGTTCCGGAAACTATAACACCTCGACTGCCAAACAATATGGAGACATATCTTTCCTTACGGCCGACAATGAAATCGGAGAGGATGTGGGCGAATTGTTCAATGCGCTTACCGGATTTTTCGGACCGCGCATGTACAAGCGCCTGTTGGTAGCTCCGCTTACTCTCAAGAGTTCCCTGATTGATAAAATCGAACGCGAGATAAGAACACACCGCGAAAAGGGAAACGGATATATCGCAATGAAAGCCAACGGACTCATAGATGCCGACATAATTGCATCGTTGTACAAAGCCTCCATAGCCGGAGTAAAGGTTGATTTAAACATACGCGGACTGTGTTGTCTCAGACCCGGCATTCAGGGAATCTCCGAGAATATACGCGTAACGAGTATTGTCGACAGGTTCCTGGAGCATTCCAGAATTTACTACTTTGCCAACGGCGGCAATCCGGAAATGTACATGGGATCTTCCGATATGATGCCCAGGAATTTACTCGCACGCGTGGAAGTTCTGTTCCCGGTAAAGGATCCGGAAATGAGGGAGTGCATCAGAGAAAAGATTCTGAAGATTCATTTATCGGACAATGTAAAGGCCATGGAACTTCAACCAGACGGAACATACTCTCCTGTCGTGCCCGGAACAGGCGAGAAAAAACTCCGCTCCCAGCAGTGGTTCATAGATCACAGGGGAGAATGGCATGGAAAATCAGGATGTTGAAACAGTCGGATTCATAGATATCGGTACCAATTCCGTTCATCTTTTGGTTTCGAGGTTTTACGGGGGATCGGGCGTCTCCCAGGTTTTCCAGGACAAGGAAAGCATAAGACTCGGCAGAAGCCTGTATGAGAACGGCAGAATCGACGGGGACACATTATCCAAAGCGGCAATAGTAATTTCCCGTTTCGCCGATACCGCCCGTATCCACGGTGCCACAAAAATACTTGCATATGCGACATGTGCCGCGAGGGAAGCTCCGAATTTCCACGAACTGATCGATATGTGCAAAGGAGTGGAAGTTCATATAATACCGGGAACCGAAGAGGCAAGACTCACATCTTTGGGCGTTTTCGGTCCGAACGGTCCTGCCGAACGCTCACTGGACATAGACATAGGCGGAGGGAGTACGGAGATCATTATCCGCGAGAACGGTACCGACCTGTATCTGGACAGCCTTTCCGTAGGTGCTGTGCGTTATGCGTTCGGGAAAGGCGTAGACTGTTCCAAAGCCGTCGGCAAATCCGATTATATGTACCTGCAGAGATGCATTGATTTGGATTCCTACAGATCTGTCGGAATCGTAAAAAGCATAGGATTCAAAACGGCATGGGGGTCGTCCGGAACCATGGAAGCCATCGGCGTTGTATGCGGTTCGCGTAGAGACGACCGCGATACATCATATTTTTACAGATTCGAATTGTCGCAACTGATGTCCGAATTGATTTCCGTAGACGCATCAAAGCGTACTTCGTATCAGGGAATCAACAAGTCCCGCTCGGATATCATAATCTCCGGAGGCGCAATAGCCGAAGAACTCATGACCTCGTTCGGTATAGAACGCATAAACATATCGCACAACGGTCTGCGCGAAGGAATGCAGATCGACCATATGCTTTCGGCCGGATACACATGCTTCGATGCCCGCGATTCGTCTGTCAGAGCATTGGCAATCCGGTGCGGATACGACAGTACGCATGCCGAATCCGTGAGGAAATTTTCTTTGATGCTGTTCGATA
The DNA here is from genome assembly GCA_934234005.1 of uncultured Methanomassiliicoccales archaeon. Classification (GTDB taxonomy): domain Archaea; phylum Thermoplasmatota; class Thermoplasmata; order Methanomassiliicoccales; family Methanomethylophilaceae; genus Methanoprimaticola. The sequence goes on along the minus strand of CAKQHC010000012.1, from coordinate 11,848 downwards.
AGACAAAAACATACGGCCTGCATGACATGGGTGCCGATTTCCGCAACCTGCTGTCCAACGCATCCGTATTGCATGATATAGGGGAATTGGTGAACTACAGCAACCACCATGTTCTTTCGCAGGTAATGATCGAAAATTCGGATATGGTCGGATTCGACTGCGACGAACTGCATATGATGGGACTTATCGTCAGATTCCATCATAAAAAATTTCCGGGTCCGAAAGATCCTCTTTTAAAGGATCTCGACGGCTATGACAATGCTGCGGTAAGAATGTGTTCGATGTTTCTGCGCATATCGGATATAATCGACAGACACAGAAATTCGGTCGTTTCCGATATTGCCGCTTCTTTCGGAAAATCAGGATTCCTGATAACTCTTATAAGCAACGGTGATGCCGAAATGGAACGTTGGAGACTCTGCAGACTGAGTTCCGATTTTCTTAAATTATTCGGATGCCCTCTGAATGTGGCTGTCGAACCGCAGTCGGCAGACAGCGAATGATGGATGGGTATTCCATAGGCATTCTGGATTTCCAAGACGAACATTGAAATAACAACATACTGATGTCGGTATCAAAGCGAAAGGCCGTCCCCTTGCTTGGAAAGAGATTTCCCGACCTTTCGCTTCAACCGTTCGGTGTTTCTTTTGTCACAGGAGTTTCCGGAATTTTTCGCATCAGGTATCCCTTCCAAGGGCAACGGCCTGTGTGTGATATGCAAAGGGGCACACAGACTGTGCGGAAAAGACCGCTGTCCGTTAATGGTTAAGTTTTATTCAAAACAGAAAACACAGAGGATTTACGAATCGATGGATATTGCGGGCTCCAGCCCCCCGTCCGTGTTTGTAGGGCGTTACGGTTATCCGAAGGTGGATATCGGGCCGCTCGTTCCCGCCGAATACGGCGACACGTCCCTCATGGATACTCCGGAAAGATGGGTAGGAAGAAGCATAGACGAGATAACGGATTTTCGTTTCAGGCTGGTCAGGGGCAAATACAGAATCGATGCGACGGATTTCGAGAAGTACGGAAGAATCGTGGAAGATGTCCAATCGCTTTCATTAGCCGGATCTCCGATAGACGTCGAATCCAAATTCCTTACGAGACCCGACGGAAAAATATCTTTGGACGATGAAATACAGCCGTTCGGTCCGTCGGCAAGAATTGACAGGATGAGTGTCGGCAACGGCAGATTTCTGCGTACGTTGGAAAAGAACTATTACGATACCGACCTGAAAGCCACCGATGCCGTAATCAGCGCATACAAAGGCGGAACGCTGATATCCGATATCGAAAAGGCGTTTTCCACAGGCACAATGGGTGTCAAAGGAAAACGGAGGTTTGTTCCGACAAGATGGAGCATAACTGCAGTGGATGACATTATCGGCAAAGATTTGCTGAAGACTACCAAACTAAACGATACGATAGACCGCATCCGTCTGTACAGATGGGAAATGATTGACAACAGATGGATGATACTTATGATTCCTACGACATGGAGGTACGAATTGATCGAAGCATGGTACCCCAACACCACGTGGAATCCCATGGGCAAGGATGTTGAGATTATAAGCGATTGCGAGTTTTACGACGGGCGCAGCGAATATGCGCACATAGGCGGTTGCTATTATGCCGCACGGATGGCCGTTAACGAGCTTCTGATTAAAGAAGGAAAAACCGCGGGAGTGGTTATCATGAGAGAAGCACATCCGGGATACATAATGCCCGTCGGCGTATGGAATGTAAGGGAAAACGTCCGTGCCGCATTGCGTACAAAACCGACGGAATTCGACACGATGGACGAAATGTGGAAGACTGTAGAATCGGTGATGGATATCAAACGCGACGGTTGGATTGCCAATTCCGGAGTATTGAAGGATTATATGATTCAAAGGAGGATCGAGGACTATTACTGATACCACTCTGTTGGAATTTATGGGGAGCAAATTGGAATGGTGCGGAGAATTCGTCATATCCGACATCAGGAAGGCGCTCAGTCCGTCGGGATACCCCCAGATAGATTATGCTTTGAATCCCTACGGCGGATGCGAACACGGGTGCATATACTGTTACGCCACAGGGTATACCCACAGCGATCCCGCCACATGGAGAGTTGTGAAAGTAAGGCGCAATATAGTCGAGCGTCTTTCGAAGGAACTTTCCAATGTTTCGGGAACAATCGGCATAGGGACGTCTACCGATCCGTATCAGTATGCCGAAAAGAGATTCATGCTCACCCGCGGATGTCTCGAAGTACTGAGAGACAGAGGATTCAGATACAAAATACATACAAAATCCGATTTGGTTCTGCGCGACATCGATGTCTTGTCCGAAATGGAAGGAACAGTCAGCATGACTGTCACAACATTGGACGACAGAATCTCGCGTATGACGGAACCCGGAGCTCCGTTGCCTTCAGCAAGATTGGATGCCATGAAGAAATTGGTCGATTCGGGCATAAACACCGTAGCGCTGATTGCTCCCGTAATGAGCACCATAGAGGGAAAGGAAGAGGACATCGTCCGTGCATTGGCCGATACGGGAATTACAACCGCGACCTGCGATCCGCTGAGCATAAGGTATGTGGATCCGTCAAGACTGAACCGTATGGGCATATCTTCCGCACCTGCCTGTTCTTCCAATCTTGTTACATGGGGAAGACGCCTGGGCCTGAACGTTTCGGATAAGTTTTGACGCGTCAGCGTACTTACCAGATTCACCGTGTAATCAATTATCTTTATATAGAAGAACATTCTTATCAATACTAATCACAAAGGGGAGAATCCAAATGTACGGATCAGGAAACCAGCCCGTTATCGTGCTCAAAGAAGGCACGGAAAGGAGCAAAGACAAAGAAGCACAGTTTAACAACATCAGCGCAGCCAAAGCTGTGGCGGATGCAGTAAGGTCTACGCTCGGACCCAAAGGAATGGACAAGATGCTCGTCAACACAATCGGAGACGTTGTCATCACAAACGACGGAGTAACCATCCTCAAAGAGATCGATGTGCAGCACCCTGCCGCAAAGATGGTTGTCGAAGTGGCAAAAACACAGGACACCGAGTGCGGAGACGGAACCACATCTTCCGTTATTCTCGCCGGAGAACTCCTCAAACAGTCCGAAGAGCTCATTAACTCCAACGTTCACCCGACAGTAATCACCAACGGATACAAGCTCGCATCCGTCAAAGCCGTTGAAATTCTCAACAAGATTGCCGTAGACGCCAACAAAGACGAGATTCTCGAGAAAGTAAGCGCAACCGCACTCACCGGAAAATCCGTCGGAGAGGAAGAGGACAAGCTGTCCAAACTCGTCGTCAAGGCATGCAAATCTGTTACGGAAAACGGCAAAGTCGATGTTAAGAATATCCGCATCGAGAAAAAGGTCGGAGGAGTCATCGGAGACACCGAGCTTGTAGAGGGAGTCGTTATCGACAAAGAGAAAGTCCACAGCAGGATGCCTACACACGTCGAAAACGCCAAAATCGCTCTGTTCTCATGCGCTCTCGAAGTCAAGAAAACAGAATTCGATGCCCAGATTCAGATTACCGACCCTACCGCAATGTCTTCTTTCCTCGCCGAGGAAGAAAACAGCATGAGGGCCATCGTTGAGAAGATCAAAGAAGCCGGAGCCAATGTCGTTTTCTGCCAGAAAGGTGTAGACGAACTCGTTCAGCACTACCTCGCAAAGAACGGAATCCTCGGATACAGGAGACTCAAACAGTCCGACCTCGAGGCAATTGCCAAAGCTACCGGTGCAAACATTGTCGGAAACCCCAACGAACTCACTTCCGCCGACCTCGGTATTGCCGGTGCAGTCGACGAGAAACAGGTCGGAGAGGACGGAATGGCATTCATCACCGGATGCAAGAACCCCAAGGCAGTTACCATCTTCGCACGCGGAGGAACCGAGCATGTTCTTGAAGAAGTCGAGAGAGCACTCAACGATGCAATCCGTGTGGTCGGCGTAGCTATCGAGGACGGAAAAGTTGTTGCAGGAGCAGGAGCACCTGAAATCGAACTCGAACTCCAGCTTATGGATTACGCAGCATCCGTCGGAGGAAGAGAGCAGCTCGCCATCGAGAAATTCGCAAAAGCCATGGAGATCATCCCCTGGACTCTTGCCGAGAATGCAGGTATCGACCCCATCGACTCCATCATAAAGATGAAGTCCGCACACAAGAAGGGCGACAAATCCGTTTACTACGGACTTGACCTCGACACCGGCGAAGCCGTCGATATGCTCGCAAGGAATGTTGTCGAGCCTCTCAGAGTAAAGGTTCAGGCCATCAACTCTGCTGAGGAAGTAGCCAACATGATCCTCAGGATCGATGATGTTATCGCATCCAGGAGAGCACCTCCGACTCCCCCGCAGGGCGCACCCGGCATGCCCGGCGGAATGCCCGGAATGTAAAACCGTTAAACTCGGGGCTTTAAGCCCCCCTTTTATTTTTTTAATTTATTTTCACCGAAACAATATTTTGCAATGTATTCAATAAATACCGACAGAGTCTACCGTAATTAAAGAAGTGAAAGAATGGTTACGGTTTCTGTTATAATTCCGGTATACAATGTAGAAAAATATCTTGAAGAAACTCTGAACTGTCTTCTTCATCAAGATTTTGAAGATGCAGAATTTATATTGGTTAACGACTGGTCCAAAGATTCATCCCCCAGCATATGCAGAAAATTTGAAGCAATGGACGACAGGTTCGTAGTAATCGATCAACCGAACGGAGGTCCTGCCAAGGCCAGAAACACAGGCATAGATTATGCGTCAGGCGAATACATCTGCTTTATGGATGCCGACGATCTTCTTTCCGACAATGCATTGAAGGATATGTATGAAAAAGTGCAGGGATTCGATATACTTGTCCATGGAACGGATTTTATAGGCGATTATGACGAAGTTCCCGCATGGATTGCTAATGCATCGGACATAAAACGTGCGGATTATAACGATTTCAGCATAGGTAAGATATTTTCCGTTAACGGTTGCGGACCTGTACTGTGGCTTCATTTCATAAAATCCAGTTTGATTAAAGACAATAATTTGCATATTGACGAAAAACTGTTCGTCGGAGAAGACTTTTCTTTTGCAGTGAATTATTTCTCCTATGCAAAGAAAGTAAGATTTGTGCCTGATAAGTATTATTCCTACCGTCTGTTTCGCCAAGGATCCCTTATGACAACCTATCAGAAGAAACCCAAGGAAAAATTAGAGCAGTCTTTACTCATGTCCCGTGTAATATATAATACAATAAAAGACAGAATGAAAGACGATGATGAGGCCCCTATAATCAATGCAATTATCATATTCAATTTCCGTGACTTATATCGTCTTGAATGCGAAGATATGGCCGAATACGCATCCATTCTTGTAAGGTATCTCAACGTATTGCATATCGAATCTCATATCAATATCTTATCGGGAATAACAATTATGATGTATGGTTACGCCCGCGGCATTATCGATAAAACGGTTCGTATCACTTCAGACGTTAAGGATCGTATCACCAAGGATTATTGGAATCTGTTTATGAGTTGATAGTTACCATAAATCATGGTAACTATTCTTACCAGTTATATGATAACTAAAATTTATCAGATTCCAAGGTTAGGTTTATATCCTTTACAACAGATGCCAGTAACGGGATGAATGCACATGCGTGCAGCACTTTACGTTAGGGTATCTACAGAGGATCAGGCCAATCAGGGTTTCTCTCTCAACGCACAGGAGAAGAAGCTTGAATCATACTGCGCACTTCGCGGATGGGAGATTGCGGGCATATACAGAGACGAAGGTTATTCAGGACGTTCCAAAGACCGTCCCGAATACATTCGTATGATGAACGAAATGGACAAGTGGGATATGCTGCTGGTTCTGAAAATGGACCGTATCCACAGAAATTCCATGAATTTCACCATGATGATGGAAGAACTTAACCACAACGGAAAACAGTTCAATTCCATCCAGGATAAGTTCGATACCACAACATCCATGGGCAGATTCGTCATGGACGTTATCCAACGTATTGCACAGCTGGAAAGCGAGCAGATCGGCGAAAGGGTATATCGCGGAATGATGGAAAAGCACAAGGAAGGAAAAGGCGGACTCGGAGGAGGCAATCCGTACGGATATGCATACGCATCCGGACATCTTGTGGTAAACACCGAGGAAGCATACCGTGTCCGCGCCATATTCAGCATGGCCCAGCGCGGTTCATCGCTCAGCGAAATCGCACAATCGCTCAATGATGCTTTGGTGCCTGCCAGGAAAGGCGGAAAATGGACCAAGCAGACCATATCGGGAATCCTTCACAATCCCGTTTATGCAGGATATCTGGATTGGGACGGAGTCGTCAAACTGGCAGATCACGAGCCGATAATCGATCTGTCGACGTATGAGTCCATAAACGGCCCGATCGAAATCTCCTGAACATGCGTGCCGCATTATATGTCCGTGTATCAACGGACGAACAGGCCGACGAAGGATATTCGCTGGATGCCCAAATATCTGCCCTCAAAGATTATTGCGATATACAGGACATCGAGATTGCGGGCGTGTACCGCGACGACGGATTCAGCGGACGCAAAACCAACCGTCCCGCATACCGCCGTATGTTGGAAGAAATCGATACTTGGGATAAAATAATTGTTTTAAAAATGGATCGTATCCATCGTAATAGCCGTAATTTCATGGATATGATGGATATGCTCGAAAAACACGGCAAGAAATTCGAGTCGACCACTGAATCCATAGATACGGACAACGCAATGGGGCGTTTTGTCGTTGATATGATGCAACGTATCGCCCAGTTGGAGAGCGAACAGATCGGTGAACGTACACATTTCGGAATGCGCGAAAAGGCCGAATCCATGGACACAAGCGATTCTCCGAAACGCACCATGGGATTTACACCTCCGTTCGGTTACGAACTGTACGAGGGCGCTCTGAGATCATGTGAATCCGAGATGGTTGTTGTAAAGGAAATTTTCTCGATGTATTCGTCGGGCAGAACCATCGATTCGATATGTTATGAACTCAACGGAGAAGGAACGTTAACACGCAAAGGGAATCCGTGGAACAAATTCAATCTCAGAAATATTCTGCACAATCCAGTATATGCAGGATACATGAGATGGGAAGATCTCCTAATCAGACATGAAGCGGAAACTGCTTTGAGTCCGGAAGAATTCAATTCCGTGCAACAAAAAATGGCTTCCAAAGTCAGAGATCCTGCGAAACGCAGAGTGGGCCTTGTTCCCACAGAATGATGTTATCATACGTCTGGATTAAACACTGGATGGATGGATGCATACAAATTATTATATATTGATTAACTAAATTTCCATATCAGTCAAAAGACTAGGAGGAATACACATATCGAACGAAAATACGAACATCGATCCTACCGCGTTTGGATTGTTCTTTGTTGCTTTGGTTTCATTGCCGATAGCACTTGCATGTATCTGCGGTTATTTCGATGTCGAAATTATCGGTTTGGGCGCACAGCTCGGAGGGCTTCTTATTGTTAGCTCCCTGTTCATTGCCCTGGCCGCTCTTTACGCATACAAAGCAGACAGTAACTTCGGATTCACCGTATTTGCGCTTGTCGCAGCAGGAGTTTTTTATGCGGGTTATTACGGCGGAGATCTGACTATCAACCTGACTCTTGGAATCATATACCTCGTATGTCTGGTATGGTCTGCACGCATCGGAACTCCCAAGACACTCACCGTCATTCTGCTCACCACTGCTCTGATTTTCATCTTCGGCGGAATCAGCGTTCAGACAGGAGAGGAGATTTGGGGTCTGCTCAAGGGAATCGCAGCACTTGCGAACTTTGTGCTCACACTCTACCTTGCATATGCACTGGTTGACGAAAAAGTCCCTGTCATTTAAGGATAAAAACAAACTTTTTACCAAACTTTTTACTTCTTCTTTGATTTTGTTGTTCGCGCATGTTGATTTGAAAAAGTAATTCCTTATATTGGATAATCAATCCCGAGTTTATGAGAAAAGAAACCAAAATAAAAATGGGCGCTTATCTTATGGTTGGAATCATGGTTGTCGTAGTGATAACTGCGTGTGCGTCGGCATTAATATGAGAATCGCTATCGTAACCGGTGCATCATCGGGCATTGGGGAAGAATTCTGCCGTAGATTGGATGCGGAAGGTTATGATTGCATATGGCTTATCGCACGCCGTGAAGAACAGCTTAAGAAAGTTTCCGATGGGTTGCAAACACCTTCCAAAATTATTAACTGTAATCTTACAAACCGGGTTGATTTGGAAAAACTCAAATTGATTATAGAAACAGAAAGACCCGATGTAAAGATGCTTGTATGTTGTGCAGGCGTAGGATATTTCGGAACCGTAACCGATGTTGACTACAACGAGCAGCATTCAATGATTGATTTAAATGTCTCCGCACTGGTGGATACAATTTCGTTTACGGTACCGTATATGTCTGCAGGATCGTCAATAATCGTTTTGTGCTCGCTGTCTGCATACATCCCGATGCCGTATATGGCAGTATATTCCTCAACAAAGGCATTTGTAAGGCATTATTGCAACAGCATACGTGAAGAACTTCGTCCTAAACAAATAGGTGTCTTGGAAGTGTCTCCCGGATGGGTGGATACGGGTTTCATAGACAATTGCAGAGACAATTCGGTACCCGACAAAGTGTTTAACGGCATGTGTACGGTAGAAAACGTCGTAGATCAGGCGTTAAAAGATTTGTCCCGTAAACGTAAACGTTCCCGTGTAGGGATAAGAACGAAATTCAGATCGTTTATGGGATTACATTTCAACACGATTGTAACAAAAATCTGGATGAAATATTGGAAATGATGCATATGAAAACACAGCAACTGTATGATCATTATAAAACAACATTCAATCAGGATTTTCAATTCAGTGTATCTTCGAAAGACATATAAATCAAATTACAACACTTGTTTTTGAACCGACGGAGGAAATGCCGTTTTGGAAATTATGTACCGTCGGAGCAAGCGATTATAAAATGCCTAAACGCGATATCGGTTCGGGCAGGAAGGCAAACAGGCGTAACGAATACATCATGTTTTTATCCGGAAACACCGGTTGGTCAGGATGCCTCGGATTGGCTTTATCTGAATTCATTATTGTGGGCTACTGCCAATTGTGCATCTGAAAACGATATCAATTTGACTGTATCGGATACAATAGATATGGAGTTGGACGGAAAATATTGCGGCATAGTGTTGCTTTTGCCTGAAATAATAAAATCGCCAAAGATATGCAAATGCTACGTATCCAAACGTGAGTTCATAACGATTTTTCAAGTGATGCCGATAACCAGAGAACAACTCAATAAAAAGCTTGAAATGGGAATAGAGGGCAAATATTGGCTTATGGAGCAATTTTATACGCATGACGATGATTACAAGCTTATTTCATCGCATCCGTTTACAACTTTGCAATGATATAGCTACCAATTAAAAATAAAGCATATATCTTTATTTACATAAATAATAAAGTATATCTCATATTTTAAATTTTTATGATTGTCCGATGCATGTTTAAATTTAACAGACATTAAAAGAATAACTTCCGAGTAAACCGAATTCGTCATGTATCTTGATACTGTACATTTCTTAATCTTGATGTAGCATTTGTTCGATGTAGGTCTATATTTGATCTGTCAACGAATTCATTCATTTGATTCTTAATGCATGAAACTTTTTGAAATGTATTGCATATAATTGTGTTAATTTGAATGAGATTATAATAATAAATTTAGTAACGATTCTATCTTAATTTATATCATAATCTTGTATTTTTGAATTGTAACTATGAGAATTACCAAAAATATATTTGCCGATTTGATTTTTTAATATTCAACGACAATTTTAATCAAAATTCATTAAAGAAATATTAATTAAGTTAATAACTTAACTCAGTAAATAAAAATTAATATTTTTATTTTTATGTATTTATCTTGTAATTTAATAACTATTTTATAAATTCAAATAAAATTAAGTTGATTGCATTATTTACTAATTTATTATCAAATATACAATTTTTTGAAGAATTCAATTAAAAATATGATGATTTTTATCAAATTTTGCCCAATTTTTCACAAAATTTATTTTTAACACGAATACCCACCCTCTTTCATGCATTTTTTATAATTTTAAGTTGATATTCGGGAGTCCACCACAGACGGATTTTAGGCCAAATATTGTACAAAAATGTACATTTTACGCCAAAATCACTAAAAAATTGTAATTTTTAGTATAAAATCTACAAAAAATATACATTTTCAAATTTTTTTATTTAATAAAGTTACTAGCTTAATTAATTTATTTTTACTACAATTTTCTTAAAAATAACTAAAATCTACTAAAAATTACTTATTTGATAAAAAAATATTTAGTAATGTAATTAACTTAACTAATTTGGTATTTGATAATATTTGAAAATGAATATAGAAAAAAATTAATAAAAATGTTTGATAAAAATAAAATAATTAGTAATGTTATCGCCTTAACAAATAATCATCGATAAGAAAATATAATTTTTAAGGGAATAACATATGCTATCATTGATGTCGGTAAATGAAGAAATTGAAACTATGCGCAATAGATGCGTGAAGTGCGGTAATTGCATCAAAGTATGTCCGTCATACAAACATGGAGGATGCAACCCCATGTCGCTAGTTAACGGCACAAGCACAGATGTTCAATATTGTATAGGGTGCGGTAACTGCACAACCGTTTGTAAAAAATTGGATCCTGCAAAACTCATACAGAGATTGATATATTCGATAAAAAACAAACAATTCCCGAAATGTGCAGAAGAAACAGGATATGTCATGCCATTGTTAAAAAATGAATGTCCCCAACCAATATGGAGCGGTGATGACGTGTCCCTTATGCCGGGTTGTGTTGTCAAATGCAAAGCACCATTCATAGAATATGCTGCATCTGTTGCATTGTACGGAATGAAAATAGCTGCAAAAGAGATTCCGATAAGTGCGTGTTGCACACACCCTGTCGTATTCAGGTCAATGTCTGATAAGGACTGCATCAAACTGATTGCCAAGATGCATGATTCTGCTTCAGACAGTGAAATAATAACCCTCTGCGGAGGGTGCAGTTATGAATTCAACAACGCAGGATACAATGCTTCGCACATAATACATTTCTTCCACAACAACATAGAAAAACTGCCTAAAATCAAAAATAAAATCAAAATTTCGCTAGAGCCCGGATGTGCGGCAATGCCTCTTTTAGATGAAATGACCGAGATTGCGGAGTACATGGGCTTTGAATATGTCCGTAATGAAGCTGGTTGTTGTGGCAAATCTATAGAAATGGCACCAAAAATGATGGAAGAACGTATATCTGCATCCAAAGATGCGGAAATAATTGTTGTCGGGTGCCCCATGTGTTTCTTAAAATATGATTCACTCGAATCCGGTAAGCCTGTTATGCACATTTCGGAACTTGTAGCCTATGCATTCGGAAACACAGAATCTATGAAGTATCATAATATTAAGCTGAAGTCACTCGGGACTGAAAATACGGCATAAATCCCTGTTGATATAATAATAAATGAAATCAAAACGAAACACACTCTGCCTGTATGCATCCAATCTCGCCAGGCTCATGTGTGTTTCGTCTATATTGAAAAAACGAGTTATATAAAAGCGGTCGGGCATTTGCGGTGTTCCGCCGATACCCATTAAAAAATAGGTGGGTTCTTCGTCGTGGTCGGTTACCCATTTACGCATGCCGAATGTCTTTGGGTAGATGTCTGCAAAACCCTCATCGTCATCTGCCTGATACCAGCAA
>CAKQHC010000011.1 GCA_934234005.1 uncultured Methanomassiliicoccales archaeon | reverse complement strand
GGTATGAATACAGCAGAACAGGCAATCCTACCAGAGAAGCGCTTGAAAAATTGATTGCAGATCTAGAAAATGGAAACAATGGATTTGCGTTCGGATCCGGAATGGCTGCATTAACTGCCGTCCTGTCGCTGTTTCGTAACGGGGATAAGATTCTGATTTCCGAGAATGTATACGGAGGAACATTCAGAGTATTGGACAAGGTGTTCTCTAATTTTGGAATAACCTATGAAATTGTAGATACAACATCCGAAAAAACATTGGACGAAAGTTTCGAGGATAATGTTAAAGCCGTACTTGTCGAAAGTCCGGCCAATCCGTTGATGACGGTAACTGACATCCGTATGGTTTCGGCCATCTCTAAAAAACACGGTGCGTTAGTCATTGTAGACAATACTTTCATGACGCCGTATATCCAAAGACCGCTGGATTTGGGTGCAGACATTGTTGTGCACAGCGCAACCAAATACCTCGGAGGCCACAGTGATGTCGTAGCAGGTCTCGTGGTTGTAAACGACAAATCTCTGGCACAGAAGATTGGATTTATTCAGAATTCTACCGGAGGCGTATTGGGACCTTTCGATTCGTTCCTCCTCATCAGAGGGATCAAAACACTTGCCGTGCGTATGGACCGCCATGTAGAAAATGCAGAAGCGATAGCCGAATGGCTTACGTCAAACAAAGCAATAAAAACCGTCCATTATCCTGGATTGAAATCAGATCGGAATTTCGCGATTAATTCTAAACAGGCCTCGAACGGGGGAGCGATGATATCATTCGAATTGAAAGACGGATATGATGTGACAAAATTCTTCGAATCTTTGAATCTGGTAACCCTCGCCGAAAGTCTCGGAGGCGTTGAATCGCTGGTATGCCACCCGTCTACGATGACTCATGCATCGATTCCCAAAGACATACGCGAAAAAGTCGGTATCTCCGACGGACTGATACGTTTATCCCCCGGGATCGAAGATAAAAAAGACATAATCTCGGATTTGGATCAGGCAATCGAGAAGGCGAAAATATGACTTTGTATCAATCGATGCACGATCTCGTCGGCAATACCCCGTTGGTACGCCTCGGAAATATGGGTTTTCCGGAAAACATCAACGTATATGCAAAACTTGAACTGTACAATCCGACCGGCAGTGTGAAGGACCGTACCGGCGAATACATGGTTCGTGATGCGGAGGAAAAGGGGTTGCTGAAAGAAGGAAGTACGATTGTGGAAGCAACTGCCGGCAATATGGGCCTTGGTTTGGCCCTTGCTTCACTGAATCACGGGTATCGCGTAATATTTGTCGTACCAACCAAATTTTCCGAAGAAAAACTGACTTTGATGCGTGCATTGGGAGCAGAGATAATCAGCACACCGCACGAGGGCGGTATGTTGGGCGCTGTGTCAAAAGCAAATGAAATCATATCAAAAACACCGGGCGCTGTGTCGCTGAAACAGTTTGACAACATGAGCAATCCGAAAGCCCATTTCGAAACTACCGGCCCGGAGATATATAAGGATCTTAACGGAAATATAGACTATGCCGTTATGGGTGCAGGAAGCGGAGGTACATTCTCCGGCGTAGTAGGATACCTAAAAAGCAAAAATCCGTCAATAAAAGGAGTTTTAGCCGATCCCGTCGGATCCACAATGGGCGGAGGCAAAAAAGGAGAGTATGCCATAGAAGGTATCGGCAACGATTTTATCGCCAAAACAATGAACATGGATCTTGTCGACAAAGTAATCAAAATAAACGATTCGGAAGCCTTTTCGGAATGCCGTGCATTGGCATCGGAAGAAGGCATCTTTGCGGGAGAATCATCCGGCGCAGCATTAGCTGCCGTAAGAAAACTTGCAAACGAAATAGAATCTGGAAATATCATAACAGTATTCCCCGACAGGGGAGACCGCTACTTTAGCAAACATCTGTATGCATAAAACAAGTTTACCGTTGTCTTGCTTCCCGGATTGATGCAGGGCAACGCACAATTTCATTTTTAGGACAAAAACATTACAAAAAATGACACAGGAGGCCTGAGCCTCCCCGTCATTACGTTTATTTTTTCAATTTGTCTATCTGACCAAGCCTGTCCAAAGCCTCTTCCAGAGTACTGTCGTTCTTAGCGAAGTGCAAACGTATCAAATTATTAACATCGTCATGGAAGAAACTCGATCCTGGTACAGCACCAACACCTACTGTCTTGGCCAAATCCTCGCAGAATGCAACATCACTGTCGTAACCGTATTCGGATATGTCAACCATCACATAATATGCGCCCTGCGGAATATTGTGCGATATGCCCGCTTCATCCAACCCCTTCAGAAAAAGACTCCTCTTCGACGAATACTTTTGTTTCAGATCCAGATAATAATCGTCTCCGAAATTCAATGCTGTGACGAGTGCCTCCTGCAACGGTGCGGCAGCTCCTACCGTAAGGAAATCATGGACCTTGCGTGCAGTATCCATAATTTCGGCCGGAGCTATGATGTAACCCACACGCCATCCTGTGACAGAATATGTTTTCGACAGCGACGAACACGATATCGTACGTTCCCACATGCCGGGAAGCGTTGCAAAATAAATGTGTTCGTTTGGATTGTACACGATGTGCTCATAGACCTCATCGGTGATTACGTACGTATCGTATTCTTCGGCAAGCCCTGCGATAAACATCAGCTCGCTTCTGGTGAATACCTTTCCGCACGGATTAGACGGATTGCACAATATGATCGCCTTGGGATTCTGCGAGAAAGCTTCCTCCAGTTCCTCCCTGTCAAAATCATATTCCGGTCCGCGGAGCTCGACATAAATCGGCACCGCGCCTGACAATATAGCATCCGCACCGTAATTCTCGTAATATGGAGAAAATACGATGACTTTATCGCCGGGATTTACCACAGTCATCATTGCTACCATCATGGCTTCCGTGCTCCCGCACGTTACCAAAACTTCCGTTTCCGGATCTATGGATCTCCCCATAAATTTACTCTGTTTCCTGGCAAGAGCCTCCCTAAAGTTTGGCGCACCCCAGGTTACCGCATACTGATGCGGACCCTCGCGGGCAACTTCAGCCAAACGTTCGGTAAGCTCCGCAGGAGGATCGAAATCGGGAAACCCCTGCGAGAGATTTATTGCACCGTACTCGTTCGATATACGGGTCATGCGCCTGATAACCGAATCGGTAAATCCTGATGTCCTTGTCGAGAGTCCGCGCATATTCCATACCTCAGATGTCGTATGTAAGTTTGCGTTCGTCTATAACACGTTTCGCCTTGTGTGTGGAACGCTCCAAAGTACCTTCGGCCTCTACATTGACCTTGGCAGGTTTGACACCGATTCTGGCTTTCAGAGCTGTGGATACGCGGAGTGCGAGTTCGTCGTCTGATTCGCTGGCATTGGATCCTTCTCTTTCGATTGTCACTTCGTAACGGCAGGTGTAGTCCTTTTCGTATACACGTATGAGATATTCTCCGGTAATTCCTTTCAACCCGTGCACCACTGCCTCGATATCGCTGGGGAACACATTAACTGCGGATACGACAAACATGTCGTCCTTTCTTCCCGTTATGAGTATCCTTCCGTGAGTTCTGCCGCAACTGCAGGGGGTATTGTCAATGTATCCGATATCTCCGCTGCGGAACCTTATCATCGGACGGGCATGTTTGCGCAGAGTCGTATACACTAACTCTCCGACCTGTCCGGGTTCGAGCAGTTCTCCCGTTCTGACGTCAACCGTTTCGACCAAAATGTGATCTTCTGCTATGTGAAGTCCGTCTTTGGCCTCACACATTGCCGCGCATGCCCCGAAGATATCCGAAAGACCATAGAAATCATAGACTTCCGCGCCCCAAAGCTGTTCTATAGCTTCGCGTGTGGTCTCGATAGAACCTCCCATCTCGCCTGCGACATAGATTCTCTTGATTGAAAGATCCTTGGCAGGATCGACACCGTTCTTCCTGCATGTCTCGCCGAGATACCATGCATACGAAGGGCTGGTCCAAATGCAAGTCGGCTGATATGTTTTGAGAACAAAAATCAGCCTTTCGGATGGAAGTGTACCGCCCCAAATGCATAACGCTCCGAGCTTCTGTGCACCGATTACATCGGGTCCGCCGACATAGAGCGAGAAGTTCAGTGCATGAATATATCTGTCGTTCTTCCTCATTCCCGTCTGGTAGAACCATCTGCTCTCTACATCCTGCCATTCGTCGAAATCCTGCTGCGTAAACGGGCTCATGGTAGGAACACCGGTCGAACCGGACGATGTGGCAATGAATATAACGTCGTCCTCGGGCACAGCACACAATTCGCCGAGGAACGAACCCACTCCCTGGGTTTCCCTTTCCGTTTTTTTGTCTACAAACGGGAATTTGGCAAGATCCTTCAGAGTTTTGATATCGTCGGGACCTACCCCCGCGGCATCGAAGGATCTCTTGTAGTACGGAGAATTCTCGTATGCGAATTTTACTTCTTTTTTCAATTCTTCGAGCTGATATGCCTCCAACTTATCGCGGGGCATTGTTTCGATATCTTTGTTCCAATATTTTCCGTCAGGCATGTGCTTCACCTAATTCCTACTTTTCCTATGGGTATTGTATTATAAGGTTATATTTAATTTGAATTGCTTACTTTATTCATATAAGAATATCAATAATCCCATTCTGACAGAATATGATTCCATTTCGAATCTCTGAGTTCGGAAATATGGTTAAGATCATCATTGGACAGATGCTTGAAACGCTTCTGACTGCGGATATATTCCGATAGCGATTCCGGTTTTGTCATTTTCTTATTTAGATGAAATTTACCGTTTCTGTATTCGGCAAGAGGCCACAATCCGCAATCTACCGCAGATTTTGCAAACTCCACCGTACGGTCAACAGGTATGCCCCATCCCGTAGGACACGGAGAAAGAACGTGAATGTATTTGGTACCCCGAACAGAAGCGGCATACCTGACTTTCGCTATATAATCATCAATATAGCCTATGCTTGCCGTAGCAGCATACGGGATACCATGGGCAGCGACAATTCCGAACATGTCTTTCTTTTCGGATACATTCCCTTTATGCACTCTTCCGACCGGCGTTGTGGTTGTTGATGCACCGTACGGAGTCAACGAACTTTTCTGAGTGCCTGTGTTCATATATGCTTCATTGTCATAACAAATGTACAAAATATCATCATTACGATCTATCGCTCCGGACAGAGCCTGTATTCCGATATCTGCAGTACCTCCGTCTCCGGCAAAACCCACTACCGTGAAATCCTTCTCGCCTTTTGAACGTAATCCTGCCAACACGCCTGTCATCATGGATGCTGTTCCCGCAAACGTAGAAATAATCGCATTGTTGGAAAAACACAGCTGGGGAAAGTTGAATCCTACCGCCGACATACATCCCGCTGGCAACACGGCTACAGTCCTGTCGCCCAATGCTTTAAGCGCAATTCTTACGGCTAAACTTCCTCCGCAACCGGCACATGCCTTATGCCCTATGAAATATTCTTTGTCGGCAATCGGAAAACTCATAGATTTTTGCCCCCTATAAATTCAACGTCCTGCTTTCCTTCCGCTATATCCTGAAACACTTTTCTAACATCGTCTTGAGAGATATTTTTCCCGCCTAAACCGCCTATTCTATTACACACTGACACATATACTCTGTTTGAAAACAACGCCGTGCATACGTCTCTGTACACCGCACCCGTACCGCCGAAGGAAATATCCTTCTCCAACACGCCTGCTGATTTGCACTCTTTCAAAATGTCGGCTACATCATCGTATGGAAACGGCCTCATATAGCGTATACGCAAAACACCGGCTTTTATTCCTTCCTTACGAAGAGAATCGGCAACGTTTCTGCACAGCCCCGAGATACTGCCCAATGTAATCAGTATGAAATCCGCATCCTCGCACAGATATGCTTCCGCGGGTCCCGGATAACGGCGTCCGAATGTTTCCGCAAATTCGTTCTCGGCTTCTTTGACAACGTCAAACACACGAATCATTGCCCTATGTTCCGCTTCTTTGAATATCATATTGTACTCGGGTCCGGCAGAAAAACACAAATTGCGAGGATGTTCAAAATCCATCCTGTTCTCAGTCTCATATACTGGTAAAAATTCATCAGCATTCTCTTGTTCCGGTACATTAACAGCCTCATACGTATGAGTAAGCTGAAAACCGTCGAGGTTTACCATGAACGGCGTAGAAATTTTTGTATCTTCGGCTATACGATATGCCATAAGTGCCATATCCGCACTCTCCTGACAATCCTGTACGTATGCCTGAATCCATCCGCTGTCCAACAGCATCAGAGAATCTCTTTGATCCCCGTAAATATTCCACGGAAGCGCTACCGAACGGTTAGCATTCATCATCACTATAGGAAATCTTCCGCCTGCGGCATACGGCAGACATTCAGCCATATAAAGCAAACCCTGCGACGATGTAGCGGTAAACGTCCTCGCTCCCGTCGCTGATGCCCCTATGGCGCATGATAATGCGGAATGCTCCGATTCCACATGAATAAAATCAGATTGCAAAAATCCGTCAGCAACCATCTCCGATAATTTTTCCACCACGGTTGTCTGCGGTGTAATCGGATATGCTGATATAACCGAAGGACGGGCTGCCTTTATTCCGTACGCAAATGCTTCATTACCGGAAATAAACATTCTTGTCATTCCTTTGCCTCCGTTTTTATGGCATCGGCCGGACATATGCGTATGCATATTCCGCATCCTTTACAGAATCTGCCGTCTATCACTGCTTTTTTAGACGACATTGATATCGCTCCGTCAGGACAATACTTGTAACACAGAGAACATCCCGTGCATACGCCGTCATCCACTATGATATTGCATTCTCTCCATCCCGAATTATCGACCGTCAGATACCCTGCATCAAAAGCAGTACTCTCTGGATATTCTGCAGTTCCCCAATTCGGAATTTTACGGAGATCTGTATTCATAATATGTCCTCCGTCAGATTGAACGCTCTCTCGGCCACTTTCTTGTTCTTTTCACGTATCTTTTCAGGCATTACGGCATCTATCCCCGCAAATATTGATTCAAGGGATATTCCTCCCCATACAGCTGCTACCGCTCCAACCATGGCAGTATTGGCTACGGGCACGTCTAATATCGATTCGGCTAATCCGGAACCGTCTATCGTGATGCTGTCTCCGCCCAATGATTTACGACTGTTTACCAGAACTGTCCCGGATTCGGGACTGGCATACAGACTGTCGTCGAGATATACCGTATAATCAGGTTTTGATATCTCGCTCCTGTCTGCTATCTTGTCGGACGATAACTTAGTGAAGGCCTTTACCGGTGCACCACGTCTTTCCGGACCGAAAGAAGGAAATGCCAATGCATTTCCGTTCTCAAAACCTAACACGTATGCAGCGCCCAATATTCTGGACGCGGTAAAGGCTCCCTGCCCCCCTCTTCCGTTCCAAATAACCCCTATGCATTCCGCCATGTGTGTTCAACCTCCATAGTGTATTTATTCCTATTTATTCGATATGAATTATGGTATATAATTAGTATGATAGCCTTGTTTTTTGTGATTTGATTTAAAAAATATTCATATATGCATAAAAATAGCAATATCCATTATATAATTAAACTAATTTTACTAATTTACCATATGAAATAAGTAAAATAAAGGAGGATAAAAATGATCAACGTGGTCGAATGGTTGAAAGAAGATCCTGCATTAACCGGATCTCAAAACAAAAACAAGAATCATTACAGATACGATTCCGATAACAAATACTGCAAGGCAGTGAAAATGGTCATGTGTACCGCGATTTCGTTGATAGGATTGTATCTTGTCTGGGAATTTGCATCGTGGTATATCGACAGGACGGTTGTGCCTACGCCCGAAGCGACATGGGCTGCACTCAAGGATTTTGCAATCAACGGAGATTCAACTGCAGGAGGAACCATGTTGGAATACATGGGAACCAGCTTCGAGACACTTCTCAAAGGATTCTTTCTGGCACTCATAATAGCATATCCTTTGGGATTGTTGCTGGGAACATCAAAAACGCTAAGAAGTCTTGTCAGCCCCGCGTTAAATGTACTTAGGCCTATCGCCCCTGTCGCATGGGCACCGGTACTCGTAATACTGTTGCAATCCGGAGCAAACGGGGCAATGGTTGTCGTATTCATAGGTGTATTCTTCCCTCTGCTTACAAGCGTAATATTCGGTGTCACGAAAACCGATAAGGGGTGGATAGATGCCACAAAAACACTTGGAGCGAATAAGCTACAGACATTCTGGATAGTTACAATCCCGGGATCCGTACCGTATCTCATGAACGGCATAAAAACGGGAATCGGCATAGGATGGATGTGTATCGTCTCCGCCGAACTGTATGCCTCAAGCGTAGGCGGTTTAGGTAACTACATAACAAACCAAGCAGGAATCGGCGCATGGCCGTATGTATTCGCAGGAATCGTTCTGATTGGTTTACTGGGCCTTATCACAGTTACTGTAGTAGAATTGCTGTCAAAAACCGTTGACAAGAAATGGGGGTACACGGAATGAGTCTTAAAGAATGGTTATTGGAGGATATCGGAACTCCAAAAAAATCCAAAACTGTTTCCGATACAAAATCCGAATCCGACAAAACGATAAGAATCGACGGAATAGGCAAAACATACTCGAGAAACGGCAAAGAAACGGAAGCAATACGCGATATAAGTTTGAATATCCGCAAAGGAGAACTGGTATCATTCATCGGTCCGTCCGGATGCGGTAAAACAACTCTGCTGAGAATGATTGCCGGGCTTTTGGAGCCCACTGAGGGCGCTGTATACATAGGCAACGATATCTGCAACGAACCCGGAAGAGACAGAGGATTCGTATTCCAGGATTTTGCACTCTTGCCGTGGAGATCCGTCCGCAGAAATGTGGAAACAGGACTTGAAATTGCACATGTTCCGAAATCCGAAAGGAAAGTTCTCGTAGACGAATATCTCAGAATGGTAGGATTGGAAAATTTTGCCGATTCGAAAATATCTGAACTTTCCGGCGGAATGAAACAGAGAGTCGGAATCGCACGCGCCCTAATCGTAAAACCCGACGTGGTACTGATGGACGAACCTTTTGGTGCGCTTGACGCACAGACAAGGAACATACTGCAATCCCAACTTATCAGAATACTGAAAGAAACCGGACAGACTATTGTGTTCATAACACATTCTGTAGACGAAGCGGTGTATCTTTCGGACAGAATTGTAGTATTGACAAAACGTCCTACGACAATAAACGAGATAATAGAAATTCCATGGGAAAGACCCAGAGACAGATCCTCTCCGGAATTTAATGCGTTAAAGAAAAGAATAGTCGAATATCTGGAAAAAGAGAACGTAATGGAAACGGTTTCGGAAACAAACAAAAAACAGAATAAAGAGGAATAAGGATGCAAAGATACAAAGCAATAGTAATCGGAGCGGTTGCCATATTGCTTCTCGCAGGAGCGACTGCTGCTCTGATTAACAAAAACGGATCGGACAGCGACGGGGAAATTAACCTGGTTTCCGGACTTGAAGGCGTGGGTACTGGATTTTATTATGATTCCGATGCCATAAACAAAGGTGATTTGTTTGTTCTCGACGAAGGGGGCAATTTCGAAACAAGAACCAATTCGGAAGGCTATGAAGTAGTAATATTCAATCCAAATGGCTGGGAGGGATTGGTATTCGGCATCCCTACTGTAGGATCTATTCAATACTACCAGCTGAAAACCATTGTCGAGAACTATCTCAAAGACACGACATGGACCAACGGGGACACGGCAGACCTTAAACTGGTAGCAAGCGAGCACCCCGGAAAGGGCCAAGTCGGATATATCACGACCCAAGGGTCTGCATCATCAATAAAAGAATACCGCGAATCACACGGATTAAAAATCGGAGTAACATGGGATCCGCAGTTTAGCGCTCTTGTACTCGGAGAAAATGCGGTATTCAATCATCTTGTCACTACAGACATGATATTCCCCCATGTGACATGCTGTGTCCTTTACGGAAGTTCATCTTTCATAAACGATAATCCGGAAGCATCGGCAAGACTGGTCTGGGCGGTAAAAAACGCCACAGACTGGCTCAATGCAGTATTTGACGATATTCAAAAACGCGGATTCGATTCCAACGACGAACGTCACGTTGCCCTGATGAATTACGCCGTCAAATATTCGGGAGGAAACGGAAGCGGATTAACCCAAGAACAAATCCTGAATTCATTCAAATACATCGAATATGCCTGGGGAGACGGAGACATATACAGCGAATGGGATCCGGAGAATCCCCTTACCAAAGTTAAAACAGACATTGCAAACCAGACCGACACACTGTACAATGTCGGCGGTATAATCAAAAACGATCTGAATAGTCTCGGTTTTAAAAATTCGAAAGAATTTGCAGATTCGTTCGTAAATGACGAACCTCTGAAGAAAGCCCTAAAAACCGACAAATGGGACACAAGCAAACTCTATTCGATAAGAATGAGCGCAATAGCCAATGATATACATCAGCTTCCAACCCATCTGGCAGACGAAAAACTTCCCGGACTGTCGGAATTACTGAATAATCCAAACCTAGATGATGACAAAACATTGTTCGAACAGGCGGGAATCAAGATTTCGTTCACATATGCGAACGGCAGCAATCAGGTTGTCACCCAACTGCAATCCGGAGAAGCAGATTTCGGTGTTGCCGCACAGCCTGCCGTTATAATTTATGATATAAACAACGGTCTGACCAAACCATGATTCATTCCGGGGCCTACCCCGGAAAAACCTTTTCTAAATAATTAAATCAAATGCAATACATGAAGGGTACGTGTATTTCTCTACAAGATCCCGTTTTGCAATACAGATTTTAGTTGATCTGACTGTATATGGATATGAAAATAATGTAAAAATCAAGGATGTGTCCAAACGTCAGGGTATTTCGGTAAAATACTTAGAACAGATAGTTGCCGTACTCAACAAAGCAGGGTATGTGAAAGGAGAACGCGGCCCTCAGGGAGGATATCGCCTTGGTATGAATCCTGAAGATATTACTGCAGGTATGATTATGCGTATTATGGATGGTTCGCAATCCGAAGACGATACAGAGAAAAATGCAGAATGTCCGTGGATATCCAAATGCGTAGATCAGGGTTTGTTTGCCAAATTGTGCAAATCGATGGATGATATTTTAGACAAAACCACCATAGCCGATCTTGTAGACTTTGCAAAACGCGAAGGTTTCATGGAATCTATTGACGGCCCGGAATATTTTATATAAGCCTGAATTACAACAGATTAACGTAACATACCAAATAATTCTTGAAATGCCGGAAAATATGGGTCGTCACTATTGATTATATCTATTAAAATTGCATCGAGTCTGGGATAACCGGTATTAACTACATATCCTGGAAGACAATGATTAAACGGGAGATATAATTCGTCTATCCAAAATCTGATTTCTTCATCGAAATTGAATACTTTATCATTAAAACGTGTTTGATAAAAACCAGGCTTCAGTACTTTTGTATATTTTTCAATTATCTCAAGAACATTCATCGGAGGATAACCTTGCTTTTCACGATATTCTGATTTTACCCAACTATACCAATCTTTCATTCTATCTTCAAAACTCGTTGATATCGGCAGTGTGTACAAGCTCTCCGACCATTCCTGATGCAACAAAATGGAGATAACTCAACGAAGGGAAAAACCAATCATTGCGTTATCTAAAAGCCGAATCATACAAGGCACCGTATTTTGATTTCCTGAACAACTTAGCCAAGGCTGACGATCTGGAATCTGGGAAATCAGCCTCGGTGAACGAAGTTGAGAAACCGGCAGGTTCTACATTGGGCTCCATAAGGCAATTTTGTTGTTTTCTTATTGTCTCACAATTTATATTCAATACAACTGCCGGAGCTGCTGTTTCCTGTATGTATCAACGTCGATTACAATCTACTGACATATGAAATATCATCGAAACAATCCTACGACGAGCCGATTTCAACTATCCTGTGTATAATTCCGTCTATGTGTTCATGCCTAAGATTGGGATTTAAAAGCGTAAACTTCAGCATAACACGTCCGTCTTTAACCGTTTGTCCGATTACGATACCTTCGGATAACAACGTACGCCTGATTTTTTTGTTTACCTCATCCCCTCCGTTGAAAGCAAACACAACAGAAGACATTTCGGGTTCCACGGGTACAATAAAATTATCGTCCTTGGAAATCATCTCGAAGAAATATGCAGCGTTACCTACGGCGGTATCGATAATTTTTTCAAATCCGTCTCTGCCGCGCGTCTGGAATGCCATAAAAACCTTCAGCGCATCGAAACGACGGGTAGTCTGCATGGATTTGCCGACAAGATTGATATATCCGTCCTCTTCGTCCTCTTCGCGGTTGAGATAATCAGCATGGAGTTCGAAACATTCCAACAATTCCGCACGTCTGACGATTATGGCAGAGCACGATATCGGAAGAAGGAACATCTTATGGAAATCAACGGTAAACGAATCGCATACAGATATTCCCGAGATCCTGTCTCTGTATTTGTTACTCATTATCAGTCCGGATCCGTATGCTGCATCCGCATGAAGATGCATCCCGTATTTATCGCAGAGAGCCCTCATACCATAGGCATCATCGATCGATCCGAAATCCGTAGTACCGAACGTTGCCACTGCACAAAACGGATACAGTCCCGCATCGGTATCTTCTTTCAGCATCCTCTCGAATGCCTTTACGTCAATCCTGCATTCCGAATCAACCGGGATTTTTCTCACGGCTCCGTATCCCATTCCCAGAATGTGGCTTGCCTTATCCATGGAAAAATGCGAAATTTCTGAAGTATATATGCGGAGTTTCTGGTATTCGGACGGAAGTCCGTTCATTTTAACATCCCATCCGAATTTTTTCATACAATACCAATCGCGTGCGGCTATAATCGCAGAGATGTTGGATTGGGAACCCCCGGATGTAAAACATCCGTCCGAAGTATCTTCCGGGAATCCGTATAATTTGATAAGTCCGTGAATCATACTCTCTTCGACTTCGGTAGCAGCCGGCCCCTGGTCCCAACTGTCCATACTGTCGTTGAAACACGATATAATCAATTCGGAGCATATCGTCTCGGTCAATACGGGCGAATGAAGATGCGGCATATATTTGGTAGACCAAGTACGCAACAGATGGGGCATTATCTCCTTTTTTGTTTCTTCCAAAACCTTCTCAAATCCCATGCCGTGTTCGGGCAAAAATCCAAGTGCTTCGATTTTGCCTCTCAGCTCATACGGATTTATCCCGGAAAATGCACTGTCGTCGGAAAATGAATCGAAAACAGCTTTCAGAGTCTCGTCAATCATCTCGGAAAATCTTTTGCGAACATCGTTGTTCTCCGAAATCAAAAGAGGATCATACGCCGACATTCCTGTCAACCTCTCTGACGGCATTCTCGAAAATGGTCAATGCACGGTCGATTTCGTCGTCGGTGATGTTAAGAGCACAAAGACACCTCATGACAGAACCGTTGCGTCCGCCTTTCTCCATGATAAGCCCATTGTCGAAACAAATATGCTGAATCTTTGATGCAATGTCTCCGCTTGGTTCCGGAATTCCCATAACATCTTTGGGTCCTTTCGGATCGATAAACTCGATACCAATCATCAGACCTCTGCCGCGTATGTCGCCGATTATTGCAGTTTCGTCTTTGAGTTTCATAAGACGCGATGTCATCAGTTCTCCCTTACGGGTAACCTCAGCGAGGAATTCGGGAGTTTTGATTCTGTTTATTACAACAGTCCCGGCAGCCATGGCCAACTGGTTTCCGCGGAATGTTCCCGCGTGTGCGCCGGGGCCCCACAAATCCAGTGCCTTGTCATAAACCACTACGGACAAAGGCTGACCTCCGCCAACTGCTTTTGAGATAAGAATTACATCGGGAACAATGCCCGCGTGTTCGAATGCAAAAACTTTTCCGGAACGGCCCATACCGCACTGAATTTCGTCACAAATCATCGGAATACCGAGCTCTTTGGTTATTCTGCGCACAGCCTGAAGAAACTCCGGGGGTGCGGGAATTACTCCGCCTTCGCCCTGAATAGGCTCCAAAATAACGGCTGCAGGTTTCGTGAGTCCGCTTTCCGGATCTTTCAGGAAACGCTCCAGATATGTAATGCATGCTTTGGTTCCCGCTTCTCCGCCCAAACCCATCGGACAGCGGTACGAATACGGGTACGGCATAAACTGAACGCCGGGCATTATGTTTCCGACTTTGTTCTTAGCGTTGCAATTGCCGGTAAGCGCCATGGATCCGTGACCCATTCCGTGATATCCTCCGGAGAAAGCGATGACTGTACTCCTTCCCGTAGCAGTCTTACACAATTTTATGGCTGCTTCCGTGGCATCAGTCCCGGAAGGCGAACAAAATTGAATTTTTGCTTTCTCTGCCAATTCCTTGGGTATTATTGTCAATAGGGCTTCCACAAATCTATCCTTGACAGGCGTGGCTAAATCAAGAGTATGCAACGGAGCCCCCGAACTGATGAGTTCTATCATAGTATTGTTAATCTCATCATCGTTGTGGCCCAGAGCTAGCGTGCCCGCACCATTTAGGAAATCGATATAGCGTTTTCCTTCGACATCTTCAACAACCGCACCCTTAGCCTTCGCCACCGCAAGAGGGAATTTGCGGGGATAGCTTCTAGCAGAGGACTCATAATCACTCTGACGACCAATGAAGTACTGGTTTGTACCCATAACATCGGGGACTTTCCCATTATATAAAAGTATATGGACTTACGAAGGCATACAATCGTACATTTCTATCGTCTTTTGCCTTATATATCGCACTAAAAAGCATTCGCAGACTAATTGTTGTAAAACAATTGTGTCTGATTTTAGACATTTAAATGAATTGGAAAAATATGCCGGAAGGAACCGAAGCGGTTCCGTTCCGACAATGTTTCAAAGCGCTACCGCAACTGCGATAAAGTATACAAGACAGATAACGGCCAGACCGTAAATGATCGGGCTTACTTCTTTTGCCCTCTTCGCACCGAGCATACATACACAGTAGAACAGCGTTCCGAATGCTATTCCGTCTGCAATAGAATACGTCAGAATCATAAACAGAATCGTCGAAAGAACAGATACCGCCTGTGGCCAATCCTCCCATTCGACATCTTTGAGGGACATTATCATTGCTGCTCCGACGATAAACATCGCACCCACTGTACAGGAATATGTGATTATTCCGAAAAGAGGGCCTATGAACAGAGCCAACGCAAACATTACGGCTACAATCAATGCCGCAAGTCCGGTCCTGGCACCGGCTTCGATACCTACAGTGGATTCGGCATACGCTCCGGTAGGCGTTGCACCAACAGGTGCACTGAGCAGGGATGCAGTTGCATCGGCTATCAATGCACGGTCGCACTGAACGTTTCCGTCCTTATCGATAATGCCTGCTCTTCCTCCTGTTGCCATAAGAGTACCTGTACTGTCAAAGAACTGCATAAAAATGAACGCCACAACAATCATCACAAACTGGAAATCCAGAAGATCCGTGGAGAATCCGTCGAGGAATGCTCCGAAGTCAGGCGTGGTAGGCAAAGACACTATACTCTCAGGAAGATCGATTACGCCGATGCATATTCCGACAATGGCAGAAACAATCATACCGATTATGATAGAGCCTGTTACTTTCCTTGAATAAAGGAACAGAGTAAAGATAATGCAGAATAATCCGAGAAGTACCGACGGCGAAGATAAATCACCGAGTTTGACCAATGTTGCGGCACCTACAATCAAACCTGCATTCTGGAGACCGATGAATACTATGAAACATCCGATTCCTGCTGTTATTCCGTATTTTAGTCCGGAGGGAATCTTGTCTATAACTCTTTTCCTTATTCCGCTGAGACAGATTACAAAGAAAATCAAACCTGCCAAGAACACTGCCGCCAAAGCCTGTTGCCATGAGAATCCCATGACAATCACGACATTGTACACGAAGAATGCGTTGACACCCATAGTCGGTGCCTGCGCAACCGGGAATTTCGCATACAAAGCCATCACAAGCGTTCCGATAATAGACATTATGATAGTTGCCGCATAACAGGCATCCTTGTCCATACCGGCTTGGGCCATCATCGATGGATTGACCACGATGATGTAGCTCATAGAAAGGAAAATTAAGATTCCGCCCCATATTTCCGTCTTGAAATTGGATCCTCTTTCGGTAACACCGAAATAACGGTCCACGGATTCTGAGAACGTCATGTGGGGGAGATTCATCATTGGTTATAAAAACCATGAATATGATTTAAGAACATTCTATCTATGACCTTCATACAAAATACGCATGAACGCACGACAGCGTCCCGACGTCATCTTCTTTTCCATGGCTTCCCATTATCCAACCATCCGTGGTTTTCCCACCATACCCGATCGGTCTCGTTCCATGCCGCTTTACCTGACTGCATAGACCTGAATACGGCAAACATGAATCTCTGACCGAATGAGAACGGAACTTTTCCGCAACCGGATTTTATCAATTTTGCTATCGATCTGCATCTGCGATCGATATATTGTCTCTTCCTCTCCGAAAGATCGTCAATACCCCACGCACGCGATATCAGCCCCAGGGAATACACTTTCGGAATCATCCAACTCTTCATCTGATGCCTCATTGACGAAAGTACATGCCTGTTGCCTGCACCCGCCGAACTGGTTATTACAACTCCGGTCTTAACAAACATCTCTTCTCTGGGTCTGTGCGACATCCACATATAAGCCAAATGATCCATCAGATCTTTCATCGCACCCGTCATACCGTCGACATAGTTCGGACCGGCTAAAATGACAATATCGGCCGAACGCATAGATTCAGCTATACGCGCAACTCTGTCGTAATGGGGACAATTATTTTCCCCCTCGAGAAAACATCTGTTGCATCCGATACAACTCGGCGGACCGTCTCTGGGAAGCATAAACTCTTCCGATTCATCCGGATTCAGATATTCCAAAAGTAACTGGGTCATTGTCCATGTAATCCCTTTGTGGGATTGACCGTAAATCACAGTTACCTTCGTACCGTTCAATGTGTCCGCCATGAAAACTGCGAATCTTTACATGTTATTATAGCTAATGGTCATTAGCCTATTATCGTCCGCATCATTGCTTTAATTGCGGCCGATTTGATGGACCTTACCGAAGTGCCGTATATGATTATCAACTTCCTTAAGTGCGGATTCCTTTCTCCCGGGATCGGTATCGCAGGATTGAATGAGAATAAGCATAGGTCCGTAAAACTCCAATGCCATAGATCTCGGATCGCCGCATAATCCGCGCGATTCCAACATGTGACGGAATATTTCTGTCTGGTATGCCAGCGGAAGATCTATGTACTGCATATGGTAAATATTGTCCAATTCCGGATCTGAGTAGCGCCCTATCGAAAGCATTCTGCGGAACATCGAATTGTAAGGATCCTCCAAAAAGAACAGAAAAAGATCTCTGCCCATATTTGCAATGGTATCTTCATCGATATTGACAAAAAATGACGAATCTTTGTCGGGGTTGCTGCCGTCTATTCCGAACCCTGAAATCATTTTATCGTAACGTTCGGTCATCATATTCAAAATAGAATCGAATATCTCCCTCTTGGATCCGAAATGCTTGTAAAGCGACGGGGGCTTGATACCGACTGCGTCAGCTATCATCGATACCGACACTTCTCCGTATCCTTTTTCGGAGAAGAGCTTCAAAGCCTCATCGATTATCCTGTCCCTCGTATCTCCCATGGAACGGAAATGACTGCTGAAACTATTATAAGCTCGCATCAATTCGAAAAACGGGTATAATATGCCGACCGAAGAAAATAGGATGAAAAACGTTGTGAAAATGCTTCAGCCACTGGGCGATATAAAATGCAGGCAGATGATGGGCGAATATTTGCTGTATCTCGACGGCGTTCTGTTCGGAGGCATATATGACGACAGATTCATGTTGAAAATTACCCCGTGTGTAAAACGCACAATACCGAACGCCCCGTGCGAATCCCCGTATCCGGGAGCTAAAGACATGGCAGTGGTCGATAACATAGAAACATCAGTATTACTGACGCTGATACCGAATATGTGTCGCGAAATTCCCAAAAAGAAATGATAATGTGTGAAAACGGCCGTGTTTCCACGACCTTGGTTTGATTTAAATTGTCCACTCGTTGGTATCGCGTTGTATACGAACCATCTTGGCAAACATTCCGTCCGATTTTATCAAATCCTCCGGAATTCCCTGTTCCGCAACCATGCCGTTGGAAAGCACTATAATCTTATCTGCACCCTCCACCGTACGCATCCTGTGCGCCACAACAATAACCGTACGATTGGATATCAGTCTGGACAGAGCCGACTGAACCTGCGACTCACATTCGGTGTCAAGCGATGCTGTAGCCTCGTCAAGCAGAATCACGGGAGCATTTTTCAAAATGGCTCTGGCAATCGATATCCTTTGTCTTTCTCCTCCGGAAAGTTTCGCCCCGTTCTCCCCTATGACTGTATGATACCCTTCCGGAAGATTGGATACAAATTCGTCACAGTTCGCAGCCTTCGCCGCAATAAGCACCTCTTCATCGGTAGCATCCTTGCGGCCGATACGGATGTTATCCAATACACTGCTGTTAAACAGAGTTACATCCTGAAACACAATCGAATAACATGACAAAAGCGTTTCCGGATCGATTGTGCTTATATCTACTCCCCCGATGGTAATTTTACCTCCGTCTGTATCCCAAAATCTTGCTGCCAGTTTTGCCACGGTTGACTTACCTTCTCCGGACGGACCTACCAATGCCGTGACTTCTCCCTGCTTAGCCGTGAACGACACGTCTTTCAGGACTTTTCTGCCCCCTTCATATCCAAACGAAACGTGATTAAATTCTATGTCATATCCGTCAGGATGGAATTCAACCGATCCTGTCTGTACCGGCTGATCTTCGATTTCGTTGAGACGCGATAAATTATATTCCGCGGAAATCATAGCGGCGAGGTTCTGCAATGACATACTCATCGGATCATACAATCTCGAAATCAAAATAAGGAATGCGATGAACACGAAAACATCTATGCTCCCGTCGATGAGCTTTATACCTCCAACAAGTGCCGTCGTCACTATTCCGAACTTAAGAATCAACTGTGACGATACGACAAACGAGGCTGTGATGAATTCGGATTTAATCTCACTGTTCTCTACGCCGTCCATCTTGGATTCAAGCCTTTTGATGTATGCGTCGGATGCGTTATTGCCGCGGAGATCTTTCGCAATCTCCAGATACTCCTGTATTCCTTCATTGACTTCCAATGCCTTTGCATTTTTGATATCGGCGTATCTCTTCTGGATGCGTTTGGATGTAAGAACTATGGCAAACGACACGGGAACCGGCCATAATGCGGCCACACCCATCACCGGCGAATAAATGAGAATAAATACAGATGCTATTGCGGTAAATACCATAGCCCCTATGAGTTCCGGGAACCAATGGGTCATGGCACTCTCTTGTAATGTCACATCTCCCATAATGCGTGTACTCAAATCGGTCGGATCCTTCTTTGCAAAAAATGACAGAGGAATACGTCTGAGCTTCTCTGCAATTGATATACGTACTTCGGCACTCTCTTTGTATGTAGTGAAGAAAGTACAGTTATACTGTATGTAATATGAAACGAATATGAGGAACAACGCCGACACACACAATATCACATATGTCCACGGCTCCATATCCATATCATAATCGTTCCCTCCGATGACATCGCACACCAATAAGAACATAATCAGTACGGGAACCATCAAACTGAAATTGTGAATCACCGCGGATACTACGCTGTTTCTCAGATTCCTATACCCTTGATCGGATAATGCGAATCTTCTTTTGATATAATCTCTGAAACTCATCGTTTCGCCCCCGAAACCTTCCATGACAGTGATTTTTGGTAATCTTCCCACATGCGTGCATATCTGCCGTTGCCTGAAACAAGTTCGTCGTGTGTTCCTTTCTCCGCAAGTTTTCCGCAATTCATGACGCATATACAGTCTGCATTGCGTACGGTTGTCAGACGGTGGGCAATCATAAGTACGGTCTTACCTCTTGACAATTCTTCCAATGCTTTCTGAACCAACAATTCGTTTTCGGGATCTGCAAACGCCGTAGCTTCGTCCAATACAATTATCGGAGAATCTTTCAGTATCGCCCTTGCAATGGCAATGCGCTGCATCTCTCCGCCCGAAAGGAATACGCCTCCGGGACCGACTTTGGAATCCAGTCCGTCGGGAAGTCTTTCCAAGATATCTTTGCACTGTGCCTTGTCCATTGCATTCAGAACGTCGGCATCGGATGCGTCACGACGGCCCAAAAGAACGTTGTCTCTCAGAGTGCCTTTCATAAGATGATTTGTCTGAAACACAAACGATGTCAAACGGCCCAGATTCCCGCTTCCTATATCACGGATATCTTCTCCGCCTATTCTGATTACTCCGACCTGGGGATCCCAGAATCTGCACATTAGCCCTGCTACCGTAGATTTTCCGCTTCCGCTCGGACCTACGAGTGCGGTAACCGTCCCTGCCTTAAGCCCTATCGAAAATGAATCCAATGCAGGCGTTTCGATACCCGGATACGAGAATGTGACATTATCGAAAATTATGTCTGTATCTTTCGGAAATACCGGATCGACAGGTTCCTTCAGAGGTTCCATAACCAGAATGGAATCTATTCTGGTTAACGCATCGTCTACGATGAATCCCTCGTTGCTGGCAAACATTATGCGCATCAGTAAAATTGCAACAAGCGGCGTAAATATGACATAAAACATAAAATCGGTGATAAACTCGGAAGTCCATTCAAGACCACCGGTTACCGCAAGCGCACATACGGTTATTGTCGCAAAAGCGCAGTTGGATGCCACCAGGAACAGACACATTCTGCTCCTGCACCATTTGGTATATTCTATCGTAAACTCGCTGTACCTCAAAATTGATGCTTTCAAAGACTGGAACGAAGATACGGTCTGCTGAAAGGTCTTTATGACCGAAATTCCGCGTATGTACTCCACAGTTTCTTTGTTTACGTCTGCCAAAGCCCCTTGGTATGTAGCCATATGGCCTCTCATAACCTTACTGGAGACCATACTCATCATCGCAATTACCGAAATTACGACAGGTACCAGACTTGCCAATCCGAGTCTCCAATCAAACATCAGCAGCATAATCAAGATAGCTGCAGGCAAAACGACAGAACCGGCCATATCAGGCAACTGATGCGCAAGATATGTTTCGGTAGCTCCGACGGAATCCCCCACGATTCTGCGTATCTTTCCCGATCCGGTCATATCAAACGTACCCGGAGGGAGTTTTGATATGTGTGTCATTAGTGTCTTCTTCAGATTCTTAGCAACTCTGAATGCCGACATGTGCGAACACATCAGAGCTGCCATGTATATCAGAACCGACACAACCGTAAACAACAGGGCCATCCACCCGTAATGGGCAAGTCCCGTAGCCTGACCGTAATCGGGCATCACAGACAATACTTCATCCAACATTCTCCAGATATAATAGAACGGCACAACAGACAATGCCGCACTGATTGCGGACAGTATCAACGAACCGTATGTCAGATACTTGCGCCTGCCGGCATATTCCATCAAACGCGAAACTCTGCCGCGTTTCTTTTTTTCCTTCATTGTTTCATCCTCTCGGATACATAGGTATTGCCGATTGAACGGATTGCTTCGATACTGGGATTACCGAAACTGTCTGCTGACAGGATTGATTCCACACCGTAGACGTCCCTTAGCATAGATTCGGTAATGACCTCGCTCGGTGTTCCGTAACTATGGACGGCCCCGTCTTTCAGGATACAGATTCTGTTCGAAAAACGGCTCGCAAAATTCACATCATGAAGAACCATCAATGCTGTTATCCCGCGGTCTTTCACAATCTTGTCTACGGCATCGAACATATCGAGTTCCTTTCTGAGATCGAGATTGTTCATGGGTTCGTCTAAAATCAACAGCTCGGGGTCCGAAACAAGACATTGAGCTATCATCACCATCTGCATCTGTCCGCCGCTCAACTCGGATATATTTCTGTCGACCAAATCCTCGATTCCCATCGTCTCCAATGCACCGTACGATTTATCCAAATCCTCGTCACTGACTTTCAGTGCCAACGTTCCGACGCGTCCCAGAAGCATAACTTCTAAAACACTCGTATTCGACATCTCCGGAAGCCCCTGAGCCAGATACGACACTTTTAATCCGATGTCGTGCCTGCGTGAAAATAAATCCGATCCGTTGAACAATGCAGTACCGGAAGACGGTTTATGAATGCCTGCAAGACATTTGACGAATGTCGATTTTCCTGCACCGTTAGGTCCCAGAATGGCTGTTACTCCCGAATCCACGTCAAGATTAATGTCTTTTAAAACAACTCTGCTCCCGTACGAAAAACCTAAACCGCGTACTTCCAAACTCACGCTCTCGCCCCCTTTCTGCCCAATAACAGATAAAGGAAGAACGGTACGCCTATGATTGACGTAACCACACCTATTGGCAGTG
>CAKQHC010000010.1 GCA_934234005.1 uncultured Methanomassiliicoccales archaeon | reverse complement strand
TCAACGTGTTGAGAGCGGCAGAACTCGGAGGCGCCGAATGGATTGTTCTGTGCGACACCAACGGCGGAAGTTTACCCGACAGGATATCCGATTCCGTGGAAGATGCTTTGTTGTCCGTTGGCATTCCGTTGGGTATACACTGCCATAACGATTCGGATTTGGCAACTGCCTGTACGCTTGCAGCAGTCGAAAGCGGGTGCACAATGGTGCAGGGAACCATAAATGGAATCGGCGAAAGATGCGGAAACGCTAATCTGTGTGCCGTCATCCCCGATCTTGTTCTCAAAATGGGATACAATGTAGGCAAAACAGATTTGAAAGATTTAACCGCACTCTCAATATTTGTATCCGAAACTGCCAATATGTCCAGACCGTCCGGTATGCCGTATGTCGGAAGCAGTGCATTCGTACACAAAGGAGGCATACATGCATCCGCCGTTGCAAGAAATACCAAAAGTTACGAACATATAGATCCTGAAAGTGTCGGCAACAAACGCAGAATACCGGTTTCCGACATGGCAGGAAGAGCCAGCATAAAGGAGAAATTGAAAGAACTCGGGTTAGAACCGGGAGACGACAGCTCCACTATAACCGAGCGCATAAAAGATCTCGAATCCAAAGGTTATCAATTCGAAGGCGCCGATGCCAGTTTCGAACTCCTCGTCAGGAGAATCAGGGGAGATACAGAACTTCCGTTCGAAGTTGTAGAGTATAGGGTATTCTCAGGCAATGACTCCGAATATGAAGCAACCGTTGTTGTAAAAACCAAAAACGGCAGTATCGAACATACGGCCGCATTCGGAAACGGACCGGTCAACGCTTTAGACAACGCGTTGCGCAAAGCGCTGTCCAGATTATTTCCCTCCATGGAAAAAATTAGACTTACCGATTATAAAGTCCGTATTCTCGACGAAAAAGCAGCCACAGCCGCATATATTCGCGTATTGATAAGAACGACTGACGGCGAATCCGACTGGACAACAGTGGGGGTTTCGGGAAACGTTATAGAAGCCAGTATGATTGCATTGACAGATTCTATGGAATATGCATTGATGAATGAAGATAAGGTGAAAGGATGAGCAAAACTATAGTGACATTGGTAGGAAAAGACAAAGTCGGAATCATAGCCGCAGTGTGTAATTTCTTTGCCGAGAACAACATAAATATTCTCGATATCAAACAAACAACCGCACAGGGATTCATCAACATGATGATGATTGTTGACACAGAAGCATACAAAGGAGATTTTGATGACATTGTCTCCGGACTTCAGGAAGTAGGCGATAAAGTCGGTTGCATCATCAAAGCCCAGCATGAGGAAATTTTTGACATGATGCACAGAATCTGAAGGTGAACCGATGGTAGAACTGAACGAAGTCTTTGAAACCATCGAAATGGTATCTCATGAAAACCTTGATGTAAGAACCATTACGATGGGAATCAGCCTTCTGGACTGCATAGATCCTGATTTGGACAAACTGTGTGACAAAATTTATACAAAAATCACGGAATCCGCTGAAAACCTTGTTGCGGTAGGTGACGAAATCGGCCGTAAATACGGCGTCCCTGTAATTAACAAGAGAATTTCGATTACACCCATATCACTCATTGGCGGAGCGGCCTGTAGAACATCCGAAGATTTTGTCAGGATTGCAAAAACTCTTGACGAGGCTGCCAAAAAAGTGGGAGTCAACTTCTTGGGCGGCTATTCCGCACTTGTCCAGAAAGGTATGACGGAAGCAGACAGACTTCTCATCGAATCTATCCCCCGGGCTCTTGCCGAGACAGAACGCGTATGTTCGTCCGTTGCACTCGGTTCCACACGTACGGGCATCAATATGGATGCCGTTAGACTGATGGGAGACATTGTAGTTAAAACAGCCGAAGCAACCAAAGACCGCGATTCTCTGGGATGTGCCAAACTTGTGGTATTCTGCAATCCTCCCGATGATAATCCGTTCATGGCGGGAGCGTTCCACGGAGTTACAGAGGCAGATCGTGTAATCAATGTCGGAGTCAGCGGACCGGGAGTGGTTAAAACAGCATTGGAAAAAGTACGCGGACAGAATTTTGAAGTGCTATGCGAAACAATCAAAAAAACTGCGTTCAAAGTTACCCGCGTAGGACAACTGTATGCCAAAGAAGCTTCAGCAAAACTTGGCATACCTTTCGGAATTGTAGATTTGTCTCTTGCGCCTACGCCGGCTATAGGCGACAGCATTGCGGATATCATACACGAAATGGGCATGGAATATGCCGGAGCACCCGGAACTACAGCCGCACTTGCAATCCTTAATGATCAGGTAAAAAAAGGAGGTGTAATGGCTTCTTCGTATGTAGGCGGCCTTTCAGGAGCGTTCATACCTGTAACGGAAGACAGTTCCATGGCACTCGCCGCATCTATAGGTGCCCTCACCTTAGAAAAACTCGAAGCTATGACATGCGTATGCTCTGTAGGATTGGATATGATAGCAATTCCCGGAGATACTCCGGCCACATCTATATCCGGAATAATCGCAGATGAAATGGCTATAGGCATGGTTAATCAAAAAACGACTGCTGTAAGACTTATACCGGTCATCGGAAAGAAGGCAGGAGAACACGCTGTGTTTGGAGGATTGCTCGGGGAGGCAGAGATTATGCCTGTAAATACATATTCCTGTGAGAAATTTGTCAACCGCGGCGGAAGAATACCTGCTCCGATTCACAGTTTTAAAAACTGATTATATCTGGGGTACGCATACAACGCGTGCCCTCCATCTTTACTTTTTAACAGAACAACCACAGTACAGGAATAAACGCAAAAATCAAAACGGAATTGATAAAGGTTTTTCAGGGCACCGAAGTGCCCTAAAGAGATGCAAAAATGCACAAGGTGGGGGCAGAGGGATTTGAACCCCCGTCAGCGGGTTTCCACTACGGAGAGGAGCTACCTCCCCGCGAATTAATGAGTCATCGCTCCAGTTAATCATCAACTGTCAGCAAACCCATTTTCAATCATTCTCAATAACTGGAGCCCGCCAGTCTGCCAGGTTAGCCTATACCCCCGGTGAGTGTGAAAGCAAGAAGCTTATCACTTCTTGCGCATCTTTGCTACTCTCTTTCTTCTTCTCATTTTCTTCTTGCGCCATTTCCAACGCTGGTTACCGCGTTTCTTCCAGGCGCGTGAGCCTCTCTTCATGGTGACTTCCTTCCTTGGATCTGTCATCCCCGAAGGGATGCATCCTGGCGGGCCCGTCGGGATTCGAACCCGAGGCGTCTGGCTTAGAAGGCCAGCGCTATATCCTGGCTAAGCCACGAGCCCACACTTCCCCTTCATCTCCTCATATAATATAAATCTTTACCTAAGCCCTCAACATAGCGTAATAAATTTCGGAGAAAACATTGCATAAAATGATAAAAATACATCAAAATCAAACTTCTCTGCAAATGTATGTATTCAAATATGTATATTCCGTCGCATGAATGTAATAATCATTCACAATGAAAAAGAAAAACGCTTCTCGGCCATCTGTGATGAAACAGAAATTGGGTATCTAACATACACCGTTGAAGAAAATACAATGAACATCGAACATACGATTGTGACTCCGGAACACAGAGGAAAAGGCATTGGGAGCATGCTGGTAGATGCAGCGTGCGAGTACTCCGTTAAATCAAAATTCGTATTGATTTCAAGCTGCTCTTTTGCTGCAAAACCAAAAAAATAAAATGGGTCTTTAGACCCGTTTATTCATTCTAAAATAGCTTCGATTGAAGATGTGTCTATGTAATCTAGAATAGATCCGTTTCCCGTTATCATAAGTACGCCTTCGGCGACACAAACCAAACCGAGAACAAAAAGAATCGGCCACCAATTTATGACCTTACCTATTCCCAACACTATTGCTTCGGCAAAATGCAAAATCATGTAAACAAAGGCGCCCGCTATGAATGCAACAATTATTCTCGGATATCCTGTTGCGAGAGTACTTAAATCGAACGAACCGATTGTTCCCGTAAGATCGCCCATCACTGTATATATTATTCCCATTACCAAAAGTGCGAGTATAACTGAAAAATGAACTTCGCGCAACGGCCTTATAACCAATGCAAACGAAACAACAGATACAAAGATAATCGTAGCACTTCTCCACTCACCGTGACGCGTATACGCCACGAATGCCATCACAATGCCTATTATGAAGCCGAGTGCCGTGAACAGCTTGTATCTCCATGAATCCTTATCCATAGCATATGATACCGCTATACACAGCGACAGCAGACCTCCTACCAATAATATCGTTTCCGGTATATTGGCATCAATCCCGGCCGTAATCTCGTTAACGTCCATGCCATTGCCATCACATTCTATGTATATGGCTCTATGCAAAACAAACTTAATTGCCATTTTAACAATGACTGAACGTCAATTAACCATTTTAACACCGATAACGCATGTGCTTCGACATGACTGAATTGATAAAGAAATCCTATGCAAACGAACTGTCTTTTGAATATCTGAAAAAGAATATCTCACTGGAATCTGTTGAAAATGACATTGATGATTCTCCGGAAATTGTTGCGTTATCTGACCAATGCTATTGGCATATCAGAGTCTTTAAAAACGGTACTGAAAAAATATTTTCCGGCTCAATAATAAAACAATATCATGAATGCATGGCATACATGAACGAAATTAATCCGCGCATAAGACGCCCGAATCAACCGGGCTTCGGTTGTAAATTTCCTCAAAATGCCATCAAAGAATCTCTTTGCAATGCAATGATTCATAGAGATTATACAGATAACAGAAATATTGATGTTATGATAAGCGAAGAATCTGTTGTCATAATGTCTCCGGGATCGATATGGTTTCCAAAAGATTGGAATATTAAAATTTGGTCGGAACCGCGTAATAGGACGATTGCCAAGATTATGTGTATTCTCGGAAATGCACGCATGAATGGAAGCGGACTTAGATTTATAAAAGATGCCTACAGAAGATCCGGATCCATACCGGGCATAGTTGCTAAAGATGACTGTTTTATAATCACCCTGCCGTCCATAGGCAATCTTGGAGATTCGAGAAATACGATGGTTAAAATCTCGGGATTTCTGGACATCAACCATGGATCTACAATAAATGAGATTTCCGACATATTGCTTGTTTCCACAAATCATGCCAAAAGAATACTTCAAAAAATGGAAGAAGATGGTAATGTTTTTGGTGTCGGTCGCGGAAACAGTCGCAGATATTTCCTTACAAACGGCGCTGTAAAACAATACGAAATGGAAAGACCTCAATAATGTTTTTATACATATTCTTGTATGCATCACACACCTCAATGGGCAGGTAGATCAGTTGGAAGATCGTTACATTGGCATTGTAGAGGCCGCGAGTTCGAATCTCGCCCTGTCCACCACTACTTCTATCCGAACTGTCGAAAAGTAGACAGCGTTACTGTTCACTACTGTATGAGTCCCTTGCGTTGTCTATAGCCTTGTTTAGCCTCTTTCTGCTGTAGAATCCCTATGTGGCCTTAGTGCTCGCATGCCCCATCAATACTGACACTGATTCGACGTCGCTGTCCTGAAATCGATAACAGACAGTCGTTCCAGGAAGAAATCTGGCAGGCCCTCGAATCGAAGAACTTCAAGGACATATGGGAACTAATCGCGTATGTGGAGGTGCGAAGCCTTCTGAAAGATCAGAGGAACATGATCTGATTGAGATCCTTATCAGGGTTCTTCTTGACGAAATGGAAACCGTATTCCCGATAATAGCCGATCAATTCATCGGTACAGTCCAGACGGACCGCTCTGCATCCAATGATGGCATTGGCCTCCCTGATCCTCGTCAGAGCCTCGTCCATGAGGAACTCGTCGACGCTGAAATCCTTGGCGACCCTGTATCCAGAGAACAGGGTCGTGACACCATCTTCTCCCAAATCGTCCAGTGGATGGGACAGATTGAAGATCACATACGGTTTTGACGTAACTTCTCCCCCAGCTGCTTTATGAGTTCAGGATCGTTGTTGACACCCTGGACAGGACCGGGGATATAAGGCCCGTACTTCTCATAATCCTCAATAGCCTTCGCTACGTTGGCACCCGCTTCGGAGGGATGTCTATGACCATCGTCTCGTAGAATGATTTGGTAGCCATTTCACCCCCTCTGTCCTGTATAACACACTAATGTTATTTTGAATTGTCACTTACTGTTCATTCAAAACCGATGAAACGAGGCGCGGAGGCCTCAATCTCAAAACTTCACCACTCCTTCGGATATGACGTTCGGAGGCAGTGGCTCGTCTCCCGAAAAACCGTTCATGGAGTTGTGTTGTTCGACATACTGCACCCCACTTCTCAACATCCCTGCAGAAGTAACAG
The DNA here is from genome assembly GCA_934234005.1 of uncultured Methanomassiliicoccales archaeon. Classification (GTDB taxonomy): domain Archaea; phylum Thermoplasmatota; class Thermoplasmata; order Methanomassiliicoccales; family Methanomethylophilaceae; genus Methanoprimaticola. The sequence goes on along the minus strand of CAKQHC010000010.1, from coordinate 20,569 downwards.
TCTATGTCGTAGGATGTGGCAGTCATGAGCATAAGCTCCGAACACCTGTCGGGATTGCCCATAATTCTGTTCGGGACACAGGGGCATTCAGGACTTTTTTGTAGACGTATGAGCCACGTCCGACACACCTATTGCCGTGTTTTCACAGAATGATTCTGCAATGCTTTTTGGATGAAACACGCATCACGGTTTATCGAAAGAATGCGAAAGAGTAGACTGGAATCTGTGAACCTCTCCGGGGATGACGGTGGGGTATTTTCCGTTGACACAGGCGAGACAAAGATCGCTCTCCTTGAATCCTATTGCCTCCACCAAACCGGCAATGCTTATGTATCCCAGACTGTCCGCACCGATAATCTGACGAATCTCATCTACAGTGTGCTTATTGGCGATAAACTGATCTCTGGACTTCATGTCTACCCCGTAATAACACGGTGCGATAATCGGAGGACTTCCTATACGTACGTGAACCTCTTTAGCACCGGCATCTCTAAGCATAGTAACCAATTTCTTCAGAGTCGTTCCCCTGACAATACTGTCATCGATTATCATTATCCTTTTTCCGGACACAGTACTCTTAATGGGGTTCATCTTCATAGAAACTGCAAATTCTCTTTGCTTCTGATCGGGCATTATGAAGGTTCTGTCGGCAAAACGATTCTTCATGAATCCTTCTTCGTAAGGTATTCCGGTTTCAATCGAATACCCTATGGCATGTGCACGTCCCGAATCGGGAACAGGCATCACAAGATCGACATCTGCGGGACATTCTCTTGCCAAAATGCGTCCGATTTTCCTTCTGACGGCATAAACTTCCGCACCGTCGATTATTGAATCGGGTCTGGCAAAATAAACCCATTCAAACATACAGTATGCCCGTGGATGTTTGGCCGGAGCAGGATATATTTTGAATGTGTCTTTTGTAATCTCGCAGATTTCTCCGGGCTCAATATCTCTTACGACTTCGCCTCTGAGCGCATCGACCGCGGCACTTTCCGACACTGCCACATATCCTCCGTCCAATTTGCCAAGGCACAGCGGCCTGAATCCGTAAGGATCCCTTATTGCGAACAAACGATCGTTAATCAAAATAGTCAATGCGTAAGCGCCGTCAAGCTCCCCCATGGTAGAACGGATAGCCTTAACCGGATCATTGTTCTGAGTCATATATTTGCCCAGAAGTTTTGTAACCATCTCGCTGTCGGAATCTGTAAGGAAGGTCCAGCCTTCCTTCATATACTTCTCTTTGAGCTGTTTAAAATTGGTGATGTCCCCGTTGTGGGCGACAGCAACCGTACCGAAGTTTGTAGTCACGGTAAGAGGCTGGGCATTAACAAGACTCTTCGAACCTGTCGTCGAATACCTGACGTGCCCTACCCCTACATGACCTAGAAGATTTACGAGTTCCTCTTTGGGAAGTGCCAAATTAACTAATCCGTTCCCCTTTACGGTATCTATTCCGGTACCGTTGAAGACGGATATTCCCGCACTTTCCTGTCCGCGGTGCTGGATGATCATCAAAGCCGTATGCAATGCTGACGCAACATCGAAATCTGCACTGATTCCGACTACACCGCAGCTATGCCTCGGCCCCGTCATCTAATCGCCTTAATCGCGGAGTTTAGCCCACTCGTAGCTTCTCATTTTTGCAGTCTTTCCATATCCGCAGGATGCGCATACGCCTTTCCTGACGTGGAATGCACGGTTTCCGCATCTGCGGCAGGGGATGTGTGTTTTGTGTTTGTTGTGCCTTCCCTGTGCCGGTGTTCCTGTTCCCATTTAAGTCACTCCTATGTAATGTAAATATTGTCTCCGCGGGCAATCACCATCAGACATTGTTCCGGCTTACGTCCAGAACGTTCAATCTGTCTATGGTACCTTTTCAGTCTATATGCATTCACTATTTTAAGGTATCGAGCAATAATCAGACAAAGGCCCCTATTGCGGGCGCATCCAGACGATCCATGTCGTAGAAGATGATTGCTTCCTTCACGGCATCGGCACCGTTGCCTATGTGCATAAAATGATCCAACATGGACATTCTCCAAAGAAGATCCATCACGGTAACTGCCATCGATCCGTAATATGCATTGGCAAGATTGTCTTCGTAGCCGTTGTAATCCACTGATGAGAATACGCTTCCCATAAAACTGTCACGTCTGTTGAGTATACTTATGTAATCTGCCAGAACCTTCAAACCCCCGTCATCCGGAACAACGAGGTGTATGTCCTTAGATTTGGCAAAAGCCTTGTGATGGAGTTCTCCGTCATCATCCATAACCATCCATTCGATAGTATCGTCCACCGCGAAGAACATATTCCAATTCCATTGCGGATCGCAATATACCGGTACGCTGAGCGGATCCTGCGAGGACATAGACTCCATAGCAGAATCGCATCCGGCTTCCTCCAACGCTTCCATATCCAAACGAGTTTCCGGCATCAATCCGTCAAGCGACATTACCGGTTCAATCTGGGCCATATCCATTATACGGCTGAGATATGACAGATCGGTAAACATCCCCAAATTCTTAGATACGGATATGCGCAATGATTCGGGATCGGCCATTATCCCTGCTTCCTCACAATTGGAATAGAACTCGTTGTAAACATCTCTTGATTCACGTAATGCTTTGCGTATTCTGGAATCCGCTTTGGATATCAGTTCTTCGGCTTCCTTCGATGCATCTGCCCCTGTACCGTACCAAACTCCCCTGCAGGAAAGATTGAGCTCTACGCGGACGTCTTCACCTGCATAGATGTGGTAAGGATACTGTCTGCAATATGCCGTTCTATGGTCATATACCGTACATCTGCGATTGTTTAGAAATACGCACGATCCTCTTCCTTTCTTGAGGGCCAAAGCGAAATACGGTACATCGCCGTCGATTCTGACAAGACTCTGGGGATAGTTGTTTCTGAAAAATGCACGCTCTTCTGGAAGTACCTCAGGTTGGCACAGACAGCACATACCGCACTGATCGGGGCATTCTACCTTCTTCCCTGCAACCTCTGAATAATCTACTTTATACTCAACCACAAATATCGACCCCCATTGTTTCTCCGCAGAATTCCCCGTCACTGATCTGAGTTTCGCCTCTGACTAAAACAGTTTCGGGGAAAACGGCCTGCCATCCGGAATAAGGGCTGTGACCGCATTTGGAGTGAAGTTTCTTCACATCTATTACCGAAGTACGACGCATATCAAATATCGCAAAATCCGCATCGTATCCCGGAGCTATCTTTCCTTTGGAAATGCCGAAAGCCTTGTTTGGATTCAGAGAGGCCATTGACATAACCGTTTGTAGCGGCACTGTTCCGTTACGAACCATTTCCATCACAATGGGCATCGTTGTTTCCACTCCCGGAATACCTCCGGGCGCCGCATCGAATTCCTGCTCTTTGTCCTCTGCCGTATGGGGTGCATGATCGGTGCCTATCATGGTGAACGCCCCTCCGATAAACTTTTTGTATAATTCCTTGCGTGTTAAAGAATCCCTTATCGGAGGGTTTGTCTTATAATATGATGATGGAAATCTGTCAACGTCGAACATTATATGGTGTAATGTTGATTCGGTAGTGAATCCTGCCTCCGCAGCGGCTTCCAACGCTGGAACGGACGAAACATGACAGATATTGATTTTTGTCCCGGAAAAATGTTTCGAAAGACGCGAAACTGCATTGAGTTCCGCTTCTGCCGGCCTGTTCCTGAGATGATCGCGCGTTGAACGCTCGGGTTCGTGCAAAATCATGGAATCGTCTTCTGCGTGGACGCTCATACGTTTTCCGGTTGCGAGAACATCCCGTACGGCGGGAATTAATTCTTCGTCGTCATTTAACAGAATATTTCCGGTAGTGGATCCCATGAATAATTTGAATCCGGGTACAAGCGGTGCCAACATACCTGCGTTAATATTTGGCGTAACTGCCGCAAACAACCCGTAATCGACACAGGCCTTTCCTCTTACTGCCGATTTCTTCTCCATGAGAGTGTGTACATCGGTTACGGGAGGTTTTGTATTGGGCATATCCAAAACACACGTTACGCCTGCGTGTATTGCAGCCAACGTACCTGTGTAAAAATCTTCTTTAGACGTCATGCCGGGGTCTCTCAAATGCACATGCGGGTCGGTAAATGCCGGCAACAGCATCTGACTTGTACCCAATTCCACGACCTCGTCTCCTCCGCGCACCAGATTGCCGACAGCCACTATTTTTCCATCGGTAACGCCGACTTCGGTATAACGGAGTTCCCCGTCTACAAACATCCGCCCTTTGAAAACTTTCTCGATATCCATGAGCATCACACAAACGCACGACTGAACCGGGATATGACAGTTATAAATTAGAATGTATGGTGCCGGGAATGGGGTTCGAACCCATGACCTTCGGATATCCCTGGAGAGGTCTTATGACCAGAACCCTATGAGTCCGACGCTCCACCAGGCTGAGCCACCCCGGCTTATGGTATGCGGGAGATTGGGTTCTTATTTAAAATGATTTCTATGGAAAAATTCCCGATAACGAATCCGGACATAAGATTGCAAATAAGCGGATAATGCAAATGAAGGAAAATGGCCCTTGAAGGGCCGGTTAAAATCACTCCTCTGCGGGAGCTTCTTCTGCAACGGGCTCGGCTACTTCCTCGATGATGGACTCGGGTTCACCCTCTCCGGAAGCGAGAACCTCAGACTTACGGACTTCGATTCTCTTGATGGGGATAACAATGCGGCAAGCCTTTGCGAGGTCTTTGGCGAGATCGCCGGAAACAATGGATTTAACAATCTCGGACAGCGTTTTCTCTTTTCCAATCTGAACGAGTGTCTCACCGATGATTCTCCTCATTGCATCTTCCTGGGAAGACTGGATACGGCGCTCGGCGATGGACATTGTCTTGATCCTGTATGTGAATCCGTCTTTGGTGACGATATCGACAACGTGGTCGGTCTTTGTCTTTCTGCGGCGCGTAAGCCTGCGAACGTAATCGCTGGTGAGGTCGTGTCCTACGAATGCAGTCTTTGCATCTGTTCCCTCAACGGATACTACTTTGAATTTGAGCTTGATGTGCATCTTGGAGAAATCTCCGGTAAGATCCTGAACAGTAACCTCTGCGGTACGTCCGATAACGAATTCGGGATCTGATGAGGGGGTGTCTCCGATCTCTGCCTCGTTGAACATACGGGGTGCGTGAATCTTATACCACTCTTTTGCCTTCCACTTGTCTTTGACCTTACGGCCTGCTGATGCTTTGACTCTCTTTGCGGGTGCCATAATCAGTACTCCTTTAACTGAATCTCCGATTGGATTATCATATTAAAAGGTTGGTAAAACCAAAAAAATAGTAGATTGAATCAAACAGAGCTAGCCAGACACCTACTCGTTATCACATATAGAATAAAATATCCTATTTGGATTAGTACCGCATATACTTAAAATTTACTATTAAATTATAATAGCATTTCCAGAATATACAACAAACCGGAACATAAAAACAGAAGAAAAAAAGGGGAGTGAATCCCCTGTGTTTAACCTATCAGAGAACGACAGGTGTGGCGTGAAGGCCGAGAGCGAGTTCTTCGGCATTCATACCCATTGCCAATCCGAGAAGCTGGGACAGGTGGAGTACGGGGATGTTGTATCCCAGATCTTTCTGTGCTCCGTCGAACTGAAGGTGGCAGAAGGGACAGACATCGATGATGAACTGTGCTCCGGACTCCTTCATGTTCTCAAGGTTGGTCTGTGTGAATTTCTTTGTGACGTCGCCGAAAGCAGCCTTAAGACCTCCTCCTGCTCCGCAACACAGCATCTTCTGCTTCCTGGGCATGGATTTGCATCCGGTTGCCTCGATAAGCTCGTCGAGAATGCTGGGGTTCTCAGGATCGTCGAGTCCCTTAATGTTGCTGGGTTTAAGGAAGTGGCATCCGTAGAATGCTGCAACCTGATAGTCGAGAGGCTTGGTAACCTTCTCTTTAATCTTCTCGGGCGTAACTTCTCTGTAAAGAACTTCGGCGAAATGGTGGACCTTTGTGGTTCCGTTGTAGTGCATGCCGATTTCTCCGAGGATTTTGTTAACCTCTTCGAGGAGTTCTGCGTCGTTTGCAAGTTCGTGTGCGGCATCGAAAAGAGATCCGTAGCATCCGTTGCAGATGGTTACGATTTCGAGGCCTTCCTTCTCGGCGAGAGCGAGGTTTCTTGCGGCTGCAGCCAACCAGGTCTTCTTGTTGAATGCTCTGATAACTCCGGGTGCGGGGCAGCAGCTTGCATCCTTCAGATCAACGAGTTCGATGTCCAGTGCTTTGCAGACCTCTCTGGTGGATTTTTCAATTCCGGGGTACCTGAGGGGTGCGATACATCCGAGGAAAAATGCGTACTTAGCCATTATAATCACTCCTTCACGATTGCGTCAAATCCGGTAAGGGTCAGAATCTTGTCGAGCTGAGCCTTTGCCTCGGGATTTGCAAGAACGGTCGGGGGAACTCTGGAGAGTCCGATCTGTTCACGGATGTCTGCAATCTTGTCCTTGGAGTCAACAGTGTGACCGTACTTGGACAGGTTGACTGCGGTTCCCTTGTGCTGAGGCCTGATGTGACCTTCTGCGACTGCAATGTTCCTGAGTTCGATAACGATGTCGACAATAGGCACCTGACGGGGGCATCTCTCGACGCAGGTGTAACAGGTACTGCACTGCCAGAGTTCATCGGAATTGATGATTTCGTCTTTCAGTCCGAGCTGGGCCATTCTCATGAGTTTCCTTGTCCTGTAGGAAGTCTGCCTTCCGGAAGGGCAACCCGCGGTACAGGTACCGCACTGGAAACACATCATGACGCCGGTCTTTGCGATTTCTTTGGCAAAATCAGCATTGGGTGTAACCATAGTAATCGAGATTCACACGAACATTTCACTATATAATGAAAACTGATTTAGGAATTCCGAATTATCTTTTAGGATAATACCTAACTCCGTAACATCATATGTTGCGTAGACGAATGGCATTCATCACTTTGGCCACATTGCGGTTCTCGGTACGATAAATGGCTGTTATCGCATGCCTGAGTAATTTTGGATCGACAGCACTTTTCAACCTCAGATTGCGTCTGGTGAGCATAAATTCGTCTATGAAAAAACTCTTGTTCGAACCTAACAATTCCGGAAGAGAAAATGTCTCGGAGTCTATCGTATACTGCCTCTGTTCGGAATCCAAATACATAAACGCGACACGCTGTGCACCGTACTTGTAACGGATAAAAGAGGGGCCGTTGTTGACAAAAACAATCCCCATATATCCTATCTCCTCCATTTGAAACTCTTCCGCATCGAAAAGATACAGGGGATCGTCGATTATCGCCATATCCGCTCTGTTCTCTCTCATCATATTTATGTTATATTCATCATCAGACACTACAAGATTCGTACCTTTTATCTTAACAGACGATACCACGGACATCATCAAATCTTCGGTAACCGGGCTACAGCATACTGTAAATCCCCGTTCTTCATTACAACGGCGCGTCATCACACAGGCATTATCTACAATCTCTTCGCCTGCGGCCGTGAGCTTCGATCCTGCAGGAGTTGTTTCCAATATCGGTTCTCCGGCTGCATCCTCGATTATACCTATGTACTTATGAAGAACAGGGACAGAAATGTTCAACTTCCTTGCCGCGGCTGTTTGACTACCGGTTTCGGCTACTGCAATAAGAGCTTCAATTTGTCTGGATGTAATGGATTTACCGTTTATAGTTTGAGATATCTGAACAGATATGTCCATGATTGTAATGTATTATCTATTTTGATAATAGTATCGTCTGCAACATAGGTTTCCCGCGAATAAAGTATATCCGCATGAATGCCGAATATCGTACGTACAGAATATTTTTGATATACCACATACCGATACTGCAGACATGGCGGATGATTTGTTTCACCGTGATGCAGAATCTGTGGTAGTAGGGCTTGGTAGCCCCATAATGTGCGACGATGCAGTAGGATTGAGAGTGTCTTCCAAAATAGAATCAATGAATATGTCAAATGTTGATTGCTGTCAGGAAGCTGTTGGAGGACTTGACATACTGCCTGTAATCCACGGATACAGATATGCCGTAATCGTTGATGCCATACAAACCGGAAAATACAATCCCGGAACAATCATGCTGATGTATGAACAGGACTTTGCTGATGTTGTCGGAGATGCGCCCGGGCATGATGTCAATTTACCTACCGCACTCAAAATAGGCCGTCAGATGAATCCGGAAATTATGCCTGAAAAAATCGGATTTGTTGCCATAGAAGTTCAAGACATTCGTACGATGACAGAAACTATGACGCCGGAAGTGGAGGCAGCCGTGGACTCCGCCACGGATGCCGTCCTTCACATGCTCTCGGAATTCAAAAACTGAGTGCAGAGGAGTCGTATTTTGTTAATTTCCTATTTCCTTTTCCGAGTACAACAGTATTCAGGCGATCGGGCTTTAGGAGGTCTTCTGCGACATGCATCACATCTTCTTCTGTGACGCTGTCTATTTTGGCCAAACGATCCTCGAGACATTCTACCGATCCGTTAAGCATATGGTTTACGCCTAATCTGTACAACCTGTGCTCGGTGGATTCCATTGATCTTACGTTGGCGCCTTTGATTAGTCTTTTCGACCTCTCCAATTCGCCTTTCTCCAATCCTTCCGACAATAATCTTCCGATTTCTTGAACAACTGTTTCCATCGATTCGATTACATTGGATTCTGTGCATGACATATATGTAGTCAGGGATGATGCGTCGCTGCACTGAGATACCGAAGTGTATATGGAATATACCAGAGCCTTATCCTCCCTGACGGAATGGAAAAGACGTGAACTGGTTCCCGAACCCAAAACGGCAGAAAGCATCGTTACGGCCATACGGCTCTTATGCGATGAATCGTATGATGGAAATCCCATGGCTACCTGATAGTGCTCGGTATCATGTTTTACGAATCCGTACATTGATTCGGGAGTGGGGGGCGCAGTACGAACGTTTCTTTTTCCGCCGGACATTCCGTCAAAAGATTTTTCCGCCCATTCCACAGTCTCCTCCAAATCTACATTCCCTGCGGCATATACTTCGATATTCGGAATTTTGTATTTTTCATCATAATATGCCCTTAGATCAACATTTGTGAGTTTTGCCACGGTTTCTTCCGGGCCGCCTTCATCCTGTGACAGAGGGTGTCCTCTCCAAAGTTGTGTTTCGAACAAATCGTGAATATATGAATCGGGTTCGCTCTTAATCATGCTGAGTTCCTGAAGAACGATTTTCTTCTCCAGTTCCGTATCGTTCTCGCTGATCAGTGGATTGGCAACAATATCTGCTACAAGTTCGCGCGCCGTACCTGCGGTTTCTTTGATTGTTACACCGTAAAATGCGGTCATCTCCTTTCCGGTGAAGGCATTCATCTCTCCCCCGGCGCCTTCCATCTCCTTAGCCATCTGATACGAATCACGCGTACCTGTCTCTCTGAATACGGTATGCTCAAGAAGATGCGAAAGGCCGCGTATCTCTTCGTATTCGTCTCTGGATCCGGTGGCCACACCGATCATATATCCTGCACTCTGACTGTCCGGGATATGCTCGACGACCACGGGTATTCCTCCGGAGGTCTTTGATACTGTAATACGGCTGCTCATGCCCGTATGTGAACATTAGCCACTTATATTCTTATCTACATCAACATTGCATGGGCATAAAAACTGCCAGATACGGCGATATGAAATTAGACAATCCTGTTGCTTTAATCGGATTCCCGTCCGTCGGATTGGTAAGTTCGATAATATCAAATTTCTATGTCGGACAATTCGGAATGCCTGTCATAGCATCCATGTCAGGATCGTTCATGCCTCCGTATTGTTTCATAAGCGGCGGAAATGCCTACCCCCCGGTAAGGTTCTACGGAAGAAAGGGAAAGGGAAAAAACGGCAGGGACGTCATAATATGCCTTTCCGAATACGCTCCCAAACCCGAAGATACTTATGATCTCGCCAGAGAAATAATTTCTTTCCTCAAACAGATGGGCGTGAAAGAAGTGGTATGTTTCGAAGGCATCCCCAAATTCTCCGAAGACGACGTACTGACGGTATGCGGTTCCGGACCGGGATGCAACAATATGATCCGTAAATCAAAATTACCCGTCATGGAAAACGGCATGATAAGAGGCCTCACCGGCGTAATTATGTATAACGCTCCTCTTGCGGGCCTCGATGTCATATCTCTTCTCTGTCCTTCCGCACAGGGCGTACCTGACCCTGGCTCCGCAGCAGGTTTTATAGAGCCTGTATCGCGGATAATCCCCGGATTCAAAGCAGATTCCAAGCCGTTGCTTGAAGAAGCGGATCTTATCAAGAAGAGAATAGACGAGCAGCAAACCGGTACCAGAGAAATGGACTCCCAATTATACGGTTAAGCATCAGACACTGCCATATACCTGAACCGCATCCCTCGGACTCATGGAGTTAGTACCATCCAAATTCTTCGTAACCCAAAGTTCCGGGATCAGTACAGTGTCCGATCTGAATGCGTTCGACAAAGCATTGATTTCCGCAGGGATAGGCGAACAGAATCTTGTTTCCGTATCGTCTGTAATCCCAATCGGAGCAGAACGCACAGACATCTGCGAGATGCCTATGGGTGCCATAACCCATTGTGTCCTTGCACAGATGAGGGGTTGTGAAGGTGAAACGATTTCCGCAGGAATCGCATACACGTACAGAAAAGATGGTAAAGGAGGATATGTCGCCGAGGGACACATCCACGGATCTGCCGAATCACTGAGGGAAATTCTCAAATGGAAAATGGATGAAATGTCGCGTCTCCGCGGAGTGGAATTTGAAGAAATACAATACGCCATAGAAGAACTGGCTATACCTCTCAATCACTACGGGTGCTGTGTAGCGTCCCTCGTATTCACCGAATACAGGTGAATCCATGTATGGTCTGTGCCAATGCAGCCTGTGCCGGCGCCCGAGAATTGTTGATGAGAGTCAGGAAACTTCTGTCTGCCCGCATTGCAATTATGTAGAAAAAACCAAAAACATCACATTTTTCTATGAAAGTCGCAGCCAGAATGATGTACGCACGGCTTTGTCACAGGCCACTGGCTTTGTAGCACCGGACACATCTGAAAAAAAGAAGAAGATTGCGGAATCAGACCCTTATTCCACAATGGTGTACAGATACGAACATGCTCCCGACCTAGATGAGAAAATGGAAATTCTTGCCAACGGCCTCACATCCATATACGGCTCGTTTACACTCGAAGATGTCGAAAAAATAGCTGGGAAGCGTGCCGAGAAAATGGTCTCGGCCATGTTGGACAGATGCATGATTTCGGAATTTAAAATCGGCAGATATCGGGCTTAACCAAAGAATCGTCAATATCGAATGTCGCAAACAAAACTGCTTTTCCCCCGAGTTTTACGCGGTCGCCCTCCATTGATACCGTCAATTCGCCGCCGCGCGATGAAAGTTGTTTAGCAGACAGTACGCTCTTTCCCAGCTTCTTTTCCCAATAATCTCCGAGGCTGCAATGCATCGAACCGCATACCGGGTCTTCGTTCACCTTTAACTTAGGCCAAAATGATCTGGATACAAAGTCGCAGTCCGATCCGGGAGCCGTAATAAATAATCCCAATCCGTCGGGATACGCTTCTATTGCTCCGAAATCTGGTTTAAATTCCCTGACTGCGGTTTCGTCCTTCAACAGAAATATCGGATCGCGGTATCCTATTGCCGCCTCTGCCGGACATAAACCCAAAGCATTCAGCATGTCTTCGGTCACGTCAATCTTACGGGTTTCGATACGCGGAAAGTCCAGTGTAACAAAATTGCCGTCCGTATCCGCTTCAAGAATTCCGCTGGCCGTCTCATATCTGATGTGTCCGACCCCGGGATCGACATAATTTGCTATAACAAACGATGTTGCCAAAGTAGCATGTCCGCATAGATCGATCTCCCCTCCGGGAGTGAACCATCTCAGCGAATACTTCCCGTCCGAACCTACCGCAAAAGCTGTTTCTGAAAGATTGTTTTCAACGGCAAGCTTTGTCATAATTTCATCCGACAGCGGCACATCGGTCACACAGACTGCCGCCGGATTTCCGGAAAAAACCCTGTCTGTAAATGCATCAACCTGATACATCTTCATAAAACTCACTTCCTTTTCGGAATATCATCGCGTTTCTTTCCTTCCATTTTCAATACGTCACGGATGATACCTGCCAATTTTACATTCATAACATGATGATAATATAATGCCGATATTACGAGCATCGCAACCAGAGATCCGTAATATCCCAGCTCTCCGCCGTAATCCCCTCCGTGGAACACTACGGTCAACAGCATGTTAAAAACCATCAGCGGCAGAAGCCCCTGCGCAGCATACTGCATGGGCAGATTTCTGGCCATACCTTCGCCCACATTGGTTCCGCATGCACCCAACATCAAAGACAGCGATACGGATATCAAAATAAGAGCCAATGCCGAAGCATCGATAGTATCCACCGTACTGGCCATTGTGAAACAGATTCCTGTCGCAAGACCGCTGGACATACCCAACCCCAATCCGAATCCGTAAAAGACAGAATCGGAATAACCGCGGAAACGTCTCAGATTCATTATCACCAGCATGGCCATCATCTCCACCATTGCCAGTAACATCATATACAGTACATTGGACGCAAATCTGAACATTGTGAGAGCAAAGAACAATACTGAACCTACAACCAAACCGACCATGAACAGACCGAAAAAACGCGGATCGCTGAAGAACGGCTGTTCTACGCGGGGATATGTATACTCTCTCACTCCGAGGTACATGAGAATAAGGGCAGGGCCTATCCCCAACACCATCGCAAGTCCGAATATGAGCTGCATGAGACCGTTATAGAAATACGGTTCTTAATTATTGGTACAGGCACAGACAGTTTTACTGTTCTTTTTCGGAACCGTCTCCATCAATTTGTCATAATAATGCACAACCATGCAGGATTTGATACATTTTCCGCAGGAATTACATTTTCCGGGATCTACTCTCATTCCGCCCTTGATTGTTATTGCATGACGCGGACAGCCTTTGGCGCATATTCCGCATTGCGTACACATCTGTGCTCTTATAAGCGCCTTAACCGCTTTCTCAAATACGGCACGCGCGTTCTTGGAATCGGGAGCCGTTACAGACACCTGACCGCCTCCGAACAGTTTGGCACGACCTACCGGAGTCTTGAGCAAGGCAATTTCGAATTCCGGAGAATATTTCACATCTCCGACCGTACGCAGAGCATCTTCGACGTACGAGAAATCTCTCAAACGTCTCACCCTTATTATGGCCTCCACCGAGTAACCGCCCGCAACACAAGGCGATGCACCTTTGAGCATATCCATGGAAGGGCCAGAGGATTTGGAAGGCTCCATACGCAGATCGAGACCTTCCGCCAGCTGAATCATCTTCGGAGGCAGTACTTTCCATCTCCAAAATCCCATATCCACATATTCCGGAGGCAATCCGTGGTTTTCAGCATAATTGTGAAGATAATCTTCCCATCTGCCGTATAATTCCGGGTGTATGCGACCCGTATTTCTCCATTCGCTGGAAAGACAGGAAGGACACAGATAACATCCGATTCTTTCGAAATCACGATTGTAAAGCGGATTGTATTTCAAACCCCTGTCCAGAATATAACACCAGACTTCGGACGCGCTCCATGACCTTATCGGGTTAAGATTTATCTGATTCGGTACGAACGGATTGCGCGTAACAAATCCTATTCCTGATCTGGCATACGATTCCAGCCATCTGTTTCCCTCTACTGTTATCGTGCCTTTCGGATATTTTTCGGATATCATGTCCGTAATAGGGCCCAATTTGCATATCTTACAGCACCAGCGGAAATCTTTAGCCGGCGGACCGAACGTATCCACATTATTCCAAAATCCGTCTTTTCCGCGGGCTATGCTGATTTTACATCCGTTTTCTTCGGAAAAATCCCTGACATACTCTACTGTTTCCGGAAACTCCAAACCTGTGTCGATGTACATTAATTCAGGCTTTCCCACAGCCTCGGAAGCCAAACCATATGCTACAAGCGAATCTTTTCCTCCCGAAAAAGATACTGTGACCGGCAGGCCGCCTTTGTTCTTCTCGTCCAAAAAACGTCTTATTTCGGATACCGCACGCTTAGCCAATCTCCGAATATGCCCCTTGTTGCACTTCACAAATGTATTCAAATCCGATTTGACCGAAACTGTTTGGGCAGGCGCATTTAAATCACGGATTTTCACAGATCTGTCCGAAGTACGCATACCGCCGGAAGATACCAGTGCTATCCCCGGTCCGACCTTCTGACCTTTCTTTAAAATCAACGGTTCGCCTTCGTTGAATTCTCCGATGATGTCCGTTACATTGGCTCCCGGAACAGTCTTGCCTTTCAGATGACCCGACATGCCGCCGAACACAACTATATTCTTTGTCGCATGGTTACAAAACAGGTCGGCTCCGGGTTGGCGAATCTCCAAAACAATACAGTCCGACCTCATATCGAAACGGATTATTCCAAGAACAGTACCGTTGGCTATAATCTCGTCAGTACGGTCTTCCCCCGGCACTTTATTCAAAAACATCTGGCAGCCGGAAACAGGGGCGTCCGTACCGAATGCCCGTCTGAAAAGACCTTTGACAAGCTCTGCCGAATCACCCATGCACGGCCTAATGTCTCCGGGACTGTTTATCTCGAATTCCCGTCCTTACGAACCGCATGAAAAGCACTTGTCCCCAAGAAGCAACGTTCCGCATGCATCGCACCATCTGCACGTTTCTTTTCCGTTGGCGACATTCCTCTGCTGAACCATCCGTATCGTACCGAACCTATTCTGTCATCATTTATATCTTATAAGTCTGGTAAGAGGCTCATGGATTACGACTATATGCAGTCCGTGAACCCAGGATACGGCAAGCCGCGTTTCAGCAGTACGGAAATCAGAGACATACTGACGTCCGTGATTGTTCTGTCTCTGGCATTTACCATAATGTACCGCAACAATATGTTCGTCACCTCGTTCATGAGACCGTACGGCGACGGCGTTGTGTATGCTGGACTGTTCGGCATGTCATTGGCTTTGGTAACAATCAGCTTTCTTTTTCACGAGCTTGGCCACAAATTCACAGCACAGAAATTCGGATTGTGGTCTGAATACCGCATGTATCCGACAGGTCTTGCACTGGCATTGATTATGTCTCTGTTCGGATTTTTATTCGCCGCACCCGGTGCGGTGTGTATCGCAGGAAATATGACGCGTGAGTCCAATGGAAAAGTCAGCATCGCCGGGCCGACGGTAAACATAGTATTCGCAGCAATCGGTCTGGCAGGATGCTTAATAATGAACGGAACTTGGCTCGTTGTTCCGTTTTATCTTTTAGCCAGCCTCAATGCGTTCCTCGCAGTGTTTAATCTTATTCCGATTCCGCCTCTGGACGGTTCGAAAATCATCGCATGGAACAAAATACAGTGGGCATCGGCAATATTAATAGCCGTAGCGGAACTTGCGATTCTGTGGACAGCCGTGTCTCCGGAATTGTACTACGTTTTGTGATAGAATACCGGGCCGGATCGGTTTCCGGCCCGAAACAGATTTACATATACTCCTTACAAGGGTATCTGAGGTTTCTGAGAATGGATCCTGTCCACTGTTCGGATTTTCCGGGATTAAGGATATTGTCCGGGTCCATTGCGGCTTTTATTGCCCTTATGGACGAAAGCTCGCTTGCCCTTTCTTTTTGATAATTGGGTGCCTTCGAAATACCGACTCCGTGTTCTCCGGTAACGGTACCTCCGAGTTCGATGCACACATCAAAAATCTCGTTAACGGCCTTCACTCCTCTGTCCCACTCGTCTTTGTCCGTGGGATCGATTACCATTTTGGTGTGAAGGTTGCCGTCAGATGCATGGCCGTATGTAGCAACGGTGACACGATACTTGTCTGCAATCTCCTGGAAAGCCTTAACGGCTTTTGGAACCTGGGACACAGGTACGCCCATGTCGTCCGCGAGAGATACCGATGAACATCCGGGCTTAAGCGCGGACAGCGAGGTCATAACTGATTTTCTTGCGTCGGTCCACTGTGCAACGAGTTTTTTGTCTTTGGTGGGTATAACTTCAATCGCACCGATCTCCTTGGCCACTTCGGCAACGATAGCGATATCCCTGTCGATAATTTCGTCCGTTTCGCCGTCGCATTCCACGATACACAATGCACCGCAATCGGGTAACGGATTTCCGCGGGCCTTGTTAACGGCATTTATGCTTACCGAATCCATGAGTTCGCAGGAAGCAGGAATGAGCGGTTTGGCGATAATGGCCGATATGCATCTTCCGGCATCCTCTACCGTATTGAAACAACACAGACATGATGCCGACTTTTTGGGTTTGGTGGTCATCTTCAGCGTAACTTCCGTTATAACTCCGAGCGTACCTTCGGATCCACACATCAAACGCGCCAACTGGTATCCGGACGCATCCTTAATTGTCCTGGTTCCGCAGCGCACTATTTCTCCGTCGGCTTTGACGAATGTAAGTCCGAGAACAAAATCTCTGGTTGCCCCGTATTTGACAGCACGCATTCCGGAAGCGTTTGTCGCCACCATTCCTCCGATTTGGCAGGCTTCGGCCGAACCCGGAGAAGGAGGGAAGAAGAACCCGTATTTTCCAAGCTCATTGTTGAGATCGTTGTACACGCATCCTGCCTCCACATCTACCCATAAATCGGCAACGCTGATGTTCAGAACACGATTCATCTTCTGCATCGCCAACACTATTCCGCCCTTTATGGGTACTGCCGAACCGCACAGTCCGGTACCCGCACCGCGCGGAACAACCGGGATTTTGTATTTAGTGGCGATTTTCATGATTTCCGATACTTGCTCGGTGGAAACGGGCTGAACAACTATATCAGGCGTGTTGTGGAAGATCGATGCATCAAAACCGTACGTGTATAAAACGGACGGATCAATGGAATAGCCGTCTTTTCCGACTACTTCCTCGATTTCCCTGACGATTTTTTCATCCATGATATTTACCTACGTGCGCGATTGATATACTAAGATAAAAGACTGTCCGCAGAAAACAGGCCGTGCAACACGTCCACTTATAAATATAAGAATATAATCGGACGGGTCATGAAGTCAACGATTGTTCTTCTGGGCCCACCGGGATCGGGTAAAGGAACACAGGGCGAAAAGCTCAGTGACGAGCTCGGGTTTGTAAGGCTCTCCACGGGAGATATGTTGCGTGAAGCCGTCAGAAACAAAACCGAACTTGGAATGAAGGCTAAGGAATATATGGATGCGGGAGCTCTCGTACCCAACGATCTTATCATCGGACTTATGAAAGAAAAAATTGCCGAAGCAGACGGAGGGGTTATCCTCGACGGTTTCCCGAGAACTGTGCAGCAGGCCGATGCTCTCGCAGAACAGCTCAATGTTGACCTGGCCCTGAACCTCGATGTACCGGACGAAGAACTTGTTTCCAGACTCACTAAAAGGCGTTCTTGCCCCAACTGTAATGCTGTATACCATCTTGAAACCAAACCTCCCTCAAAATCCGGAATCTGCGACAAATGTGGCGCAGAACTCTATCAGAGAGACGACGACAAGGAAGAAACCGTTTCCAACAGACTGAAAGTCTACCGCGAAAACACAATGCCCCTTATCGACTATTATGCCAAAAAAGGGACGCTCGTAACTATTCCCGGAATCGGAACCATCGACGAGATTTTCGAAAAGGTCCGCGAAGCCGTTCAATGATTTTTTTTCTCTTCCGGGCCGGATTTAAACGGCCCGGTTTTTTTAACATGCCTCTGTAACCGTAGAATATTCCGTCAATCAAAGTTTACAAAAGTGTAATCTATTTGCAGTTTGTGAAAATATTGTGGTTAAATATCCTTTCAATATAGGGGTCATGGTAACCAAACCATGCAAATTATTGGATATGAAATGCACCGCGACTTTCATCCTAGGTCTCGGATGCGGAAACGAAGTATGCATTACCTCAATGCAGGAATACATCCCGAACTACAAGTCTCTCAAAGACTGCGCGAATGTGCTGAAAGATGAGGGTTTGATTGATATGGAATATGTCTTCGAACCGCGCCCGTCGATACACGTCAGACTCACCAGAAAAGGAGAGGCAGTCGCAAGACATCTGCAGGTCTGTGCCGACATCATAAACGGTTACACGAAAATTGAGTGAGTGCTAATCGACTTACACAAATGTAAGGAAAACAATACCTATGTTAACTCGATATGTCGGGAGGATGATCGGTCGTCCGAATCCAAAAGGTTATGATTGGGTATTTTCCCACGATTATTCCGCGGGGTTGCTGTGCTACATATATGATATGGGAACAGTGTGTGTTGTGGACCTCCTTACCGTGTGCACAAGCCATCGCACAATGAGTAAAGTAATCAAAGAATTGATTGACTGCGGCTTGGTTCAGATGACGGTAGAAAAGAAGGGTCACACCGCCAAGAAATTCCATGTCACGTCCAAAGGCCGCTCTGCCGCACGCCTTCTGAATAAACTCAGAACAACGGTTGATGGCTTCCCGCATGGCTCCGGTGTGAATACCCGCATCGAAAACTTTTAAAACAATAGCCTAATATCTGGGCTTGATAGCCTCGTAGTGTAGTGGTCAATCATGCGGGACTCTGGATCCTGCGACCGCAGTTCGAATCTGCGCGAGGCTACCATTCTTCCACTGCATCTCTTGTTCGTTGGGTGTTTTGACGTTTTTTACCGTATGCATACCCAATCCTTAATACAATGTAGAGGATACCAGCGAACGAGGAAACATAATGATCAGCAGAGATGAAGTTCTGGGCAATCTTGAGAAATACGATCTCAAGAAAGCCAAGATCGGTGTTGTGGCATCCCACTCTGCCCTTGACACATGCGACGGAGCAATATCCGAAGGATTCCATACCGTTGCGGTCTGTCAGAAAGGAAGGGAGAACACATTCGCCAGATATTTCAAAGCATTCAGAGACCAAAACGGTACATGCTACCGCGGTGTCGTCGACGAGACCATAATGCTGGACAAATTCAAAGACATCATCCAACCCCAGGCACAGCAGCAGCTCATGGATAAAAATGCCATTTTCGTTCCCAACAGGTCTTTTGTATCATACTCCGGGATCGATGCTGTTGAAAACGATTTTGCCGTACCGATGTTCGGAAGCAGAAATCTGCTTAGATCCGAAGAAAGAGGAGACGAGAGAGACTACTACTGGATTCTGGAAAAAGCCGGAATGCCGTTCCCGAAAAAAGTAGAAAAGCCCGAAGACATAGACGGACTCACCATTATCAAAGTACACCATGCAAAGAAGAAACTGGAAAGAGGATTCTTCACCGCAAAAGATTATGACCAATTCGTCGAGAAATCCAATGAATTGATTAAACAGGGCGTCATTGAACCCGATTTTGTGGAACATGCAAGGATGGAGCAATACATCATCGGCCCCGTATTCAACCTGGACTTCTTCCGCTCGCCTCTCGAAGAGAAAGGGGAACAGCTTGAACTTCTGGGTATCGACTGGAGATTCGAATCGTCGCTTGACGGTTACTGCAGACTTCCTGGAAAACAACAGGTCGAACTTGAAAATGACGGAATTATTCCCGAATACACGGTATGCGGACACAACTCCGCTACGCTGAGAGAATCTCTTCTCGACAAAGCGTTTGCAATGGCAGAAAAGTACATCGAAGCTACCAAGAAATACTATGACCCAGGAGTTATAGGACCGTTCTGTCTGCAGACATGCGTCGACAAAGATCTGAACTTCTATGTGTATGATGTCGCGCCCAGAATCGGCGGAGGAACCAACGTCCACATGGCCGTGGGACATCCTTACGGAAACGCACTGTGGAGGAAAGAGATGTCCACCGGAAGGCGCGTCTCGATGGAAATCAGAAGAGCTATAGAACAGGAACGCGTAGAAGAAATCATCACATGAGGTTTGTACATGAATGCCAAAAAGATAGCCGTACTGGCAATCGTTGCATTTGCGTTGCTGTGCATCATACCCGCAGAGAACTCCGATGCCGATGTATCGATTGGTGAAAGCGGTCGCAGCGGCTCGTTTGACAACATGAACGGCGGCTCCGTATGGTGTAACGTAATCAACGATGCCTCGGAAACACAGGTTATTGTCAAAGTTACCGAAAAAAGCAACGGAAAAGAAATCGGAAGCAGCGGACCTGTTACAATCCCTGCTACTACCGAAGACAACCCCTTCACAAAGGTCTCTGTATCTCTGAGCGACTACAAATCCGTGGGAGAACATATGATTGTTATCTCAGTATACAACACAGATAACATACTCCTTGATTCCGTGGAGATGACTCTTGTCGTAGACGACAACATCCTGTCCAACTGGACGACATTCGCGGTAATTATCATCGTTGTGATTGTAATCGCAGTCATAGCATATCTCAGGATTCGCGACAACCACTCCAAAAATGAAGCTTCCAAGATGACTTTCGAAGAACTCGAAGC